>NZ_PPCY01000007.1:2500-139817 GCF_002959795.1 Veillonella sp. S13054-11
AGGATCAAACTCTCCAAGATATCTTGAAGCTATTTGAATAGCTCATTATTTGTTGTCGTTACATTGAAGTAACTTTGAATTATGGTTGGTTTTGACTTTGTCAAAACCCGCACTCTGGCATATGTTCAATCGTTTTGATTGATTACCTATCATTGTTCAGTTTTCAAAGATCTGTTATCAATTTGCACTACTTCATTGTTAAGTACTGTCGTAATTGACGACTTGATTATAATAACATTATGACCACTTTCATGTCAACACATTTTATAATCTTTTTTGAAGTTCATTTTAAACCTCTAAGTGTATTGCTACACTCATTAAGAAACAGCCGCTCAAACGACTGTATGCATATTATAGTACAATGAAAATATAATCGCAACCCCCAATTCTCAATTTTACAAAATTTTCATTTTATTTTCATTTTTAACTATAAACCTAATAATTGATTTTACACAATTAACCATGTACAATGTAGCTGTAATAAAGAACGTTCAGCGCAAATTGGTTTTCTTTTATTAGCGTTTACCAATATGAATATTACATTATTGTAAGGAGATTGAGTATGAAACTATCAAAACAATTATTATCAAAAGCTGTAGCTATAGCTGCTATATGTGCTACTATGGGAACTACCACATTAGCTGCACCACAGGGCACATTTGATACGTCAGAAATTAATATTACTGGTCAAGCGTCTCGATCCGTAGCACCTAACTATGCCATTTTAACACTTGGTATTACAAGCCAAAATACCAATATCAATGCTGCAAAATCTAATAATGATCGTATTATGAGTAATTTAATTAGTCAATTAGCTAACTTAGGTGTTGCCAAAAAAGACATCTATACATCTAGCATTTCCATCAATCCAACGAGCGACTATCAAGACGGCAAACGCATCAATACAGGTTACAATGTATCAAATCATGTAACAGTTAAGATCAATAACCTTGATAACGTAGGAAAGGTTGTCGATGCTGCTGTTAGCGCTGGTGCTAACGACATCAACAACCTTTCATTCCAAAATGATGTATCTCAACAATTATCTGATTCTTTAACTACAGAAGCGATTCAAAACGGTCGCCATAAAGCAGAAGTTATCGCAGCTGCCCTCGGTCGTACATTGGGACCAGTAAAAACTGTTTCCATTAGCACAACTGAAACTAGCACAATGGACTCTGGTTACTATCGTAACCCAGTAATGCTAAAAGCAGCTCTCGAAACTGCTACGCCTGTAGAAAAAGGCTCTTTAATAGTTTCACAAGACGCTAACATCACTTATTATCTACAATAGAATTTTCCGGTACCACACCTTCGTGTACAGCTACAATGCCGCCTGTCAATTCATGATAGGTGGCATTTTCATATCCAAGAGATTTCCAGATTTCTAAAATCTCACTTTGATGTGGGTATCTACGTAAAGATTCTGGAAGCCATGCATAGGAAGAGTTATCTTTGCTCAATTTTCCTATAATAGGCAATATATATGAAAAATAGAAGTTATATAACTGTTTAAACCCAAACATACTTGGTTTTGCAAGTTCTAACACCACAACCTTCCCCCCTGGTTTTACCACGCGTTGCATTTCAGACAATACCTGCTTAATATCTGGAACATTTCGCATTGCAAAGCCACTCATTGCAGCATCAAATGTATTATCCTCATATGGTAAGGCCATGGCATCACCTTGTACTAAATTTACTTGATCAAGTAAACCGGCAGTTTCAATACGAACACGCCCTTGGTTTAGCATTTCACTATTAAAATCTAATGCCTCTACTTTCAAAGTGGGCTCTTGACGTAATGCTTCCTTCGTAAATACACAAGTACCACATGCCACATCAAGTACATATTGGTGAGGACCGATATTCATCGCTTTTACAGAGAATTTACGCCAAAAATAATCTTGTCCAAAGCTTAACACCGTATTCATTAAATCATAGTTTTTTGCAATATTAGAAAAAACGCCTTGCACAAATTTTTCTTTATCTGCATACGTTTTAAATTCTTTAGTATTCATTATGGTCCTTTCACAAATCAAGAACTATGTTCAAGAATTATATATGGCATAGTATACCACACTATAGGAACGCTAAAAAGAATCCTAATATATATACTCTATATAGTGACTATGTAATATATACATATCTACTAAAAACACTGGTATTTAGTATTTTCCGCTACATAATATAGAACTAAACACACATATCTATTTTTTACCTATATTTATAATAAATATATACGACTATCGATTATAATATCTATTGCCACCATTTCATGTTCGTTGTATAATGACATATGTCCATGTTGAAAGGATACTTTATCATGGAATTTTATTTGTTTTTATATAAGTATTGGAGTGTACTATGAATCGATTTGTAAAATCAATCAATAGAGTCAGTCTAATCCAACAAATTATCATAGGTTTGATTATTGGTATTTTAACTGCTCTTTATGTGCCCGATGTGGCCAATGAACTTGCTTTATTAGGAGTCCTCTTCGTTGGAGCGCTAAAAGGTATCGCCCCTATCCTCGTATTTTTCTTAGTAATTGCTGCGATTAGTAAACATCGCTCTGGACAAAAAACAGGTATGGGCTCTGTTATAACCTTATATTTACTAGGTACATTCCTATCTGCGGCTTTAGCAGTAATCGTAAGCTTCTTTTTTCCTACTACATTACACCTAGCAGCAGGTGCAGCCGATGCCGCACCACCTCAAGGTATCGTAGAGGTTATGACAACATTACTAAAAAATGTAGTTGATAATCCAGTAAAAGCATTAATGACTGCTAACTACATCGGTATTTTAGGTTGGGCACTTATCATTGGTGGTGCTTTACGCCATGCACCGATGAATACGAAGGAAGTTATGGAGTCCATTGCACAAGCTATTACTACTGTAGTAGGTTGGATCATTCGATTCGCCCCTCTTGGTATTATGGGCCTTGTAGCAGAATCCATTGCTACTAACGGCATCGAAGCCTTGATTGGGTACTTTCAATTACTCGTATTATTACTTGGTTCTATGATCTTTGTAGCACTAGTAATCAATCCAATTTTATCATTTATTTACCTTCGTCGTAATCCATACCCATTGGTATTCAAATGCTTACGAGAATCTGCAATCTATGCATTCTTTACACGTAGTTCTGCTGCAAACATTCCCGTAAACCTTGATTTAGCCAAACGATTAAAACTTAATCCAGATATGTATTCCGTATCCATTCCATTAGGAGCTACAATCAATATGGGTGGTGCAGCAATTACAATCACAATCATGACATTAGCTGCGGCGCATACATTAGGTATCGTTGTAGATATTCCTACCGCAATCCTATTATCTGTTATTGCCACTATAGGTGCATGTGGGGCTTCCGGTGTTGCAGGCGGTTCCTTGTTACTCATTCCATTGGCTTGTTCCCTATTCGGTATATCCAATGATGTAGCAATGCAAGTTGTAGGCGTAGGCTTTATTATCGGCGTATTACAAGATTCCACGGAAACTGCACTTAACTCTAGCACAGATATCCTCTTCACTGCTACTGCTGATTATGCAAAACGCGGTTATCATCAAGATTGGAACTAAAATTTTTTTAGACGGTCCTTTGGGACCGTCTTTTTTTGTAAACTAATTACATATTATTTTATAAGGCTTTGTGGAAGTTACATATATCCGCGCCTCTTAATTTTCTGGAAATAATATTATGTATTTGGATAAACTAAATATAAACTTTCACCAATCACTAACAAACTATATTGATTTTTTTCAATGTAGTGGTATAATATAGTTAATGATAATAACTATTAGTAGATATATAGAAAGGAATCAACATGAAACAATACGATATTATTGTAGTTGGTACAGGAGGCGCAACCATCGTAGCTGACGCTGCGCTCAAAAAAGGCCTTAAAGTGGCAATCATAGAAAAAGGTAAATTTGGTGGCACATGCCTAACTCGCGGTTGTATCCCTACAAAAGTTATGGTTACAGTGGCTAACGCAATCCAAGAAACAGAAGAATTTAAAAAAATCGGTGTTAATGTTGGTTCTGCTACTATGGACTGGGACACTGTGTCCAAGCGTACTTGGCATAAAATTGACGAATCTGCAGGCATCTATGATTATTACAATGCCTATGACAACGTAGATGTGTATCGTGGTGCAGCAAGCTTTGTATCTGATAAAGTGATGAACATCCATCTTAACGATGGTTCTGGCATTGTAGAAATTACAGCGCCTACAATTATCCTTGGTACTGGTGGCTATAGTAATGTACCGAATGTACCTGGTCTTCAAGAGGCAGGTTTCCTTACTAGTGAAAGTCTCTTTGGTGATAAATTCCCTAAACAGCCATATAAATCCCTTGCTGTACTTGGTGCGGGTCCGATTGGTGTTGAGTTCGCTCATGTATTTGATTCCGCTGGTACAAAAGTAACAATTCTACAACATAATGTACGTTTAGTTCCTAAAGAAGATGCAGATATATCGGAACACTTGCTTAACAACTACAGAGAACGTGGTATTAACGTACTTCTAAACCAAGACACTGTTGAAATCCGCCAAAAAGATGGCCTTAAAGTGGTAGTTACTAAAGATCGTACTACTGGAGAAATTACAGAAACTAAAGTTGAAGAAATCCTTGTAGCTGCAGGTATCCGTCCAGCTGTGGAAGAGCTTCACCTTGAAAATACTGGTATCGAAACATGGCCTAAAGGCTGGATTAAAACTAATGAATTCTTAGAAACATCCGTTGATGGTATCTACGCTTTAGGTGATGTAAATGGTGAACCTGCATTCCGTCACCGTGCAAACTACGAAGCAGATATCATTGCTCACAATCTCTTCTATGCAACAAGTGAAGATGATTACCGTTGGGCAAGGTATGATACATTACCTAAGGTTACATTCTCCTATCCTGAAATTGGTAATGTAGGTCTCACAGAGGCGGAAGCTATCAAAGCAGGTTACAATGTAGGGGTTGGGAAGAACTTCTACTCCTCCACTGCAAAAGGCTATGCAATGGGTATCAACCCTGGTGATGTAAACGATGGATTTGTAAAAATTGTAGTAGATAAAGACACCAACCATATCCTTGGTATGCATGTCGTAGGTCCTCAAGCCTCTATCCTCTTCCAGCCTTATGTGAATCTTATGAATAGTGGTGTAACTCCGTTGACAGCCATCAATGAAGAAATCGCTTCTGAACGCACTAAACGTTTACGTGAAAAAGGTATTACTCGTGAAATGGACCCTAGATCCGTTATCACTGTAGGCGAAACTATGAGCCCACATCCATCCCTCGTCGAGGTTATCATGTGGACACAAGTGTACTACGAAAATCGTTGGTAATACAACTATAGTTATAAATAATAAAAGGACTAAACCTAGGCGCAGTCCTTTTGTTGCAAACATATCTATTGTAAAAAAAATATTCTAACATAAGAGCACTATTAACCGATATTTTATAGTATCGGAATCGCAAAAAAGAGCCAAAGGCATTGCCTTCGGCTCTTTTCTTATTAATCATCAATAGATAGGTTAGCGGCCCATATCTATATCAGAACCCCAAACGAGATTTGTTTTACGACCATCAAAGCCTTGATCTGGCTCAGGTGGTAATTTATAGGATTTAGATTGTTCTACATAAGCACCTGTCTCAGCATCTACTGTAACAACTACTTTTTTACCATCTTGATGCATAGTCACATAGTATAAAACTTTACCATTATGAGCTTCAATTTTCCAGCCCTTCATAACAGCATCATTTCCAAGTTGTTGTTTTGCAACACGTTCTGCTTGCGTTGATTCAATAACTTTATCTTTATTAAAAATCTCACCAATAACTTTCTTAGGTTTGCCCCCCTCTTCCATATCAGAAGCATTACCAGTGATTACGTCAATTTTCATCTTGTACTGATGATACTTACTATAACCAACTACTTTATAACCATAGTTCAAGTCATTAGAGTTGAGCTCTACAGAATGAAGCGCCGCATTTGGATAGCGATTTTGAAAAATAGTTCCAATTTGGCTCATAGTCATAACTATGGACTCGCCAGGTGCACGTTTTACAGAAATATCCGTACTTGTTTCAGGCTTTGTTTTGCGTGCATCTGCCACACTTGGTGTAGCAACGGATAACATGCCCACTGCTAATACCCCCGTTAATGCCATAGAAATCAACTTTTTATTCATTATAATCCTCCTACTAGATACTATGCTTCTATTAATCAAACTATTAGTACACTAGAATTTCTATAAGTTCATGCTATATTCAGCAACACGAAAAATATGTAAATAGTCATATCATTTAGACAATATACTATAAACCTTCATTAGATGCAAGTCGTCCATCTACATCAGTCATAATCAATTTATAGCATGTAGCCACTAAAGGTACACCGATCAACATACCAGTAACCCCCATCAAACTACCGCCTACGATAACAGCAGCAAATACCCACAAACCTGGTAATCCAACAGAGTTACCTACAATTTTAGGATAAATAAAGTTACTTTCAATTTGATGAAGTACCTCTAAAATAATTACATAGATGAGAGCATCCATAGGGCCAACAGTAAGTAGCATAACGGCTCCAATGATACCACCAACATAAATACCTAGTAGTGGAATCAAACCAGTTAAACCAATTACACAAGCAATCGTTGTAGCATATTCAATATTAAATAGCCATAAAGTAATACCTACCATCACGCCTAGAACCAAGGCATCTATAAACTGACCTACAAAAAAATTACTGAATGTTTGAACTGCTACACGAGTTACATAACTAACTCGATTTACCCACTCATCTGATGCATATGCCTTTAATATACGTTTACCTTGTAACATAAGGCGTTCCTTATCAAGCAACATATAAACAGCAAAAATTAAGCCAAGACCTATGTTCAAAGTCCAAGACAATACGGTGCCCATTGCATTTACAATATATGTGCCACCTTTTGTCCCCCATTCACGAGTATATTTAGCAATATTCTCTCCACTTAGGGCATCTATAATCGTTTGATTCGACGCCATTGGAATGGTTTCTGTAATATGTTGCATCCATGTTTGGAAATCCGTATACAATTGCGGTGATGCAGCTACAATAATCGACATAGAATGAATCAATTGAGGTAAAGCCATCCGAGCAATAAAATACACAATAACACTAATTGTTACAAAGGATAGCAAAAGACTCAAAGGGCGACGTATTTTATACTTCCATCCAGAGTCACACTTAGGCCATAGCCATCGTTCATAACGAACGACTAGAATATCCAATACGAAAGCAATACAAGCACCCACAATGAGCGGAACAAAAGCCGTAAAGATAGCGTCAAGACCACTAGCAATATCACTTATACGTAGTGCCATCATAATCATAATGCCCGCTAGTATAATAGCTCCTATGAGCTGTTTGTAATATTTGAATTCTTTCATAATAACCTACTTCACATAACACTATTAATAAGCTACACCTATATAACTATACGATTCTCACATCGCATACATTACCAAAACATAATGAACATTGTATGACCTAGGATTGTATGCAATTTTAGTATAACACAAAAGTCCACCTTATCGCATGCTCGAATTCTCGATAAACAAAAGAGCATGATTGAAGGTGGACTTATTGTAGGCCTAATCTAGATTAGTCTAGAGATTAGCGATGAATATAAACGTCTACACGACGGTTTTCAGCTTTACCTGCTGCTGTAGAGTTAGTTGCAACTGGTTTAACATCACCATTAGCAATACCGATAAGACGATCGGCAGATACACCATGGTTAACTAAATATTGAGCCACATATTGTACGCGGCGTTCAGACAAAGCAATGTTGTATTGAGGATTTGCATCAGTATCAGCGTTACCCATCAATTTAACTTGGTCTTGAGAATATTGGTTAGCAGCATTTACAGCAGCTGTTAAGTTTGGATATTGGTCTGCACGAGCAACATCTTGGTCGGAGTCAAAGTAGATAGATTGTACATAGTAATCCAATTTAGGAGTTTTATATGCAGGCGCTTCTACAGTAGGAGCTGGAGCCGGAGTGTATACAGGAGCTGGCGCTGGAGTGTATACAGGAGCTACGGATTTGTGACCACCGAAACGGTAAGATAATCCTACTACAGGACCTTGGAAGGAAATATTAGACTTATCATCACGTTTAGTATTGATATAACGATACCCTGCATTAATATCCCAGTCTTGGTTAACTTTATAACCTAAACCTGCTTCCCAAGTGGTAGTTCTCTTAGTCCCTACACCCGCTTTACCATAAACGTCTACTTTGGAGCCAAGGTTAGCTTTACCAATTACACCTAATTGAGCAATATTATTTGCTTTAGGGAATGTATCACCAGAAATGTGAGCATAACCGCCATATACTGCGAAATTTTTGTTCAAGGATTGAATCAAATTAACTTCTTGCATTCTATCACTATAGCTAGTGCCGAACATTTTATCATTCAAACCATGGTATTGGTATTGCAACGCTGTTTTATCTGTGAAAGCGTATGTTACACCACCATCAAAGTTCCATTTTGCATCAGAAGTCCAAGCTTTAGTTTTTGCTTTAGAATCAGACGCACCAAGATCAACTTGAAACTCACCTTTATTGAATTGAGTTTGAGGAGTTGCACCTGCTACGGACACACCTACAGCAGCAACTGCCAATAAAGCTAATAATTTTTTATTCATTATAATTCCCTCCAAAAACAGCCCTTATAATACTTAGGCGTTGGTAATAATATGCTTATATTTTACACAATTTTTCAATATAATTCAACATTCTTCATGAATATTTGATGAATTTTTAGTTATATCTATCTATAAATATTATAAATATAAATATTTAAACCCTCTCTATTGCCGAATCACTGCGATTCTCTGCACATATTACATTCCTGAAATTATAATACTATTTATCTTTTTTAAGATTCTCTAACAATAATAAAATTACCGGTCTTATAAGTTCATCAAAATCATTATTATATATACTAATAGATCTAACTATAATTGAACGAATAAAAGCTCCCTTATGCACTAAGGAAGCTTTTATCATTTCATATGTATATCCCTTACATATATACGTGAAATCAGAAGTTTCTGGTCAGATAACACATTCCCCAATGTGTCATTTTTTTCACATTACGTATTGTACATCAAAAATTTTTAATAGACAAGAGTTTATTCACTTCTTTTTCATGAATCCTTCTAAAACTTTCAATGTGAAAAAGAATTTACATCTCATTAAACAACCTTATGTTGCCATGTTCCTCGAATAAATCTCAAATAAGAACAACATAATCTTAGAGACTGATCGAAGCACAAAGATAACCATGCCCCAAAAAGCCCTAAACCTAGTGTAATGCACAATAAATAAGTAATAATAGGACGAATGATTGCTACGCTTACAAGAGAATATTTCATGATGTAATATGTATCTCCTGCCCCTTTCAACACACCGGAATACACTTGCTGTAATGCTTGAGGGAATGCAGCGATAGCCATAATGCCCATCAAAGTGGCTGAAAGTGTAACAACATCACTTTCACGAGTATATAACTGTACTAAAAAATCACCAGGACCAATAAAGATTAATGCACTTACAAGGCCCACGACTAAACCAATACGAGCACCAATTTTACCATAAGTACGTGCAATATCTGGTCGTTTGTGTCCCAGACTTTGCCCCGTATGTGATGCACCTGCAAATCCAAGACCCATCGCAAAATAGTAAAATATATCCATTAAATTCATACATACGTAATGTGCTGCTAAAGGTACCGCACCTAAGGAAGCAACAATCATAGTGTATGTATACATACCGAACCGCTCAAAGAACTGTTCTCCTAAAGAACTGCCACCGACATGAAACATTGTATGTAATACGGGCCTTTCAAACATCCATTTCGACGGATGGCGCAATGTTAATCCAGTAGAAGTATGTTGTGAAATCGTACGCAACAACAATAATGCAATAATAGCACTACTGATCATAGTGGATACACCTGCCCCCATAACGCCAAGTTCAGGGAAGAAACCAATACCATAAATCAAGAAGAAATTCATTATCGTATTCAAAATATTCCCTACTACATTAGATTTAAAAATAACTTTAGTGTTACCATATCCAATGAGTGCAGCCCCTACGATTTGGCTAAAGGACTGAAATATTAAGCTAATAACTATGAAACGACCATACCAAACGGCTGTTTCAATATAGCCATCTTCAGCACCCGTAAAACGTAGAATATGCTCTAAATTCAAGAAACATATCAATAATAACGGTACATAAATTAAAAAATTCAATAAAATAGATTGCTTGAGTACGGCATTCATACCATCTACATCACCTTCACCATGACGACGAGCTATAATTGCCGTCACAGCAATGGATAAGGCTCGACAAAAGATGAGCATTACCATCTCAGGTTGACCCATAATGCCTACCGAAGCAAGAGCTGACGCACCTAAGGCACCAACCATCGCCAAATCAATGGCAGTCATAAATTGTAACATCAAACCTTGTAATGTAGCTGGCCAAGCTATTTTTAAATAATTACCATATAGCTGCTTTGTAGTTCCTACAGCTCCTAATCGTTCTGCAACAGGCAACATGGTGTCTATTGAAAGCCATCGTTGTATACGGTCTAACATCCTATCTCCTATTCATGCAAGATCATACATAATAGAGGTATCACTTTACCTCTTATTTCCACTGTATTATATCACACAACATATGAGAAGTCATTCATATGTTATGCATTTTAAATAAGAATACATATCAAAATAGCAAAAGAACCTCTTATACGAAATGTATATACCCTATCAAGTACAACAATGTATAAGAGGTTCTTTAGTTTTACAGAGAAATAACTATCTTAGACTATTATCAAAATTAGTTCTCAACTCTTAACCTTTAGAAGCTAATAATTGATTTACTACGGCACGCAAGTCATCTAAGCCTTGTTTAGTTTCAGCCAATTCTTGACGTTGACGTTCATTTTCAGCTTCTAATGTATTTAGACGCGCTGCTTGATTAGCAATAACCGTTTTTTGATTACTATTTTCTTTTTTGAGACTAGATACTTCATCTTGCATTACATAAACAGAGCTAATAGGCCCCGCCTTATAGCGTTCTGGAATAGCGTCTTTTCTTTCACGACTACCACCAAATTTATGCGTTACACCTGCATTTACCATGTTATGGCTAGTACCAAGTGAAACACCTACGTTGAACATAGTATCTTCAGTTCGGTAGTGAGCAATACCGATGGCACCCGCAGTTTCACCACGGTAGTTACCAATACCAGCCATAATTTGTGTTGGTTCCAATGGATCATATTGAATTGGTTTCAACGCTGCCATAGCTGCTGCATGAGCACCAACACGTTGTGTTTCAGTACCAACACGGTTAACAGCTTCTTGTAAACCAGCATTAGATGCTTTCAATTGGCTAACATTTACTGCATCAGTATCAGCTGTACCAGGCGCTACTCCATGAATTTTGTTGCCACCATTATTTAAGCCGTCTACAGTAAGTGATACAGGGCTAGCTGCTGTATCTGCAGGAGTAATAGTCATACCACCCCCATTAATTGTAGTAGAGTTGCCAGCTGCATCTTTCACAGTTGTACCTGCAGGAGTGATTTTAGTAGATACACCGTTTTCATCACCTACAGTAACACTGTTTAGGCCTTTTAAGTCTTTAGCCAAGCCATATGTGAAAGTAGTTCTATCTTGGTTAACTACAAGATTATCACCAGCTTGGAATTTTACGGTATCCCCACCTTGTACTTTTTCAACAGTACCTCCTGCAGCTGTTACCTTCCATGCAGATATATCTTTAACTTGTTGTTTACCAGCATCTGTTAAGTTGCTCAAGTCTTGATTTGCAGCATTATCGATTTTTGCTTTAGTTTGATCATCAATCTTAACAGTTACATCTTCACCATTAGCTATAGTTGTTAAACCGTTTTCGCCTTTAATATTGAATTTTACATCGCCTGTACTCAACGATTTTTCATCAGTCAAACCAGAGTTACCACCTAAAGAAATCTTACGAGCAATAGCTGTCGTGTTTTTGTCGATATTAGCTTTATTGGTTGCGATGTTATCCTTATTAGTTGCAATATCACTAGTATTTTTAGTGATAGCCGCTTTGTTATCAGCAATATTTTGTTTATTCGCAGCAATATTGTCCTTATTAGTTGCAATATCAGCAGCATTTCTATCAATTGCAGCTTTATTATTAGCTATTTTTTGCTTGTTATCCGCAATGGCATCAGCATTTTTACCAATCTTATCTGTATTATCAGCAATGTTGGCTTTGTTTTCTGCTACTTGATCATCAACATGTTTCAATTGATCTTCTGTGGCGGCACGTCCAGAGACAGGCTGTGTTTGACCCGGAGTCCATGCAGTGTTAGTCAAACCCGTTACTTGAGGTGTTTCTACACCTTCTGTAGCTTTCACTTCTGGTGCTGTAATGGTTTGATTTGCTTTTACAGTATTGAAAGTTACGTCTTGTTTAGTAGCAATTGTGAAATCTTTACCATTTTGAGTAATGGAAATGTTATCACCATCGATAAACTTAACTGTATTGCCACCTTCAACTTTTTCAGCAGTATTACCATTAGCTACTACATTCCATGCGGATAAATCTTTAACTTGTTGTTTACCAGCATCTGTTAAGTTGCTCAAATCCATATTTGCTGCATTGTTGATTTTATTAGCCGTAGCATCATCCAATTTGACAGTTACATCTTCGCCATTAGCTTCAGTAACAATACCATTTTGCCCTTTAATATTGAATTTCACATCGCCTGTACTTAAGGATTTCTCATCTGTTGAACCAGTATTACCACCTAAGGAAATCTTACGACCAATAGCTTCTGTATTTTTATCAATATTAGCTTTATTGGCTGCGATATCGCCAGCATTTTTAGTGATGGCCGCTTTGTTATCTGCAATATTTTGTTTATTCGTCGCAATATTATCTTTATTAGTTGCTATATCGGCTTTATTAGTTGCGATATTATCTTTGTTAGTAGCAATATCTACTGCATTTTTATCAATTGCAGCTTTATTATCAGCTATTTTTTGTTTGTTATCCGCAATAGCCTCTGCATTTTTACCAATCTTATCTGTATTGTCAGCAATCTTGGCTTTATTTTCTGATACTTGATCATCAACGTATTTCAATTGGTCTTCTGTAGCTGCACGACCAGATACAGGTTGTGTTTGGCCTAGAGTCCATGCAGTGTTAGTCAAACCTGTTACTTGAGGAGTTTCAACCCCAGTTGTCGCTTTAACCTTTGGCGCTGTAATCGTTTGAGTAGCTGTTACCGTATCAAAAGTTACATCTTTCTTAGTAGAAATGGTGAAGTCCTTACCATTTTGAGTAATGGAAATGTTATCACCATCGATAAACTTAACGGTGTTACCACCTTCAACCTTTTCAGCCATCTCATTATTAGCGACTACATTCCAAGCTGCTAAGTCCTTAACTTGTTGCTTACCGTCAGGGGTCAAATTACTCAAATCTCGATCAGCTGCATTGTCAACTTTACCTTTAGTTGCATCATCGAGTTTAACTGTCACATCGTCGCCATTAGCAACAGTCGTAAGACCATTTTCACCTTTCACATTGAATTTCACATCACCTGTGCTCAAAGATTTTTCATCAGTCGAACCAGAGTTACCACCTAAAGAAATCTTACGACCGATAGCTGTCGTGTTTTTGTCGATGTTAGCTTTATTGGTTGCGATGTTATCCTTATTAGTTACAATATCACTAGCATTTTTAGTGATAGCCGCTTTGTTATCAGCAATATTTTGTCTATTGGTAGCAATATTGTCAGTATTTTTAGTGATTGCAGTTTTATTATCAGCTATTTTTTGCTTGTTATCTGCAATGGCATCAGAATTTTTGCCAATCTTATCTGTATTATCAGCGATATTGGCTTTATTTTCTGCTACTTGATCATCAACGTGTTTCAATTGGTCTTCTGTAGCTGCACGACCAGATACAGGTTGTGTTTGTCCCGGAGTCCATGCAGTGTTGGTCAAACCTGTTACTTGAGGAGTTTCAACCCCAGTTGTCGCTTTAACCTTTGGCGCTGTAATCGTTTGAGTAGCTGTTACCGTACCAAAGGTTACATCTTTCTTAGTAGAAATGGTGAAGTCCTTACCATTTTGAGTAATGGAAATGTTATCACCATCAATAAACTTAACAGTGTTACCACCTTCAACCTTTTCAGCCGTTTCATTATTAGCGACTACATTCCAAGCTGCTAAGTTCTTAATCTGTTGCTTACCGTCAGGAGTCAAATTGCTCAAGTCTTGGTCCGCTGCATTCTCGATTTTACCTTTAGTCGTATCATCGAGTTTAACTGTCACATCGTCGCCATTAGCAACAGTCGTAAGACCATTTTCACCTTTCACATTGAATTTCACATCACCTGTGCTCAACGATTTTTCATCAGTCGAACCAGAGTTACCACCTAAAGAAATCTTACGGCCAATAGCTGTCGTGTTTTTGTCAATGTTAGCTTTATTGATTGCGATGTTATCTTTGTTAGTTGAAATGTCAGCTTTGTTTGTAGCAATGTCACCAGTATTCTTATCAATTGCAGTTTTATTATCAGCTATTTTTTGCTTGTTATCTGCAATGTTATCCTTATTAGTAGCAATATCTGTTTTGTTCGCAGCAATATTGTCTTTGTTAGTGGCAATATCTACTGCATTTTTATCAATTGCAGCTTTATTGTCAGCTATTTTTTGCTTGTTATCTGCAATGGCATCAGAATTTTTGCCAATCTTATCTGTATTATCAGCGATATTGGCTTTGTTTTCTGCTACTTGATCATCAACGTATTTCAATTGGTCTTCTGTAGCTGCACGACCAGATACAGGTTGTGTTTGGCCTAGAGTCCATGCAGTGTTAGTCAAACCTGTTACTTGAGGTGTTTCAACCCCAGTTGTCGCTTTAACCTTTGGCGCTGTAATCGTTTGAGTAGCTGTTACCGTATCAAAAGTTACATCTTTCTTAGTGGAAATGGTGAAGTCCTTACCATTTTGAGTAATAGAAATGTTATCACCATCGATAAACTTAACTGTATTGCCACCTTCAACTCTTTCGGCAGTATTACCATTAGCTACTACGTTCCACGCGGATAAATCCTTAACTTGTTGCTTACCATCAGGGGTCAAATTGCTCAAGTCTTGGTCAGCTGCATTGTCAACTTTACCTTTAGTCGCGTCATCGAGTTTAACAGTCACATCGTCACCATTAGCAACCGTAGTAAGACCGTTTTCACCTTTCACATTGAATTTCACATCACCTGTGCTCAAGGATTTTTCATCGGTAGAACCAGAGTTACCACCTAAAGAAATCTTACGAGCGATAGCAGTAGTATTTTGAGCGATATTAGCTTTATTAGAAGCAATATCCCCTTTGTTTATTGCAATCTCACTAGCATTTTTAGTGATAGCATCTTTATTATCAGCTATTTTTTGCTTATTATCTGCAATATTATCTTTATTAGTAGCAATATCGCCAGTATTTTTATCAATTGCAGATTTATTGGCAGCTATCTTTTGCTTGTTATCTGCAATATTATCCTTATTAGTAGCAATATCTGTTTTATTCGCAGCAATATTGTCTTTGTTAGTAGCAATATCTACTGCATTTTTATCAATTGCCGTTTTATTGTCAGCTATTTTTTGCTTATTATCTACGATAGCATCAGTATTTTTGCCAATCTTATCTGTATTATCAGCAATCTTGGCTTTGTTTCCTGCTACTTGATCATCAACATGTTTCAATTGGTCTTCTGTGGCTGCACGACCAGATACAGGTTGTGTTTGGCCCGGAGTCCATACAGTGTTAGTCAAGCCTGTTACTTGAGGAGTTTCAACCCCAGTTGTCGCTTTAACCTTTGGTG
This sequence comes from Veillonella sp. S13054-11, assembly GCF_002959795.1. Classification (NCBI taxonomy): domain Bacteria; kingdom Bacillati; phylum Bacillota; class Negativicutes; order Veillonellales; family Veillonellaceae; genus Veillonella; species Veillonella sp. S13054-11. The sequence continues at coordinate 18,464 of NZ_PPCY01000007.1, forward strand.
CTGTAATCGTTTGAGTAGCTGTTACCGTATCAAAGGTTACATCTTTCTTAGCAGAAATGGTGAAGTCCTTACCATTTTGAGTAATAGAAATGTTATCACCATCAATAAACTTAACAGTGTTATTACCTTCAACCTTTTCAGCCGTCTCATTATTAGCGACTACATTCCAAGCTGCTAAGTCCTTAACTTGTTGTTTACCATCAGGAGTCAAATTGCTCAAATCTCGATCAGCTGCATTCTCAATTTTACCTTTAGTCGTATCATCGAGTTTAACTGTCACATCGTCGCCATTAGCAACAGTCGTAAGACCATTTTCACCTTTCACATTGAATTTCACATCACCTGTGCTCAACGATTTTTCATCAGTCGAACCAGAGTTACCACCTAAAGAAATCTTACGAGCGATAGCAACAGTATTTTGAGCAATATTAGCTTTATTAGAAGCAATATCCCCTTTATTTGTAGCAATTTCACCAATATTTTTATCTATTGCAGTTTTGTTAGCTTCAGCTTTATCATCAACTTTTTTCAATTGGGATACATTGACAGCATCTTTATCAGCAACACCATCTGCTACATTGGCAACTTTCAAATTTCCAGCATTGATACCTTTATCACCATCAATTTTTACAGTTTCATTACCGCCAGCATTATTGAAAGAAGCACTGTTTAATTTAGAAAGATCTTTTTTCAAAGCTATAGAGATTTTCTTATCATTTCTAGCAACCGCAACATTATCGCCACCAGAAAAATCTACTGTATTACCTTTTTCAACCGCTACTGGTGTAGCTTCACCATTAGCAGAAAGATTCCAACCATATTTGTTTTGATCAATCGCTTGATTAATCGCATTAGCTACATTAGCAGAATCCGCCATACCAGCCGAGGCTGTAGCGCTACCATTTGCTACAGTAATGTCTTGCTTTTTACCAGAAACTGTAATTTTCTTACCATTAGCTGTAGTGCTAATGTATGTATTATCACCATTTACAACCAATTTACTATTAGCAAGGTTCACATCGCCTGTACCAGTATCACCTGTAAAAGCTAGATTAACACTCTTTAATTGCGCCACGTTTACTGCGTCTGTATCAGCAGTACCTGCAGCAACATAGTTAATTTGACGTGTTTGGTTTATCGTACCAACAGCAACACCACCTAATTTAGACGTTAGGGCGGCACCACTTAAACCAGCATATATATCTGTACGACTAGCATTAACATTATATCCCGCTACGCCTGAAGCAATATCAGCTATAGATTTTGAGCCAACAGCTACACCATCTACTACTTTACCTCTGGCGCCATCACCAACAGCTACAGAACGACTCGCAGATGCGTCTGTTGCGGCATTTGGGCCAATAGCAATAGAATTAGCTGCCGTAGCACCAGTATTATCTTTATTAGCAGCATCAGAAGATTTTATAGATATATATTTATAAGCGATTTGGTCTACAATAGCGCTAAGTTGAGAGCCATTAATTGCATCTGTGGAAGTAGCACTTACTTCACCAGGAGCCACATGTTTCAACTGACGTTCATACCCTTTAGAACCAAAAGATACAACGTCACCTGGCAATGTTTTATCACCACCAGCCCAGGAAGCAACAACGTTATTTGGCAAAGTATAACTAGATTGTTTTGTACCGCCTACATCAGTGTTAGAACCACCACCGATGGCAATAGCATTATCACGATTTGCCCTAGCCCCTGTGCCAATAGCAATAGCATTTGTTACATCATTATTGGCTTGACCAGAAGCCCCACTAGAAGTTCCTGATAAACGATCCTTCGCATTTGCACCTGTACCAATGGCAATGCCCACATTGCCTGACTGACCTTTCATGCCTAATGTGATACCGGATTCACCAGCCGTTGCCGATGTATATAGTGGGTTTCTCATATCAAATCCTGTTAAGCTTTGAACTGCACTACGCAAATCCCCAGTTTTATTCTCACCATTATTCGTAGTGTAAATAACATTTACACCATCGGCTTTAACTACATCATCGCCACCAATAACAATAGAAGAGTTACCTTGAGCTATTGTATTTCCCCCAATGGCAATTGCTTGCTCCCCAATTACTCTTGCACCTTCATTAGCAGTATTACCACCACCAATAGCGATTCCTTGTGGGCTGTTAACACTGGTACTAGAATTAGAACCTATTGCAATAGAATATCCACCAGCAGCTGCTGCATTTTGACCGAAACCTACAGCTTTATCACCAGTAACAGAAGCACCAGCCCCCAAGCCTACTGCTGTTGCATGCATATTTGTAGGCAAAGTATTTGCCGCCATAGAGATGCTAGCATTAGTCATTGCTAATGCAGCCAAGATTGCTGCTACAACAATTTTCTTTTTGCCACTATTATTCTTAGCGAACTCAGATACTACTACGTAGCAGTTTTTTGATTTGCTCCAAACCACTTTAAAAATCTTATTCATACTTTCTCCTATAAACTATAGTAATATTAATGCTCCCTCGATGTTTTATCATATGGTAAGTCATACGAGAATTCCAAAATTTTCAATATTATAAGTATATCAAAACCTTTAATACACTATCAAGCTTTTTCATTTTTTATTCATAATTCTATATAGCGCACAAATGCAGCATTAATGCGTTTTATAGTGATTCATATCACAAATTTATATAAAATACGGGCTTATTTTATACCATAAAGAAGAGATAAAATGAATATAAATTCATAATCATTATTTTAAACTTGTTTTATAAGATTATATTTTCCCTCCACCTCATCAATTCATCTTACATTACATAACAAAAAGCTATCTCATAGAAATAACAATCTACAAGATAGCTTTATTGCTAGTTTATATAATTAAATAGGGAAAACCAATTAAGTTACATTAAAGGCATATACACTTTGTTCGTGTGCTAATTGTATGCGCTTATGTAAGCGTTTCATATATGTACGATATATCGCTTGTGCTTCTTCGACAGATATGATATCAAAATGAATTCCATCCCCCACTGGTAATTGGCTTAACCTAGGTAAATCTGCCGTAATCACAGTACCAATCTTTGTATAGCCACCTGTTGTTTGCCGATCTGCCATGAGTACTATAGGGTTTCCATCAGAAGGAACTTGGATAGAACCAAATACAGCGCCATCGGAGATAATATCCGCACCATCTATATGCTCTATAACAGGGCCATCCAAGCGAAAGCCCATACGATCACATTGTACAGTCAATGTATATATTTTACTACCAAAGGTCTTGATTCCTTTCTCTGTAAAATACTTTGCTTGCTCCCCTAGTACTACACGCAAAGGTTCGTGACACTCACGGCCGCCGCGGTTATATAGGGCGATATTGAATAAGTTATGACCATCATAGAAGTCGCACACATTCACTTCGTCTCTAGTAAATGCTTTAATGCCAAACTGATCACCTGCTTGTAACGATCTCCCCTCAAGACCACCTATCTTAGCTTTTGTATGAGTCGATACGCTACCATTAATAGCAGGAACATCAATACCGCCTGAGAAAGCAATATACATACGCACGCCACATTGGCTAAAGCTACCAGAAATAATATCTCCTTCATGACATATAAAAGGTATGTATCGAGGCACGACTATATTATTAATAGTGGGATGCATATCAGCCCCTGTAAAAGCAACAATACATGTACCTTGAACCGTTAGTGTAGGCGGTAGCACGGTGCATTCTAAAGCACCTAAAGGCTCCTTGTTTCCTACTAAAGCCTGCCCCAATAGATAGCTTTCACTATCCATAGGCCCCGCTACAGGCATACCATATTGTTGATAGCCGACTCGTCCTGCATCTTGAATCGTTGTATACATCCCTGGTCCATCTACGTGGATTGAAGCTTTCTTAAAACTATTTAAAGCCACGCAAATCACCTACCTCTACTTCATGTACAACAGGAACATAAGCTGAACCTAAAGATTTTATGCGATAAAATTCAGTATCATCGATGGGCACATAACGAACGTAGTCCCCTGCTCTTAATAATGCAGCTTGTTTTTTAGACATATCATACATAGTCACAGGTGTGCGCCCAATAATCTGCCATCCCCCTGGAGAATCTGATGGATATGTGCCAGTCTGTTCTCCTGCAATACCTACAGACCCGGCAGGAATCAAAGTTCTTGGCGAAGACAACCGCGGAGTTGCAATGCGAGGATTCATTCCACCTAAGTAAGTAAAACCAGGAATAAAACCTAACATATAAACCAAATAGTCAGTACCACTATGAATGGATACAACCTCAGCTTCACTTATATGATTGTGAGAGGCTACAAAGCCTAGATCTGGACCATACTCGCCACCGTATATGGTCGGGATTTCAACAATCGTAACACGTTCATTTGCGCTGTCTGTTACAGATTCTTGTAATATAGGATTAATAGTTCTACAAATGTCGGAATACGTATATACCATTGCATCATATTGAACAAGCAATGCACAGTATGTAGGAACTAGTTCAATAATTCCATCTAGCTGTAAGAGTTTAATCTGCTCTATAACTTGTCGGATTTGTCGATTAATCTTTGGATCGATTGCTTGACCAAAATCAATAGAGATAGCGCAATCCCCTACAGGTGAAATTGTAGGTTTCATATGTACCTCCTGCTATAACTAGAAAGGACCATCACATTCAAGACGAACGTAATGGTGCTTTCACAGATAATTAATTAACCTAGTAACTTAGCAATGCCCTTTAAAGATGTAACACCAATGTAAGATGTTACGAGCACTACAATCCACCCTGTATAATATAAAAGTTTATTGTGTTTATATGTTCCTACGATTTCAGACTTATGAGTTGCGACAAGCATAACTGCCAACGTAACAGGCAAGATCAAACCATTTACAGAACCGGCTAAAATCAATAGAGATGCTGGTTTACCAATAAAAATCAGGATACATGTGGAAATAAAGATAAATGCCATAATAGTCAATTTTTCATTTCGTTCTACCACCTTAAACAATGTTTTTAAGAAGGATACTGATGTGTAGGCAGCCCCTACTACAGAGGTCAATGCGGCACAGAAGAACACTATACCGAATAATTTATGCCCGATTTCACCAGCTCCTAAAAGAAAAGCAGAACCAGCTGGATCCTTAGTATCTAGTACAAATCCCATAGATACCACACCAAGAACAGCTAAGAATAATAATATACGAACTAGCGCATCAACAGACATGCCCATAATTGCTGCACGACGTACATCCTTTAAATGTTCTTGACCTGTAATACCAGCATCAATAAGGCGATGACCACCAGAGAATGTTATATAGCCACCTACGGTCCCTCCAATAAGAGTTATCGTAGCAAGCCACGGATAATTCGTAGGTACTATCGCATGAGTCACTGCTGTCCCTACCGGGGGATTCGTTGAAAATGCTACATAAGCAATGAGGACGAGCATAACCGTACCGAGTACTTTAGCCGTATTATCTAGAACACCACCCATCTTCTTAGATGTAAATAGTAAGATGCCCAAAATACCACTAATAGCCGCTGCTGTTGTTGTGTCGATACCAAATATAATATTGAGGCCCATAGAAGCACCACCAATATTACCGATATTAAAGGCTAATCCACCAAGGGAAATTAAAAATGCCACTATATACCCAAGGCCTGGTAATACCTTATTCGCAATATCTTGACCGCGCATTTGGGATACACCAATAATTGTCCACACATTAAGCTGTGCAATAATAGAGAAAATAACGGATATAACGATAGCAAATGCAAAGTCTGCTTTCAACTCATTTGTAAACGCTGCTGTTTGCAACATAAAGCCAGGCCCAATAGATGACGTGGCCATTAAGAAAGCTGCCCCTAATAGGACAGAGAAACTCGCTTTACCTGTAATTGGTTTCATAGGAACCTCCAAAATAATAATTAATCTATGTCATACTTATTGCTTAAAGCTCATACTTGCTTTTAATACTTATATTCGTATTTTCTGTTAGTATTAATTAAGCATTTATTTTAATGTTCTTAATAGTGTTATCGGTGTTGAAAATTCGCCACCGTTATACCAGCTTTTGATAGCCCTTCCCGAATATACTTTGTGAAAGCTATCGCTTCAGGATTATCTCCATGAACACATATGGAATCTGCCACAATATCAATGGTCTTCCCCGTATTAGTAACGACCTTACCCTTTGTAACCATCATCAGTACTCGGTCTAAAGCCTCTTGTGGGTCTTTGATGAAAGCACCTACTTCTGTACGAGGGACCAATGTTCCCTCCTCTGTATAGCCACGATCGGCAAACACTTCCTGTATAACAGGAATACCTCGTCGCTGTGCCTCTTGAGCAATATAGCTACCACTCAATACCATGGCCGCGATATTAGGATTTACCGATTGTAAACCATCTAAAATTGCATCAGCTATTACAGGCGTAACACAAGCTGTATTGTAAAAGGCACCGTGTAACTTCATATGCTGTAAAGTAAGGTCATGACTATCACAAAAAGCTTGTAGTGCACCTAATTGGTATATCATATAGGCTTTTGCCTCCGCAGGATTTACTGCCATCGCACGACGACCAAATCCCATCAAATCTGGATAACCAGGATGTGCCCCTACGGCTACACCCTTTTCCTTACATATTCGGACAGTCGCATCCATAATAAGAGGATCTCCAGCGTGCCAACCACAGGCAATATTAGCACTTGTTACGTGATTTAATACTTCACTATCCATACCTAATGTATAATTACCAAAACTTTCTCCTAAATCACTATTTAAATCTACATAATGAGACATATACTATTACCTCTCCATCTTCATCTATTATATAAATTCTATAGAATATTGAATTTAATGATACGATTATACTAAATAAACCTATATCTTAGCAAGGATATTTATCAAATCTACAAAATTATTTTATAAATACAAAAACCACAAGATTTTAATCTTGTGGTTTTTATGTAAACTCAATTTTTTATCTCACTCTACTATATCCAGTCATAAGCTCATAAACCGTATTTTGTATATTGTCCGACTCTGTTATTTCAGAAACGGCACAAATAAAATCGGGATGCGCTTGCCAAACGGTATCAGCATTTGTAGTTTTAATTCCCCCAATAGCAACAATGGGAGCCTTACTAAACTGCTTTGCCCAATATATATAAGAAATGCCTACAGGATTAGCATTGGGTTTTGTTTGTGTAGAAAAAATAGGCCCTACCCCAATATAATCAATAACACCTATGTATCTGTTTGCCGCTTTTAGGTCAGATATACTATGGGTTGACCAGCCAATCAACATATTAGGCCCTACAATTCGTCTTACCGTATTGGGCGGCAAATCAGCTTGCCCAATATGAACACCATCAGCATGTACAGCCAGCGCAAGATCAACATAATCATCAATAATTAATAGAGCATGATAATTAGAGGTCAATCGTCTCAAAATCATAGCCTCCTGATATCGCAGAATAGGCGTTTTTCCCTTTTCACGATATTGTATAATTCGTATCCCTGCGCTTAGCATATCTTTTACAAGCGGAACTACATCTCGAGTACCACCCGTAATTCCATATATAGGGCAAGCATTCATTACCGCTGTTAGTTTGTCTTTTCTATTCACTTATTTCACCTCATTAAACATGGTGTTCTCTAGTAAAAGTGATAACGCTAGATCCGCCTGTTTTGCAGCAGCAATAGCTACACGAGGTGCATAAGGATACGCATCTTCTACACTGGAATGCTCGTCACCAACAATATATAAATTTTGACCTAGCTTTTTAGTTCGTAACGTATCAGAATTACCTATTCCAGCCAATCCGGATACCATGATTTTAGGTACATCTAGTGAGATTGTAGTTTCTAAAAACATAGATTTAGCTTCCACCGCATCAAAGGCTTCTATCAAAATATCGGCTTTTTTATAGATTTCAGGTATATTCTCGGTTGTCAATTTATCCTTATAAATCTTAACGATAACATTTGAATTAATAGCAGTTAACACATCTTGTAAAGCCTCTACCTTATACTGCCCCACATGACGCGAAAAATAGTATTGCCGATTTAAATTACTTAGCTCTACAATGTCATAATCTGCAATAATTAGATTTCGAATACCACTACGGACAAGATTAACAGCACAATTGGATCCCAATCCGCCAGCACCTAAAACGCCTACTACTGAATTCTGCAATTTACGAAACTCCTCAGGGCTATAGAAGTGGGATATAGCCGTTTCAAATTCGTTATTCATATGAGCCATACATATATCTCCTCATAGTGCCTGCCAATCTTTATAAATGGGTTGATACCCATTATTTTCGAGCATTGCAGCCATTTCACTTACGCTGCGATTGTCACTAATTGTAAATTGACTAGAATCATCTTGTTTTGTATGTCCCCCTACAGAGGTTGTTACGCCAGCTGAAACTTTTGTAATCCCCAGTCTCACCAGATTGTCACGCATATACTTGCTTTCACGAGAGGAAAGCGTAATTCCCACACGGGGAAACAAAAGACGCAAAGCCAAAATATATTGAACCAATGCCGTATCATCTACAGGATGTTTTGGTGAATAACCTACTGCACAAGGTCGAATTCTTGGAACGGAAACAGATAATTCTACATCTGGATAATGTTGCATAAGGTAATTAAGATGTAACATCGTCTTGTATGCCTCTCGACGCCATTCATCAAGGCCCATTAAAGCACCAATATTGACCACTCTAAATCCAGCCTGGCAAGCCAACTCAGGCGTATCAATCCGCTTTGCAAAATCACTCTTAGGTCCAAATGGATGTAATTGCGCATACAACGTAGGATTATATGTCTCTTGGAACATCGTCATTCCATCCGCTCCAACTGCAACTAATCCTCTATATTCCGCCAGCGTAAGCGAATACACCTCTACACTAACGCTACTAAAAATAGAAACCAATTTTTCTACGGCAGCCTGTATATACGACGGTGGACTACAAGATTTAGATTCACCGGTTAACACTAAAACTTGCTCTAATCCCGTTTCAGCGATTGCTTTCGACTCAAGCTCGATATCAGCTAAACTTAGCTTTTCACGGGCAATTCCACCATGATGACTATATCCACAATACACACAACCATTGTCGCAATAGTTTGAAATGTACATAGGCGTGAACAGCTGTATGGTATAACCAAATTGCTGTACCGTCCGTTCATGAGCCATCTGGGCCATATCTTCTAAATACAGCAGGGCTTGAGGTGATAATAGAATAAGTGCATCATCAATAGCTAACTTAGGTTTAGAGAGTGTTGAAAGTATTTCATCATCAGTTACTGCGCCTAATATGTCAGCTATATCTTCGTCGGAAACTCTTGAAAGTACATCTAAAAATGACATATCATCACCCTACTTTCGCAAGAAACCAGTTAACGGTGAAGATGCATTACCTACAGACTTCTTAGGTGCACATTTTGCAAGATATGCCTTGCGACCAGCCTCTACAGCATGATAAAAAGCCTGTGCCATGCCTACTGGGTCCGAACTCGTAGCAATAGCCGTATTAACAAGAACAGCACTAGCCCCCATTTCCATAGCTATTGTTGCATCAGAAGGACGTCCTATCCCTGCATCAACAATAATAGGCACATCAATAGAGTTGATTAAAATCTCTATCAATCCTTTTGCTTCAAGTCCACGATTACTACCAATAGGCGAAGCGAGAGGCATAACACAATTAGCACCAGCATCTACTAGTCGCTTTGCATCCATCAAATTAGGACTCATATAAGGAAAGACTATAAACCCTTCCTTTGCCAACACCTCGGTGGCTTTAATAGTCTCTAAATTATCGGGCATCAAATACATCTGGTCTTGAATGACTTCAATCTTAATCAAATTACCACAGCCTAATGCTTTTGCCATACGTGCAATGCGTATAGCCTCGTCTGCATTTCTAGCACCCGATGTATTCGGTAATAAATGCATTCTATCGGGGATATAGTTTATTATATCCTCCTCGCTTTGTGTTGTACCTACTCGCCTAAGAGCAACTGTCACAATATCTGATTGTGATGCTACTAATGCATCATGCATCAAATTATAGGATGCATATTTCCCTGTCCCCACTAACAAGCGACTAGAAAATGTTGTATTACCTACAGTAAATGAATCCAACATATCAACCACCTCCTACAAAGCTAACGATTTCTAATCTATCAGCAGCCGTTAATTTAGTGGTTGTATACGTTTCCTTACTAAGAATCTCGCCATTAAGCTCAACTACAAAGTGTTTACCGGCATACCCTAATTCATTAAGAACCAAATGAAGTTGCTCGTTTGAAACCTGCTTTGGCTCTCCATTAACAATTAAATCCATAGTGACCTCCCATATGAAAAAGCTTATAAAATATCAATATATTCTTCTTGTAAAGCTTTATTCATACTGCGTACAGCACAAAACTTGCCACACATCGAACAGGTTTCACCATGATCTTCCTCCGGTGCTCTACTTTCACGAATAGAACGAGCCCGTTCCGAATCAAGGGCACAAGCATATTGTGACTCCCAATCGAGAACTTGACGTGCCTTAGCCATAGTGTCATCTATATCTCTTGCATTAGGAATACCACGAGCAATATCTGCAGCATGCGCCGCTATTTTGAAAGCCATAATTCCGTCTTTTACATCATCTGCATTTGGTAAGGCTAAATGTTCCGCTGGTGTAACGTAGCATAAGAAGGACGCACCATGCATACCCGCTACAGCGCCACCAATAGCAGCCGTAATATGGTCATAGCCTGGAGCAATATCTGTGACGAGCGGTCCCAATACATAGAATGGCGCTCCATCACATAAAGATTCTTGAACTTCCATATTCATTTGTATTTGATGTAAAGGTACATGCCCAGGTCCTTCAATCATAGCTTGTACACCATATTGTTTCGCTCGTTTTGCCAATTCACCAAGCCTTACAAGCTCTTCAATTTGGCACACATCAGTTGCATCCGCCAAGCAACCTGGACGACAAGCATCACCTAAAGACAACGTAACATCATATTCTTTGCAAATCTTTAAGATTTCATCAAAGTATTCGTAGAATGGATTTTCATGACCTGTCATGCTCATCCACGCAAATACCAAACTGCCTCCGCGACTAACAATATTAAGCAACCGTTTATGATTCTTGATTTGATCTATTGTTTTTCTCGTAATACCACTGTGGATAGTAATAAAATCTACACCATCTTGAGCGTGTAATCGGATAGTGTCCAAGAAGTCTTGAGCCGTTAATTCACCCAAATCTTTTTGATGATGAATAACACTATCATAGATAGGCACCGTACCAATCATTACTGGCGATGTCTCGATTAATTTACGTCTAAAAATACGAGTATCACCATGAGTTGAAAGGTCCATGATCGACTCTGCTCCAAGTCGAATGGCTCGATTAACCTTTTCAATTTCACTATCATAATCAGTAACGTCTTTCGATGTACCTAAATTAACATTAACTTTCGTTCTAAGACGCTTACCAATCCCCTCTGGCGAAATGCTAGTATGTTGCTTGTTACAAGGAATAACAACCTTTCCTGCTGCCACTAGTGAACGTAATACGTCTTCATCCATACATTCTTTTTCCGCGACAACTTTCATTTCCTTCGTAACTACACCAGCCACAGCCGATTCCAATTGTGTCATAAACATTTTTACATCCTCCTATATAAAAGACATATATAGTTAGGTATGCAAAAACGGGTATCGAACAAAATGATCGATACCCGTATTAAGTATTAGCGTGCTTCCTACGCGGGCATGATCCCGATCAGGTATAAAGGTCAGGTGCTCGCAGCCCTTTCTCAGCCTATATAATAGGCTCCCTTGCATACTCACTATATAATTATGCTATTAATATTACTACTTTATTCAGATTTGTCAAATGATTATTCCGACACTTATACGTCTATTGTTTATTTCTCAGCCTTATCTTGGTCTTTACTATCATCGAAATCTGCTTTTTCAGAGATTGCAATGTGTCCATCCTTAACATCAGCAAGCAAGTGTTTTACATCGATATTATCCAAGTAGAAATCTGTTACATTATCTCGGATTTCAGATTCCACAACACGGCGTAACGGACGAGCGCCCATAGTTTTATCATACCCTTGTTCCATCAACAATTCTTTAGCTGCATCAGTTACATCAAGAGTAATGTCTTTCTTAGCCAAAGTCTTATTAACTTGATCGAGCATTAAATCTACGATTTTTTTCAAATCTTCTTTGCTTAATTGATTGAACTCGATAACTGCGTTGAAACGGTTCAAGAACTCTGGACGGAAGAATGGCGCGATGCGTTCCATTACATCTACTTTATTTTCATCATCACTGTCATTACCATAACCGAAACCTGCATTGGATGTAGCGATGATAACAGTATTTTTAAAGTTTACTGTGTTACCTTGACCATCTGTTAAGCGACCATCGTCCAATACTTGTAAAAGTAATGTAATAACTTGAGGGTCTGCTTTTTCGATTTCATCGAATAATACGATGGAATAAGGATTACGACGTACGCGTTCAGTCAATGTATTAGAGTTATCTTCATAACCAACATAACCAGCTGTAGCGCCGATTAATTTAGATACGGCTGTGCGATCACTATATTCGGACATATCCAAGCGAATGATTGCATCTTTGTTACCAAACATATCTAAAGCTAATTGTTTAGCTAATTCTGTTTTACCTACGCCAGTAGGACCTACGAATAAGAAGCTACCGATTGGACGGTTACCTTCGTCAAAGCCTGCACGGTTACGACGAATTGCTTTAGATACAGCTTCTACTGCTTTATCTTGACCAATTACATGAGCTTCTAAACGAGATTTCATGTCTTTCAAGCGTTCGATATCGGATGCTCCCATTTGAGATACAGGGATACCTGTCATTCTTTCAACGGCTTCTGCTACATCGTTAACCTTAGCCACTACCTTTTGATTTTCTGTATGGTTATCAAGCTCTGCTTGTAACTTTTGAATACGCATTTTTTCATTAATCGCAGATTCATAGTCTTCTTTTTGAGCATATTCCTCTTGTTTTGCTTTAGCATCTGCAATATCGGCTTCCAATGTTTTAATATCTGTTACAGGATGTTGAGATGCCAAGTGAGCTGCTGTTACATCGATTAAGTCGATAGCTTTATCAGGCAAGCTACGTTGTGGAATATATTGTACGGAATAATCTACAGCTGCTTTCAACACCGCATCTGGCAATTCAATATTATGATGCGCTTCGTACAATGGACGAATGCCTTGTAAGATTTTGAAAGTATCCTCTGCAGATGGCGCATTTACCTTGACTTCATTAAAACGACGAGCGAGAGCCGCGTTTTTCATGATTGTATTACGGTATTCATCTTGTGTTGTAGCACCAATAACAGTCATTTCACCACGAGACAAAGCAGGTTTTAAGATATCTGCCAAGCCTTTGGACCCTTGACCATCACCTGTGGAACCAGCACCCAAAATTTGGTGAATTTCATCGAAGAACAAAATAATATTGCCAGCGGCTTTTACCTCTTTAATAAGGTTTTGAATATTTTCTTCGAAAGAACCACGGTATTGAGTACCAGCTTCCAATCCGGAAATATCAATGGAAATGATTTCTTTATTTTTAATAGCTGCTGGAACATCACCATTTACAATAGCTTGTGCCAAGCCTTCTACTACTGCAGTTTTACCAACACCAGCATCACCTACAAGTACAGGATTATTTTTAGTACGACGTGCTAAGATTTCTGCTGTTTCTTGGATTTCTTTATTACGACCAATTACAGGATCAAGTTTACCATCACGAGCTTGTTGAGTTAAGTTTGTCCCCAAACGAGCAAGGATACCATCTTGTTTAATTTTACCTTGTTGCGCAGCTTGAGCAGCTTGCATTTCTTCATTAGATGGTAATCGACCAGTTTGACGATAAAACGCAAATTCTTCTGGAGTTACTTCGCGACCATTAATCTTATAACTACGTCGTTCTGTGGAATAACCACCCATATTACCCATCAATTGATTAAACAAATCATTCATGCTAGAAAATTCATTACCAAAGTTGTTAAAGTTGTTGTTCATATATTTTACCCCCTCATACATCATAGAGTTTAACTATTTGACTAATACTATTTTTACTGGGTTTATTTACCCTACGACATTATAATAACCCTTAAAAGTCAAAAAGTCAATATGTCAAAGTGTATTTTTTGACTTTTATTTTGACCAATTCGATTTATGAGGAAAGAATGTAGATAAATACTGGATTTATAGGGCGCAATTAAAATTAAACTTTTGAGTGATTTATTATAAATGCAAAAAAGACCATTCGTCGAATGGTCTTTTATTAACAATATTACTTTGATTTTTTATATTCTGCTCTAAATCCATCACGAAGTACTGCATAACGTAGTAAATTCCTTATAAATGATTGTACATTAGGATCGCTCCACTCTAATAAACGAGAATTATTTAAACATCCAAGAAATATTTCATCACCATGAACAAGCTCAGGCGCCCGCTCCTTAATATATGCAATAACATCTGCTCTTTTAGCTGCGCCCCCTTTACCTCTTGTTAAAGAACCGTTATGTACTATATCTACTATATTAGTAATCGGATTATATCGACAATACCGATCTAAATTTAATTGAAGGGAATGATGCCGCGATTCTTTATTAGCTATAGATATATTAAGTTGAGTAGAGCCACTTCTATTCCCCCAGTGTGGATCATTTTCAGTATGTATAGTTCCACAAATACTAATACCAAGCACTTCATCTTTATTCATATGGTCTTTTGCAATAAATAAGCGAGACCAAACCTGATAATTGCCACCGCCACTATTACCAAAGTGTGGCATACTTACATAGCAATCCTCTGTTACACCTATATTTTTTAATACATCATTCTTTTTAATTTCCTTATGCAAAATTAAATTAATTAGGTTTAAAGCAACCCCTCTGATATATTTAGGCGTATATTCACTAATATCCCCATGCTCTGCAAATGCCTCTTGAAACTCATCAGACATAAGTTCTTCATATTTATATGCCTCAAAGGGTTCTGGCTCGACAAAAGAAATTTCTTTTATTAAAAGCTCCTCTAATAAAGGAATATCCTTAACTTCATGATATGCCCCATCATTATAATAATATATAATTGCCTCCACACCATTAACCAGCATAATATAATCAGCACTAAGTATTTCTCTATATCCTGAAGCCTGATTAAATACTTCATCACCTAGCACGTTAATATGAGGCGCCTTACATTCTATAATCATCAATACATCTGTACACTCATCATCACGGTAGACAACAATATCTGCTCTTCCACGTAATCCCTTTTTAGTATGTGCCATTGATTCTTCTACAAAAATCCGATTAATAGGTATTCCTAATTCTTGTTGCAAGAATACAATTGTTTTTTGGCGAACACACTCCTCCGGTGTCGCAGCTAACAAAAAACAACGTATTGGATCATATATACAGTCTCCATCCCGTTGAAATTTTTCAAGTTCTATCTTATCAAAAATCTCTTCTATATACTTCATAATAGATTATCTCCTCAAATCATTTACTTGTTCTCAACAACTATAAATTTATAGATATTACTTCCTTTTATATTTTGCACGCACTTCATCACGAAGTATTCCATATCGAAGTAAATTATTTATAAAGTTTTGAACATCAAAATGCTCCCATTCCAACAACCTAGAATTATCTATACTACCAAGATATACTTTATTCTCTCTAATTAAATCTGGTGCTTTATCCTTTACATAATCTATAACAACTTGGTGTTTCATAGATCCACCTCTACCAAACGATAGGGCTCCATTATGTGTAACAGTTATCATATTGGTAACTGGATTATACTCACAAAATTTATCCAGATCTAATTGTAAAGTATGATGTTTATTTTTCTTGTTCGTTATTGATACATTTAACTGTGTATTATAATAACCAATCATACTAAGACCCCAAATTAAGTCTTTATTCTTATTATCTTTAGCGATAAACAAACGGGTCAACTCTTGATAGTTATAACCAGCACTATTTCCAAACCTAGTTCTTTTTACACCAAAATCCTCTGACACACCTATCCCAATTAAATCATCATGATTAATAGCAGTTTTTAGTAAAATTAAATTTAAGAAATTAAGTGCAAATAATTTTATATCATGGTATGTAGAATCACCTAAATAATTTTCTTTTTGGAATGCACGTTGAAGGTCCTTTGACAAAATATCATGATAACTATATGATTTTATCGGCAATGCTCGAGCATACTCTACTTCATCATTTAAAAGTTCTCTATAAGAAGGAATACCTTCAATTTCTATAGCAAGTCCAGAATTATATTTATACATTATAATCTGATGCCCATTAATCAGCATATAATAATCAGCATTAAGAATTTTAAGATATCCTTCTGCCTGCTCACGTACTATATAACAAGATACATCCACCTCAGGGGCCTTACATTCGATTACTAAAAGTGCATCTTTTTTCTTATCATCCCTATAAACAACTATATCTGCTCTTCCCCGTTTTCCTCTTTTCACATGAGCCATAGACTCTTCAACGCTAATCCTCTCAAGTGGCACTCCTAAGTCACTCTGTAAAAAATGAATTGTTTTTTGCCGTACCACCTCTTCTGGTGTGCATTGGACAAATATATTTCGTATAGGATCAGCAAAGGATGTTCCTCCCGGTTTATATTTCTGTAATCTGATATTATTAAATATCTTTTCTATATTTTCCACAATATAAATCCCCTTATAACAGCTGTTCGAAGTTCATTATTCCTTCATTTTTAACATTATATCATACATAAATATTAGTAGTCTTATAAAGGGACACTACAGTTAAAACCAAAAAGGTTCCGTATTTCAGTTGAGGCTTATCGACCATCAACTTCCTACGGAACCTTTTCCCTTTACGACATCGGATAACACTACAAGAATGCTATAGCGAAATCATCATTTTAATTACTATATTTAGTTATTAACCTTTAGTTGCTAGTAAACTATTAACCATAGCTTTCAATGATTCGATTTCAGCTTGTTGTTTATCCAATACTTCCTTCTGTCTACTATTCTCTTGTTTCAAAGAGGTCATTTCATCCTGCATCACATAAATGGAGCTGATTGGACCGCCTTTGTAGCGTTCTGATACAGCTTTTTTAGCATCGCTGTTACCAAACTTGTGAGTATAGCCGGCATTGATCATATTATGACGTCCACCTACGGAAACACCCACGTTGAACATTGTATCTTCATTAGTATAATGAGCAAGACCTAATGCTGCTGCACTCTTACCACGATAGTTACCATATCCGGCCATCACTTGAGTTGGCTCTAATGGATCATATTGAATTGGTTTCAACGCTGACATAGCCGCCGCATGAGCGCCTACTCGTTGTGTTTCGGTTTCAACATTAGCAATTGCATTAGCAAGCTGAGCATTAGATTTTTTCAATTGACCAAGGTTAACTGCATCTGTATCTGCTGTACCAGCTGCAACGCCCTTGATTTGATTGTTGCCATTATTCAAGCCTTCAGTAGTCAAAGACACTGTACCAGCATTTGGATTTTGCGGATTAGCAGGTGTGATAGTCACGCCAGAGCCATTTACAACAGAGGTATTTCCTGCTGCATCTTTGCTCTTAATAGTGTCACCTTTCATAACAGTGGATCCGCCATTATCGTCCTTCACTTCTACACTGGACAAACCATTTAAATCTTTAGCTAATTGTACTTGTAACTTGCCGTCTTTTGCATTAACGCCGATATTGTTATCAGTCAATTTCGCTGCGTCAGCACCACCAACAATTTCGAGTTTTTCATTCAATGTCTTATCGATAACTGTATTTCCGTTATCACCAGCGAAATGTAAACCATCGTTCATTGTTGCTACGGTTTCTTTAACAGAATTGCCGTTAGCGTCTTTCGTTTCATAAACGATACGATCTTTACCAGCACCAGTACCTGTCAAGCCGTCAGCACCTTTAGCCGCTGTAATAGATGCATTCGCACCATCTTTACCGCGTACGCCCATAGTGCCGTCAGCACCGTTCAATACAACGCCCGGTTTATCATTTGCTACATCGCCTACGGATACACTTTCAAGGCCTGTCATGTTTTTATTCAAGGAATACGTGAAAGTTGTACCTGTTTGGTTAATAGTGAGGTTATCACCGGCACGGAATTCTACTTCCGTTTTGTCCCCCACTTTAGTGGCTGTGTTATTACCTGTTGCTTGACCTGTACCTACGGCACTGCTCTTCGCCAACCAGCCGAAGTCCGCTACCTTATCTTCTACGGCCATCACACGAGTATCTACCGCTTGAATTTGGTCTTCTGTCGCTGCTTGACCGCTCACAGGAGCCTGCCCACGAGTCCATGTCTTATTGGATAAACCATTCACAGTACCTTTGTTGTCCTTGTTAACAGTTACATCGCCCGCTTTGAGGTCTTTACCTTCTACAGTACCTTCGGATGTGATATTGCCTTTAGTCTTGATGCTACCATCAGTTCCGTCAAGAACAATATTACCATTGCCCAAGTTAACTTTATCCGCCAATTTGATATCGTAATTTGTATGACCATCAGCAGGATCTACAGTTTCTTCTAGTACCAAATTCGGAGTTTCTGTATTCTTCTTATTAACAGATACTGTCGTTTTGGATGCTGCTGCCGCTTTCTTCACATCACCGATGTTTGCCGCATTCGTATCAACATCACCACCACTCGCTACATTGGAGATAACTTTACCACCATTGTTTAAGCCTTTATCGGTAAGAGATATTTCGTTAGCACCTGGATTAATGGTCATGCCTTTAGGACCGTATTGAGTTGTATTCGTACCGTCTGTCACAGTCGTGCCTGCACCACTGATTGTGGATACTGCATTACCGTTTTTGAATTGAGCGCTAGTCAAGTCATTCAATTCTTTAGACAATTGTACATGCAACTTACCGTCTTTCGCATTAACACCGATATTGTTATCGGACAATTTCGCTGCGTCAGCGCCACCAACGATTTCGATTTTTTGATTCAATGTCTTATCGATAACTGTATTTCCGTTATCACCAGCGAAATGTAAGCCGTCGTTCATAGTCGCTACGGTTTCTTTTACAGAATTGCCGTTAGCGTCTTTCGTTTCATAAACGATACGATCTTTACCAGTACCTGTACTTGTCAAACCGTCAGCACCTTTAGCCGCTGTAATAGATGCATTTGCACCATCTTTACCGCGTACGCCCATAGTGCCGTCAGCACCATTCAATACAACGCCTGGTTTATCATTTGCCACATCACCTACAGATACACTTTCAAGGCCTGTCATGTTTTTATTCAAGGAATACGTGAAAGTAGTACCTGTTTGATCAATAGTGAGGTTATCACCGGCACGGAATTCTACTTCCGTTTTATCGCCAACCTTAGTCGCCACATTATTACCTGTCGCTTGGCCTGTACCTGTAGCACTGCTCTTCGCCATCCAGCCAAAGTCCGCTACCTTATCTTCTACGGCCATCACACGAGTATCTACCGCTTGGATTTGGTCTTCTGTCGCTGCTTGACCGCTCACAGGAGCCTGTCCACGAGTCCAAGTCTTATTCGATAAACCGTTCACAGTACCTTTGTTGTCCTTGTTAACAGTTACATCACCCGCTTTGAGGTCTTTACCTTCTACAGTGCCTTCGGATGTAATATTACCTTTAGTCTTAACAGTACCATCTGCACCATCAAGTACAACCTTATCATTTCCTAAGTTAACTTTATTTGCCAACTTGATATCGTAATTCGTATGACCATCAGTAGGATCTACGGTTGCTTCTAGTACCAAATTCGGAGTTTCTGTATCTTTCTTATTAACAGATACTGTCGTTTTGGATGCTGCAGTCGCTTTCTTCACATCACCAATGTTCGCCGCATTAGTATCAACATCACCGCCGCTCGCTACATTGGAGATGACTTTGCCACCATTGTTTAAGCCTTTATCGGTAAGAGATATTTCATTCGCACCTGGATTAATGGTCATACCTTTAGGACCATATTGTGTTGTGTTCGTACCGTCTGTCACAGTTGTGCCTGCACCACTGATTGTGGACACTGCATTACCATTTTTGAATTGAGCGCTAGTCAAGTCATTTAATTCTTTAGACAATTGCACGTGCAACTTACCGTTTTTCGCATTAACACCGATATTGTTATCGGACAATTTCGTTGCATCAGCACCACCAACAACTTCTAGCTTTTGATTCAATGTCTTATTAATAACTTCAGGATTATTATCGCCACCGAATTGCAAACCGTCTTTTAATGTTGCTACCTGTTCTTCAGTACCAGCTGCATTAGTATAAACAATGCGATCCGCTTGGTCTGTTTCACCTACATGAGCATCACCTTTTCCAGTCCTAATAGTTGCCTTTGCACCATCCGGATTTGTAAGACCTAAACTAGTCATATCAGAGATCTCTTTATTTAAGGAGAATGTAATATCTCTACCAGTTTGGTTTACATTTAGGTTATTACCTGCTTTAAAAGTCACTGTATCAGACCCTGTTACAGTACTTGTGGAGTCACCAGAATGAGTTCCGCCATCAGCAGCAGTAGCGACATTCCATGTTGCCAAGGTCTTAACCTTCTGTTCGCCTTCCGGTGTAAGATTATCTAGCTTATTCGTTGCGGCGTTATTGATTTTAGCCTTTGTATCATCATTGATATCAACAGTTACAACCCCATCTGCAGCAGTTGTAGCAGTCGTCATAGTACCGTTTTTAAAGTTCAAACCTTTCTTTAATGTAACGGTCTTATCTGCACCATCATTATCCTTATAAGTCAGGATAGTAGATTCTGCTACCTTAGTTGGATCGATACCAATTTTGTAAGTTGCTGTATCTTTGTCCGCACTAAGCTCCGGTGTCACAGTAATCGGGCCATTAGGATCCGCTGCTGCCATTGTAACTGCTTTAACAGCCTCTTGTTTAACTGCTTTTTCTGTCACGGTTACTGTTACATCATCACCAGCTGCAGAAGTCGTTACAAGGCCTGCACCTTTTACATTAAACTTAACATCACCTGTACTTAAGGATTTTTCTGTTGTATTACCTGTATCGCCACCTAAGGAAATCTTACGAGCCAAGGCTGCCGTATTAGTTGCAATGTTCTGCGTATTGATTGCAATATTACCTTTATTTGTGGCAATTTCTGTAGCATTTTTCGTGATATTGTCCGCATTCTTTGCAATATTATCCTTGTTCTTATCGATATTAGCCTTATTCGTAGCAATATCATCTTTATTTGTTGCTACTTGTGTATCAACAGCTTTCAATTGATCTTCTGTTGCCGCACGGCCACTAACAGGAGTTGTAGTACCAGGTGTCCAGGACGTATTAGTAAGCCCTTCAACTGCAGGCGCTGTCACTTTTGAACCAGCTGTTACACTGTTAAACGTCACATCATCTTTTGTTGCAACGGTGAAAGTTTTGCCATTTTGCGTAATAGCGATATTAGAACCATCATTAAATGTAACGGTATCGCCACCTGTTACTGTTTCAGCATTGCTGTTATTAGCCTTTACCTTCCATGCGGACAAGCTCTTAACCTTTTGTTCACCATCTGGTGTAAGGTTATCTAGCTTGTTCGTTGCGGCGTTATTGATTTTAGCCTTTGTATCATCATTGATATCAACAGTTACGACTCCATCTGCAGCAGTAGTAGCAGTCGTCATAGTACCGTTCTTAAAGTTCAAGCCCTTCTTTAATGTAACGGTCTTATCTGCCCCATCATTATCCTTATAGGTCAAGTTAGTAGTCTCTGCTACTTTAGTTGGATCGATACCAACTTTGTAAGTTGCTGTATCTTTGTCCGCACTAAGCTCAGGTGTCACAGTAATTGGACCATTAGGATCCGCTATTGCCATTGTAACCGCTTTAACAGCTTCTTGTTTAACTGCTTTTTCTGTCACGGTTACTGTTACATCATCACCGGCTGCAGAAGTCGTTACAAGGCCTGCACCTTTCACATTAAACTTCACATCTCCTGTACTTAAGGATTTTTCTGTTGTGCTACCAGTATTACCACCTAAAGAGATTTTACGAGCCAAAGCTGCCGTGTTGGTTGCAATATTACCTTTATTTGTAGCAATTTCTGCAGCATTTTTCGTGATATTGTCCGCATTCTTTGCAATATTGTCCTTATTCTTATCGATATTAGCCTTATTCGTAGCAATATCATCTTTATTTGTTGCTACTTGTGTATCAACGGCTTTCAATTGATCTTCTGTTGCCGCACGGCCACTAACAGGAGTTGTAGTACCAGGTGTCCAGGACGTATTAGTAAGCCCTTCTACCGCAAGTGTTGTCACCTTTGTCGTAGCTGTTACAGTATTAAAGTTTACATCATTTTTAGTCGCTACAGTAAATGTCTTGCCATTTTGAGTAATAGCAATATTGGATCCATCATTAAATGTAACGGTATCTCCACCTGTTACTGTTTCAGCATTACTGTTATTAGCCTTTACCTTCCATGCAGATAAGCTCTTAACCTTTTGTTCACCATCTGATGTAAGATTATCTAGCTTATTCGTTGCAGCGTTATTAATTTTAGCCTTTGTATCATCATTGATATCAACAGTTACGACCCCATCTGCAGCAGTAGTAGCAGTCGTCATAGTACCGTTCTTAAAGTTCAAGCCTTTCTTTAATGTAACGGTCTTATCTGCACCATCATTATCCTTATAGGTCAAGTTAGTAGTTTCTGCTACCTTAGTTGGATCGATACCAATTTTGTAAGTTGCCGTATCTTTATCTGCGCTAAGCTGAGGTGTCACAGTAATCGCACCATTAGGATCCGCTGCTGCCATTGTAACCGCTTTAACAGCTTCTTGTTTAACTGCTTTTTCAGACACAGTTACGGTTACATCTTTACCAGATGCAGTAGTTTTAGCAAGACCAGCACCTTTAATATTTAAAGTACTATTAGCAAGATTAACATCACCTGTGCCGGTATCTCCAGCTACTTTCAAATTCACACTCTTTAACTGTGCCACATTTACAGCATCTGTATCAGCTGTACCAGCAGCTACCCCTGTGATTTGCCGTGTATTCGTCTCATTACCTACAGCAAAGGCACCTAAAGTAGATGTCAATGCTTTACCGGATAAAGAGCCATATTTATCGGTTCTAGAGTCATTTACATCATAGCCTGCTACACCGCTAGCTGTGCTTGCTTTAGACTGTGAACCTATAGCTACACCATTCGCTACAGTAACAGTTGCACCACTACCTAAAGCAGTCCCTTTAATAGCAGCAGTTGTTGTAGAAGCATCAGGACCTATAGCCATAGAATCAGTTGCCGCTGCACCTTTATTAGATTTATTCCCAGCCAAATCAGAATTAATAGAAATATATTTAGATAAAGTCTTCTCAGCTATTGCATATAATTGAGAGCCATTCACCGCATCGGTAGAAGTTGCACTAACAATACCAGGTGCTACATTTTTGAGCTGACGTTCATAACCAGGAGCACCGAAGGATACAACGTCACCAGGCAACACATTTTCACCACCGGCCCAGTTAACCGTATCTCCATTACTCATAGTATAGCTTGTTTGTGCCACACCCGCTGCATCAGTATTAGCACCACCACCGATTGCAATGGAGTTATCCCGATTAGCTTTGGCACCGGCACCGATAGCGATAGCATTAACTACATTACCAGCCTTACCATCTAGGCGAGTAGCAGAATCCGCCCCCATGCCGAGAGAAAGACCCAAGTCACCGGCTTTAGTTTTCATACCAATGGCAGTCCCTGCATGACTAGCTGTAGCAGTTATGTATTGAGGTAGTTGGATATTCGCCAAATCTATAGATGCCTGTCTCAATGTACCCGTTTTTGCTTGTCCAGTGTTAATATCTGTATAAGTTACAGTTCTAGCGAATGCGACCTCTACGTCATCACCTCCGACTACAATAGAAGAATCCCCACTAGCTACAGTATTACCACCGATAGCAATAGATTGAGAACCCGTCGCTTTAGCACCACTATCATCAGAAGCTCCACCGATAGCAATTGCCTGATCTTCTGTTGCTCGAGAATGTCCACCGATAGAAACACTATTATTACCACTAGCAATAATCCCAGAGCCAATACCAATTGCCCTATACCCATCAACTGAAGAAGTTCTAAATTGACTGCTTGTCCCTATAACTATACTAGACATATTACTTGTAGTTGCATACTGACCGATTTTAATAGAGCCTTTGTCTGTTAGCTCCGACGGTAAAGTCGCCCCCATAACATGAGCTGCACCACCAGTTACCGCCAACACAGCAAAAACACTAGTCAATACAGCCTTTTTAGCACTATAATTATTTGCTATCTCAGACACAACTACATAACACTCTTTGCTTTTACTCCAAATCACCTTGAAAATCTTATTCATGAAACACTCCTATTACAACTATAACCTAGATATCCATTTATAAAACCTCATACATGCATATGAAAGCTTATAATTAATCATAATATTAATAATTATATAAGATTTTCAATATAACAATCAAGATAATTTCATTTTTTATTCATGCTTTATCATCATATAAGAATCCAGTATTTACAGTATTATTTTAATTCTATTTTAGACTTTTGCCATCTTATAAGTACATTATTTTACTCATTCATATATTAGTTTATGAAATTTTATTCATTTTTAATGCAGATTTATCTTTTTACAGTTTTTTTATATGTAACTATGCTAAAAACGCAAACAAAAACGGATAGCTCATTACGAACTATCCGCTTATTTCTTTGGTGATCCAGGAGGGATTCGAACCCCCGACCCACGGCTTAGAAGGCCGTTGCTCTATCCAACTGAGCTACTGAACCATGTGGATTCCCTATATAATTATCTATTATAGTATAAATTATGTACTATGTATCGTCAACTACACCCTATCTTAGTATACCCTAAAAAAGGCAAAAAAAAATGGAGCGGGTGAAGGGAATCGAACCCTCGCGACCAGCTTGGAAGGCTGGGGCTCTACCATTGAGCTACACCCGCAAATAAAAAATGGTCGGAGCAGCAGGATTCGAACCTGCGACCCCCTGGTCCCAAGCCAGGTGCGCTACCAAACTGCGCTATGCCCCGTCATTAATTACTTTGCTATTATAGCAAACCCGGTAGTTGATGTCAACCACTACTCTTGCTGAGTTCTTACTCTTTCAAGTATCGCTCTGCAACGAAAATTATTATATCATTGATAGAAACTAGTGACAAGTACTTTTTTACAACTTCATTAATTTTTTTACTGATACATTAATACATTCTTTAATATATATCTATCCTTACTTCTATTATCCTATACGCCTACGCCTCTATATCATTTTAATCTATAGATTATTCGCCCTAATAGTATAAAGCCAATCATATACTTAATCGATCATATAAAAACATGCACCCCTTTCGAGGTGCATGTTGTATTGTTCTATGGTTATATAAGATTATAAAATGCTAGTAAAGCAAATAAATTAACCTTCGTAGCTACCATCTTCTATTGCTTGAGGATTTTTAGCAATACCTTGTTTTACAGCAACTTCAGCAACTGCTTTAGCAACAGCTGGAGCTACGCGAGGATCGAATACGGATGGCATTACGTTTTCTTCGTTCAATTCACTATCAGGAATCAAGTGAGCCAAAGCGTCAGCAGCAGCTAATTTCATTTCGTCAGTGATTTGAGACGCACGAACGTCGATAGCACCGCGGAATACACCTGGGAATACTGCTACGTTGTTGATTTGGTTAGGAGCATCGGAACGACCTGTACCAGCAACACGGATACCAGCAGCTTTCATATCAGCATATGTTGCTTCTGGATTAGGGTTAGCCATTGCAAATACAATTGCATCGTCAGCTAAGCTTTCCAAAATTTCTTTTGTGAAAGCACCTGCTGCAGATACACCAAGAAGAATATCAGCACCTTTAGCATTTTCAGCCAAATCGCCGTGTTTTTCTTCAAGTTTTAGTAAATCGATTAATTCAGCTTGTAAAGAGTCAAGACGTTTGTAGTCTTTATGCAATACGCCAGAGGATACCAATAATGTAATATCACGAGCACCTGCAAGGTATAATAAGCGAGCAATATTAGCACCTGCCGCACCAGCACCGTTTACAACGATTTTAGCAGTAGCTAAATCCTTTTTAACCAAACGAAGAGCGCCTTTTACACCTGCTAAGCATGCGATAGCAGTACCGTGTTGGTCATCGTGGAATACAGGGATTTCTAACTCTGCTTTCAAACGATTTTCAACTTCATAGCATTTAGGAGAGGAAATATCTTCCAAATTTATACCAGCAAAGTTTTTTTGCAACAATTTTACTGTATTGATCAATGTATCAGCATCTTTTGTATCTACAACCAATGGAATGCAGTCTACATCACCGAATTTTTTGAACAATAAGGATTTACCTTCCATTACTGGCAATGCTGCTGCAGCGCCAATATCACCAAGACCAAGTACACGAGTACCGTCAGATACAACGGCAACCATGTTGGAACGGCAAGTTAATTCGAAGGATTCTGCTTCATTATCTTTAATACGCAAACATGGTTCTGCTACACCTGGTGTGTAAGCTACAGATAAATCATGAGCGTCTTTTAATTCATATTTAGTTCCTACAGTAAGGAAACCTTTTAATTCACGTTTTTTTTGTACAGCTAATTCACGTACGTCCATAACAATTCTCCTTTGTGGATACACTCGGACTCTTTAGAGTCGGTAATTTATACCTTTAACTAATTGTATTATACAAAATGCTAAATCATAATTCAAGTTTTTTCGATATAGTTTCTCGAAAATTTTAAAAATAACTATCATTAAGCTCCAGTATTAATAAAGTAAATTATAAAAAAGTAGATAAACCATATAAGGCTTATCTACTTCAAGTCTATCTTCGTATTATACGATAAAAGCTGTCACAACAATGTTATAAAAGCTGTCTTTAAGCTTTTACAGATGGCAAATTGCGTCCATAGAAGATTTCCATCATTTCTTGTTTTAATTGATGTTTAATTTGCTTGATTTCGCGATCGCTCAACTCTGACTCAGTAATGCCAAAAAGATAATTATCTAAATCAAATTCTTTTAACATCATCTTAGTATGGAAAATATTTTCTTGATATACATTTACATCAATCATATTGTACATGTTGCGGGTTTTTGCACTGATGTAATTTTGAATAGAATTGATACGATGATCAATATAAATTTTCTTACCAGACACGTCCCGAGTAAAGCCACGTACATGATAATCCAAGGTAAGAATATCAGAGTCAAAACTTTGAATTAAGTAATTAAGTGCATTTAACGGAGAGATTTGTCCACATGTAGACACTTCAATGTCGGCACGGAATGTACTAATCCCTTTGTGCGGATGGCTTTCAGGATACGTATGTACAGTAAGATGCGATTTATCTAAATGCATAACTACATCTTCTTTTTCAATTTCCTCTTCAGAAATTAAAATCGTAACAGAAGCACCTTGTGGATCATAATCTTGTTTCGCTACATTAAGGATATTAGCGCCGATGATATGGCTAACTTCCGTCAAAATAGCCGTTAAACGATCCGCATTGTATACTTCATCAATGTACTGAATGTATTGTTTTTTCTCTTCTTCCGTACGAGTATAACAAATATCATAAATATTAAAACTCAATGTTTTCGTGAGATTGTTAAAACCATATAACTTCATTTTAGGCTTTGCTTTAACTGGTGTATCCATGATATGTCATAACCCTTTCCATGCATAGACTTACTATTCCTTTTGAAAGTTTCAAAACCGAAGCTTTCACCATATAACTAAACAATATCTTGTTTATATACAAACTCTACATCAAACTGTCCATTATCGTAGGTAACGATGGCAAAGGTACCACCGGAGCGATCACGAGCCAAAGAAATACTACCAGGATTTACAAATACCGCATCACGGGCACGAACCTCCCCATGATGATGGCTATGACCGGACACGATGAGTCGTGCACCCATGTCAGTTCCTAACTCAATCAGTTTTTGTATTCGATTATAATATGATACCTCATGTCCATGTGTCATGTAAATATAGGTATCTTCAAGAGGAATTAATTGCTCTCGTGGTTCAAGCGGTTGCACACGGTCGTTATTCCCACGCACAGCATATACAGGAATATCCGTATGTTCCTGCATATAGCGTGCGTCATCTCCAAAATCACCAGCGTGAAGCCACATATCGATGTCTTGATCAGCGGTAGCAGCCAAGACGAGGTCGATATCCTCTAGATACCCATGAGTGTCACTTAAAATGCCAATTCGTTTCATTGTATTTAATCTCTAATGCCACTATATTATATATTTATATGAACTATATCATATAGTTCGAAAATATCAAAGCTTGTTAATTAATTCACGTAGTGCACGGCCACGATGACTAATCGTTTCCTTCTCTTCTATACTTAGCTCTGCCATCGTCTTTTTAAACTCAGGCACATAGAAGTACGGATCATAGCCAAAGCCATTCTCCCCTTTTGGCTCATCTTGAACGAGTCCATCACAATAGCCTTCCGCAGTAACTTCTCGGCCATCAGGATAAACAAGCGCTAAAGCGCATACATAATGACCTGTACGGTTACTTTTCCCTTGTAGTTCACGAATTAACTTCTCGTTGTTTGCATTGTCATCACCATGACGACCTGCATAACGCGCAGAATATACACCTGGTGCACCATTGAGGGCATCGACAGTAATGCCAGAATCATCAGCAAGGCATGGGCGATTCGTAGCCTTCGCATAGTAGCGAGCCTTCAACAGAGCATTTTCCATAAAGGTTGTACCAGTTTCCTCAGGCTCCTCAATGGAAATCACAGCTTTTACAGGTACACAATCAATAGATAAATGGGAGAAGGCCTCGGAAAACTCACGAATTTTTCCTTTATTACCTGTAGCAAGCACAATTTGTTCCATTTTATACCTCCGGAGCTGTAGGATACTCTTTACCTACTTTATCTGCTGTCGCACCAAGTACTTCACGTTGTTTAGCCATGAGCTCATCTGTAGCAGCCTCTGCTAAATCAAGTAAAGCGTTGAGCTCATCACGATTAAATGTACCGTGTTCACCTGTGCCTTGTACTTCAACCATATTACCAGAACCGGTACGGACTACATTCATATCTACAATGGCGGCACTATCCTCTTCGTAACAAAGGTCCGTAATAGGACCATCTGGACCAATACCTACGGAGATGGCTGCACAGAAGTCAGTAATTGGAAATTTGCCAGCTCCGCCAAAGGTGAAGTCCACCGCATCAACGAGGGCTACAAAGGCACCGGTAATCGAGGCTGTTCGTGTACCACCATCCGCTTGAATCACATCGCAGTCGATAGTGATAGAACGCTCTCCTAATGCTTCAAGGTCCACAACAGCACGCAATGCACGACCGATAAGGCGTTGAATTTCTACAGTCCGTCCTGTTTGTTTTCCCTTTGCAGCCTCACGGCTCACGCGAGTTTGCGTAGAACGTGGCAATAATGAGTATTCCGCAGTTACCCATCCTTGCCCAGAACCTTTTAGCCAGCGTGGCACAGAATCTTCAACAGTAGCTGTACAGATAACCTTGGTCTTACCACACTCAATAAGTACAGAACCTTCTGCATACTCTGTAAAATTCCGTGTTATTTTAATAGGTCGCAATTGACCCGCTGTTCTATTATCACTGCGCATAGGAACCTCACCATTCTAAAACTAAATATTAGAACGCCCCTTACACAAAGGGGCGTTATTTCTTATATTATATCATAATTTTTCTATTTTTCAGCATTACGAATCATATTATAATTTACGATTCTAACATGATAACTCACCTTATCATTTACAAAGATTAACATTATAGTTCATATTGTCCGTCACCAAGTGGATCTACCACAACGTAACGGCTAGCTCCCCCTTCTGCTTTGGCTCGTTTTGCTTCTGCGATAGCATCTTGACGCGTTCCTTCATCTGCTTGCCAAGGGATAAACATAGCATATACACTTTGCGGCCCATACGGGCCGTATTGTCCTCGTGAAAACACGCTATGCCAGCCTACCTTGTCTTCGTACATGCGCACCCTTTCAAGGCGCTCCTCTTGTACCCCCGTTTCATCGTAATACACATTGTAACGATTTGACCAAATATCACCTACACCAGCACGTTCTTCTTCTGCTATACGATATCGATTAGCCCATTGTACCTTCCACTTAGCGATAAGCTCATCTATATAATTTGTTACACTTTGACTTTGTTTATATTTAACAGGGTCAAAGGCAGGTTCTACGACCTTGCTGTAATCAAGGCCTGCCATGGATAAAATGATACCTGTATTCACATATGGCAATGCATCCTGTACGGAATATCCCCCTTCTAAGACTGCTATATCTGCTTGTAATAAATCGACTAACTCTGCATAGCCTTTTGCAGTTACCTGCATATTGGCTAATGGATCGCTAAAGTGATTATCTTGCCCAGCCGAGTTAATGACGATATCTGGATTAAACTCTTCAAGGATAGGCAATACAAGCTCACGCATGACCTTCATCAAGCCTTCGTCACCGGTACCAGGCGGTAGTGGAATATCGATGTTACCACCGATGGCCTGAGGTCCACCAAATTCATCCATAAAGCCTGTGCCAGGATATAAAGTACGTCCATCTTGATGGAAGCTAATATACAACGTATCAGGATCATGGTAAAACACATCTTGAGAACCATCACCGTGATGTACATCAGTATCTACTACGGCAACGCGTTTAATTCCATAAGTTTGACGTATGTGTTGAATCATAACGGCTTCAATATTAATCGTACAGAAGCCACGAATACCATGAACCATAGCCATCGCATGGTGACCTGGTGGTCTTACCAATGCAAAGGCGCGATCTACTTCACCGCGCATGACCGCATCAGCTGCCGCAATAGCACCTCCAGCAGATACTCGATGAGCTTCAGTCACCCAAGACTCTAAATTTGGAGCACCAACATGAACTCGCTCTATTGTATCCCAATCAGCTACTATTGGATTATATTCTCTAATATTCGGTATATCTAACAAACCTTCCTCTACAATTTGATCACGCGTATAGAGTAAACGCTCTTGTCGTTCAGGATGTGTTTCAGAAATTTTCCAGTCAAACGCAGGGAAAAAGACAAGACCTAAACTGTGATGATATTTAGCTTTATCAATAGTAGGATTCACGTCGTCATTCAGTTTCGTGTTTATATCCTTTTCTATAAGACCATGACGCTCACGATAGGATAAACCTTTATTCCACATAGTGTTTCACCCCCGCCGCTAGTTGTACTTTCACCGTAATTAAACGCTCCATAGATTGCCAGCCCTCTACCACAGGGAAATCCTCAATGCTAATGATCTCGATTTCTTGCGCCGTATCTAAACCTAAACGTAAAGCCTCTTCACTAAGAGCCTCCTTAACTCGTTCTACAACTTGCTCCGCTCGTTTTAAAGTACAATTTTGCTGTTTAATACCTAATTCCGGAATGACAAGTAAACGACGTTTTGTATCTACATGGACAGTGAGTTCGATGGTAGATAGGGCTAGCGCAGCACCAATAGCATTCGCTACGGCTGCATTTTCTGGAATCGTAATAGGTAAATCCATATATTCTCCAATGCTCGCTCCGAGACTTGGCGCCGTGCCTCCTACTACAACAATATGTTCAGGCACAAATATATCAGGATTTACAATATCTGCCACCACATAAATAGGGCATTTGTTCTCAACCGTTATGACCTCATCTACGCCACGTTGAATCGTTTCCAACGCATTTTGTAGGATTAGTTTTGCTACATCAGAGGCGGTCTTAATAAGAGTTAGTTGATTATTTGAGGTATTTATATTATTAGATTGCAACGCAGCCTGTATAGCATCCGCTAAATCTTGTAAAGCTCGTGATGCTAGATTAAAGTCGCCATAGTTCGCGTGACCGAGCACGATAAGTGCATCCCCCAAGGTAGGTTCTACACCACCTAGAGCTACCGATGGTCCCACTCGTTCAGGACCTACGGTAAGATTACCATTTTTAAGGCGAACTACAGATTCCCCACCAATGCCGACCGAGGTAACGGCAAAGGATCGCACTGCACTTGGATACTCACGGATAGATACACCATTTTTTGTCATCAATGGTCTACCATGCTTCCAAAGGGATATATCCGTTGTAGTGCCTCCAATATCTAGAGCCACTGTATGCTGATTACCTATAACACCGAGAGCAGATAGTCCAAGAACTGTTGCGGCGGGGCCTGTAAAGGCGGTCTCTACTGGGCGACTCACCATGTGTTCTACTGGTAGAGAGCCTCCATCTGCTTTTAAAATGTGAAGTGGGGCCACTATATTCCGTGCACTGAGAGCATCTTCAACATTTTTCTTAAACACCGTAAATACTGGTGTTACAGCGCTATTAAAATAAGCGCTAATAGTACGCCGAGGAAAATTTAAAGAACCACTTAATAAACTACCATTAGAAATTGCATGATATATGTTTTTCAATTCTTCTGTTATAGATAGTTCCTCTTGAGGATTCCGCACCCCAAATTTAGCGGACACAGCAGCCAAATCAGTACCACTACGTGTTTGAACCATGTTGGCTATACCACGTACAGCATCAGCAGGGGTACGCTCTACAACGATACCTCTATGATCTGTATAACCTTGAAGGTATATAGGTTTCACGGGGAATATATCATCTACATTACGGCCTGGACCTGTAACCACATAGAGATCTACTACTTGCTCCTTCTCTTCTACGATGGTATTCGTCACCACGGTAGTAGATAAGGTTACTTGTTCAATATTTGATGTATCATAACCCTCCAAAACCGCATCTAAGGCCTCACCTATACCATTCATTAGATTATCCTTTGTAGTCCGCCTCTTGGCAGTTGCCACTACACGATGGCCATCAATGATAACAGCATCGGTAAAAGTACCACCTACGTCTAACCCTAGTAACATATAACCTCCTTATTAGTATTAATAAAGAATCTATACAAACTCAAAACAAAGTAAAGAAAACTCAATTTAAGCTAGCATATAATCTCTATTTGAACTAATATACAAGCCTTCTTCAAACCTGCGTATAGTCCGTATTCAGTCTCATTATATATAAAAAAGCTGTACCCATCTCTATGTGATGAGTACAGCCTTCTGTTATTTACCAGATACAGATGCGTAATTTTTGATGATAACAATCGGAGTCATTTGGCTATCATTACCAAATGGATTATCAATCAACAATTGTGCAATTTTCTTAGCGTCAATGCCACGACTTGTACCTAAAATAGCAGACCGTTTCAAGTCATTAACGTCAGCTACAACGGCACCATAACAACCTGTGCGAGATACAATTTTCTCAGCCACTTTATCAGGATCCTTTGGACCAAATACAATATGCTTATCAAATGGAGGCATAGTCCCCGTTACATCATCGGTTAAGGATGCAGCACGAGCAATTGCATAGAACACGCCAGGTTTACGGAAAATTTTAGCAATAGCACCTAAAATAAAAGCACCTAACACCTTCCATTTACCGTCCAAATTCATAGCCGATTGCATACCATAAATAGATGCCATGGAGCCATCTGGATGAATAAAACGATTAATTAAACGAGCTTGCCAGCATACATCTAGCTCTTCAGGACGTGTAAAACGGCCTTGCGTAATAGCTACTACAGATTCAGCAACGCATACGATATCTTCAGGTCCAATATTATGACCGCCAAATTCAACGATAGCATCAACGATGTCATCATTATCTGTAAGAATACGTGTTGGCACACATACTAACTCTAATTCTGCCATTGTTATGCCTCCTTATTGAACCATTGCTGCTTGAACTTCTTCAGCAGTCAAACGAATACGCTGTTTATCGATATGATAGTCTGTCCGACCTACGATTTGGTAGTAAATATCGATGTCCATATAAGGGAATCCCTTAATATCTTCTCGAATATTGCCAGTTTTACCTGTTAATGTAACATATACACGAATTGTGCCACCTTTGCGTGGTTTGATAATTATAGCTTCAAAGTATCCATCTTGACGCGGACGATTAATATCCATAGCCCAGGCATTTACCTTAACTGCATCAAAATGTTCTTCAGGTAATAATGGACGTGGAAATAAGTCCATTATTGTGCCCAATTGGCGCCCTTTATTTACAAATGGAATATCACAGAACAACGTAATGGATTCAAAACTACGATCAGATACTTGAAAGTTCGTTGCTCGTTTCGCTAATAAGACAATATTTTCATTACCTTGTTTCAATACAAACAAACGGAATAATAAGTACAGAGCTGCAACAGCCACAATAATAGCTATTACTGCACTGAGGATGTTATAAAACCACATAGGGTATCTCCTTTATAATGTAATATGTTCAATGGTACGACGGCTTGTATCAAGGAAGGATGCACTCAATGTATCACCAAGTTCGACATCCTTTGTAAAATACAATGTCACGGTGCCTACAGTATCTTGAGGATTGAAAAGATTTTTACTCTCAAGTCTGTGACGAACCAATTCACTTGTTTCAAAAGCAGGATCAATGAACTGAATGCGACATGACGTTAGTTCCTCTAGTAAAGGTTGTACAAATGGGAAATGAGTACAGCCCAAAACGACTACCTCAATTTCTCGAGATAATAAAGGTTCTAAATACTCCTTGCATACTTCACGAACAAAGTAATCATCTAAATGACCTTGTTCAATAAGTCCCGCCAACTCTGGACAAGGTTGTTCCCAAACCAAAACCTCATGATCAACTTCTAAAGCCACATGCTTATGAATATGACTATTTACAGTGGCTACGGTTGCCATAATACCGATAGTCTTGCTTTTACTTTTATTAATGGCTGTTTTCACACCTTGTGATACACCAATAACTGGCACAGATACAAGTTCACGTACCGCATCAAGAGCCACAACGGTGAAGGTATTACAGGCAATCACCATCAACTTAACAGGCTGCTTTTCTAGCGTCTCCGCAATACGACACGCCAAATAAGTAATTTCATCATCACTGCGATTACCTACAGGATTATTCGCATTATCACCGATATAGATGAAATCTTCGTTAGGAAATTGTTCTTGTAACACCTTTAACACAGATAATCCGCCTACACCAGAGTCAAATACACCGATAGGCAATTGTTGTACATTACTCATGCGGCATCTCCTCAACAGCTGCTAACATAGGCAGATAAAAAGTATCGTCTAATCGCACAATTTTTCCTGTTAACTTTGACATAAAGGCGTTCTTAGTTTCTCCCGTAGCAAGTAACGCACCATCACTAGCACGGCGCATGCGATAGCGAAACACCATTTGAGCCCTCGTCATCTTAACCAAATACGTTTCGATGTGAAGTTCATCATCGAAATTCGCAGGTTCTTTATAATTGCAAGATACATTCATGATAGGAAATACAATATCCTCATTCATCATATCCCACAAAGTGACACCGATTTTACGAAGGAATTCAATGCGCGCCATTTCAAACCATCTAAAATGGTTACTATGGTGAGCAATCCCCATCATATCAGTTTCATAAAATCGTACATTTACTGAAGCAATATGCATAAATTCTGTCCTTTTTAAATAGTATACAATTTTTATTCTATATCTATTACTTTAGTGTGTCAAATAAATAAAGGCAGTTCAATCACTGTGGATCAAACTGCCTAAAATGGTAAAAGTTAGCGACTGCTACCAAATGGAAAGAATTTTTTTGCCTCTTCTTGATGACTCGTTTTGATATAACGATTCGCAATCTTAAAGGCTAATCCGAGTACTGCCACATCATCTACCCAACCTAATACAGCAATCGCATCCGGCACAATATCAATAGGTAATACCAAATACCCTAAGGCACCTGCAATGACCGCTTTTACATATTTGGGAGTATCCTTGTCACGAAAACAAAGGAACAAGGTTACTGCTTGTTGTACAAAGGCAAGTTTCTTACCATATCGACCAAGAAACCCTAAAAATCTTGATTCGCTAAAATACTTACCATATTTAATAATATTAAATGGATTCATAGTAATAATAATCCTTCAGCGTTTATTTACGCAAACCGCCAATTTTTTCTTTCGCTGTATTAACAGTGTTTGTAGCAACATCTTTTGCTGTCTCTACGGCATCAGAAGCTTTAGTTTTTGCAGTTTCTACTGCTACTTGTGCAGAAGCTTTTGCCACTTCTACACCACCTTTTGCGAATTCTTTGGCTACTTCAATACCTTCTTTAGCAGAATCAATTTTTTCTTTCGCTGCATCAGAAACCTTTGCTACAACCTCTGCTGCGTTATCATGGATTTGGTATTTTGTTTCATTATTCCATTTATTGATGGCAGGTGTTACTTTTTCATCGTAAACTTGCTTTAAAGATTCTTTAGCAAGACCTGTTTCGTTAGCAATCCCAGCCCATACGTCACGTTGACCTTGAGTGAAAGGAATGCTAGCACTTGCATCACGAACGATTTCAGAAGCAATAGCTTTGCCATTTTCAAGGAATTCAGCAACCATCGGTTTGTAACGTTCGATATCAGAAGGCATGCCATCTTGAATCCAAATATGTGCAATTTTACCAATAGCATAAGTTAAACCGATAGCTACAGGAACGCGAACAGCTTTAATTGGAATTAGAAGGGATACTGCAGCTGTACCTACAGCTGTGCTAAGACCACCTACTAAACCAACTACAGCACCTGCTTGCAATTCTACATCATAAAGATGAGCAATGCGAGTTACCATGTACGTAGCATTGGCGCACAAAGCGACACTGCTGAATTTAGAGGATAATGCCAATGCTGCCGCACGACCTGCCCCCCAGAAGATAAATTGTTCAACTTGATAGTCACGATCTTGAGATCCATCCGTAAGGGGCTCAAGTGTTACGCCATTATATTCTGCCATAAGTATTCTCCTTTGTTGTGAACCAACTATAGGTCTTATTATTAGTATTATTATACCATTCTATTGATAGAAGTGAAATGAATTTTTCTAATTATCCATATATAATAGCTTCTAATATTTTCTATATTACCAACTTGTGAGTCCTCCATCGATTGTCCAGGCTGCACCTGTCACAAAAGACGCCTTATTACTCAACAAAAATACAATTACTTCTCCAATTTCATGAGGCTTAGCAATACGACCTAATGGGTAATGTTGGCCCATTTCAGCCTTAGCAGCCGCCGCATCTTGGTGAGCATTAGCAATCTGTTTATCTACTAATGATGTATCTACATCACCAGGACACACACAGTTTACACGAACACTGTGAGGTGCCATTTCAAGGGATAGAGACTTTGTAAAGCTCACTACAGCCCCCTTTGACGCACCATATACAGAACACGCTACATTACCTTGTAAACCTGCATCACTAGCGATTGTTACAATACTGCCCTTTGAGGCTCGTAAATAGGGAAGCGCCGCTTGACATAAGAATACAGTACCTTTTACATTGGTCCCAAACATTTCATCAAAAGCTGCTTCTGTAACATCAGCTAGTAACTCTTCTTCATAATAGCCTGCAGCTGTTACAAGAGCAGACACCCCACCAAATAAATCTACTGTTTCTTTTACAATTCGCTGACAGTCCTCAATTTTAGATACATCACCTTGAATATATTGTACCTTAGAGGAATAACGACGTAGCTTAGTTTTAGCCTTTTGACCAACTTTTTCATTTCGACCATTGATGACTACACACCAACCTTCTTTGAGTAAAAGCTTTGCCGTAGCAAATCCAATACCCGATGTACCGCCACTAATCAAGGCCACTTGAACATCACTTTTATGAGGCATACCTTGCCCTCCTATAATGTTGAAACATAGTCATAAACTAATTTCAACAACATAACTGTCGTTACCGACAAGAATACAACTCGCACCAAAGATGATCCCTTTGCAATTGCCAAATGCGAGCCTAGATAAGCTCCTATAATTTGACCCGCCCCAGTGGCAAGGCCGTACTTAACATTGACATGTCCTAAATATAAAAATACCAATAAAGACGCCAAATTACTAGTAAAATTCAATATTTTTGCATTAGCAGAAGCATGCAAGAAATCAAAACCTGTAAAGATAAAGCCCATAATCAAAAATGTACCTGTACCAGGGCCTATAAAGCCATCATATATACCGATACCAAGAGCAAAAGCCATACAAATATATAGCGCTTTTCCTGCTACCTGAGATGTACGATTGATTTCACCCCAGTCTTTTTTGAACACCACAAAGAGTGTTACGCAAACAAGTAATATGATGATAATAGGCTTTACATATAGCGGTGGTAAAGAAACAACCGCCAAGGTACCAAGCATAGAACCCACAAAGGTAAAAGGCAATAATTTGCGAACTAGGGAAAAATCAACCATGTGATTTCTTAAAAATGTAATCGATGCACTGCCAGCACCAAAAATACTGGATAATTTATTGCTGCCCAGAGCCATACTAGGTGGAAGATTTGTTAATAACATGGCAGGTACAGAAATGAGGCCTCCGCCGCCCACAATGGAGTCTACAAAGCCAGCAAATGCACCAGCTACGGCAAGTAAAATGAGTATAAGGATATCAAATGGTAAACCTGTTACCGCAATGAGCCACTCCATAATAAACCTCCTGCAGATAGCACATCAACGGTCGCCAAAGGCCACCGTTGTCATGCTAGTTTATTTTATTTTGCGCCTAAACGATCAAGAGCCAATGTATACCCATCCGCACCATATACTAAACAGCGCTTTACACGACTAATCGTAGCCGTGCTCGCACCTGTTTCTTCTACGATTTTCTCATAGCTATCCCCTGCGCGAAGCATTTTTGCTACTTGTAAGCGTTGAGATAATGCTTTTAATTCGTTAATCGTACAGATATCTTCAAAAAATGCATAGCATTCCTCTGTATTTTCAAGCGTTAAAATGGCGGTGAACAATTCGTCATTTTGTTGACTTCTCAATTTTTCATTGATACTCATAGGATCCTCCTACTTCTTATTCATCGCTTTAGACCAAGCATCACCAATCATTTGTACAACTTGTACCAATACAATCAAGATGATGATTGTAGCGATCATAATATCGGCTTGGAAACGTTGGTAACCATATCGGATAGCAATATCCCCAAGGCCACCACCACCAATAGCACCAGCCATCGCAGAGTAACCGATGAGGTTAACGATAAGCACCGTTACATTGTCAATAATTGTTGGCAATGCTTCTGGTAATAACACTTTCCAAATGATTTGTAATGGGCTTGCCCCCATGGATTGAGCCGCCTCGATAACGCCAAAATTGATGTCCTTAATAGACGTTTCTACAAGGCGTGCCAAAAATGGAATTGCCGCAATGGTCAATGGCACACATGCTGCAGTTGTACCGATGGATGTACCTACCACCATACGAGTAAACGGAATGATAGCAACCATCAAGATGATGAAAGGTACAGAACGGGTTGCATTGACAATGGCACCCAATACTTTATTGAGTGTTACATTTTCCAAGATATGACCTTTAGAAGTAACAACCAGAACAACACCAAGAGGAATACCTAATAACATTGCCATTACGGTAGAAATTATCGTCATTTGCAATGTATCAAGGGTGCCAGTTATGAGTAGATTAATGATTTGCTCTGACATAACCGATCACCTCGCTTTCAATTGGTAACGTTTTGATGTAGTCCAAACCTTCTTGCGCATTTTCTGGGTCACCATTCAAGATAACGATAAGGCGACCAACGCTCGTATTTTGGATGTAATCAATGCCGCCAAAAAGGATGCTTACATCTAAATTAAAGCGTCTTACAAGGCCTGCTACTACAGGCTCATCTGTTGCTTGTCCTGTAAATTTGAGGCGCACTAAAGGCGCGGTCCCTGCAATCCATTGATCATGTAACTCTAGATGTTCTAATGCTTCTGGGGGTAAGTTATCACTCACTACAGAGCTAATAAACTCTTTTGTCGTATTTTCGCGAGGATGTGTGAATACTTCAACCGTGCTACCTTCTTCGAGTATTATGCCGCCTTCAATAACTGCCACGCGATCACAGATTTCACGGATAACGTGCATCTCATGTGTAATGAGCACAATAGTGAGCCCCATCTTCTCATTAATATTTTTCAACAATTTCAAAATAGAATCTGTTGTTTGAGGATCAAGGGCAGATGTAGCTTCGTCACAAAGGAGGACCTTTGGATTAGAGGCCAATGCACGAGCGATACCAACACGTTGCTTTTGACCACCAGATAATTGAGATGGATAGTTATTCATACGCTCAGTAAGGCCTACAATATCAAGGATTGGCTCAATGCGTTCCTTAATTTCGGCCTTGCTCATACCTTGCAGTTCCAACGGGAACGCTACATTGTCATACACTGTACGAGAGGACAAGAGATTAAAATGTTGGAAAATCATACCAATATCTTTGCGCGCTTTACGCAAAGCTGATTTGCTAAGTGTTGTTAAATCTGTACCATTTACGATAACAGAGCCTGATGTAGGTGCTTCGAGCATGTTGATGCACCGAATCAATGTGGATTTACCGGCACCGGATTGACCGATAATGCCAAAGATTTCGCCTTCTTTCACATTTAGGCTAATATCTTTCAACGCTTCCACACGAGTAGCGCCTTCATAGACTTTACTAATGTGTTCTAATTGTATCAAAATAATTTCCTTTCTTAAGGTAAATATGTATTATTTGATGAAAGCAGCTTATCTATCAAGGTAATCCTTCTTCCATCAATTTTTCTAGAGCTTCGCGTAGACGAAGTGTAATAGCACCTGGTTTACCACCAGATACTGGATTTCTGTCTAGCTTAGTAATTGGAATGACACCACCAATTGTATCGGTAAAGAATAGTTCGTCCGCTTCATCTACAAAGGTGCGGTCAAATTCTTTCTCAATAATGGTAATACCTAAAGATGGTGCTACACGGGTTAAGATCATTTGGCGCGTAATACCTTTTAAGATATGATTATCCGCTGGATGCGTGTACAAGATACCATCTTTAACAGCAAACACATTAGATGTGGCACCTTCTGTACAAATACCATCACGGAACAAGATGGCTGTATAGGCAAATTTCTTTTCTGCTTTTGTTTGCGCCAAGATATTCGGGATCAAGTTTGTAGTCTTAATATCTACATGATCCCAACGTTCATCAGGTAAAGCTATCGCTTTTACACCTTCACCCAATTTATTGACTTCATCTAAATCCAAGGTACGGATAGACATAAGCATTTGTGGTTCTAATTTAGAGCGATCATAAGCATGATGACGTGGTGCTACACCACGAGAGATTTGTAAATAAATATAGCCCTCTTTGATTTCACTTTGCTCGATCAAAATTTCGTGCAATTCTGTCAAATCATCAGGGGTCATTTTTACAGGGATATCCATTTCACGCATAGAGCGATACAAGCGATCTTGGTGGTAAGACAAAGCGAAGCAACGGCCTTTTACGACACGAACAACTTCATATACAGAGTCACCAAATAAATAGCCACGGTCATCAATGCTAATAACTTTAGCACCTGGTTCGACGAATTCACCGTTAAAATATGTTAATTCTTGCATAGGAGCACCTCTTTTTCTATTTCGTTACTCTATCAAGTGGTAATCATCATGGACTTATTATAACACAATTACTTTCAAATTTTCACACTTTACTTTGTGAAAGATATTAATTCGATATATAAAAATCCGCTAGGATACCATAGTTAAAAACTATATCCTAGCGGATGTATAGCAAATATTATTTTAATACTAAATCAGCACTACAGAAATAACTAAAACTAGGTGCACCATTAGAGTACTAGTACCAATTAGGTATCTCTATAAAATAGTTCCCATACTAGACTAATGCCCCAGTATAAATTTACGGATAGATTTAGGCATATAATTAAGAGCCACCGTAGACAAATAGGATAATCCCAACGCCATAATATACATAATTAACACGTTGGCCACCGTATACAAGAGATTATATTTAGCCATCACACCCGAAATGATTAACAACCAAAATGGATGTGATAAATAAATACCATACGATTTATCGCCTATCTCAGACCAAATGGACTCCATCGTCACATTCATAGGTAGCCTTTGGAATAGGAACAAACTAAACATCGTTCCCAATCCTGTATAAAGAACGCCCATAGGACTCATTTGATGTACCGTGTAAATTGCTTCCAACACAGTGTAATGCCATACGTCCATGACATAGTAATAGGAGCCAAGCATCAACAATACGGAGCTTACCGCACTGACGCCTAAAAGGTAACGATAACGCCACATATATTCGCAGACGGTTTCATATCGTTCAGCACATACGGCACCTAAAAGGAAAATCCACACATAATGAATAACCCAATAGTTGAGTCGCATATCAAAAAGATATTTAAGAACTGGCTGATTGCTTAGATTTTCCATTACCCAACGGCCAAGCATGTAAGACGAAACATAATCGATACCAACTTGGATGACAAATAGTAAAACCATCCAAAATATAGGCCGTTTTAAGATGACTTTCACCATTGCCCGCCATAATGGCATCATCACGTAGAACCATAGCAAAATAACCATAAAATATAAATGATACATAGAAGTACCAAAGAGTAGATTTATCGCCAACGGCCCTGGATGTAAATTGCCAAAATTATGAGCTGTCATCCCTGTATATAGCAGGTAAAAGATGGACCACGTAATATATGGAAATAGCACCACCTGAATGCGGCGGTGCATAAATTCCTTATATGAGAATGGTCCCTCTACCGAAGTATGATAAAACAAGCCAAATGCAGAGAGGAAGAAAAACGCAGGCACTCCAAAGCGAGATAGAATTTCTAACACGCTGATGAGTTCTAAATTTACAAAAGGATTTTGCAATGCATAAGATCCTACATGAATGCCAATAACACCGAGCATACAGAGGCCTCGCATATAAGTAATTTCCGGTAAAAACGCTTTTTTCATAGCCATTCCCTATTCACTATTGACCAGGTACAGCGGCAGGTGTTGGTACCACACGTGGACCTTGAGACTCTGTAGCTGGTTGTT
The DNA here is from genome assembly GCF_002959795.1 of Veillonella sp. S13054-11. NCBI lineage: Bacteria > Bacillati > Bacillota > Negativicutes > Veillonellales > Veillonellaceae > Veillonella > Veillonella sp. S13054-11. The sequence goes on from NZ_PPCY01000007.1 coordinate 61,641, forward strand.
TAACTACCGGAGGTGTAGATGCAGGTGTTTGAGGCGTTGCAGCTTTTTCAGGTTGCGCTGCTTGTGCTGGTACAGCCTGACCATTTGCTTTAGCAGCCGCTTCTGCCTTAGCCTTAGCTTCTGCTTCAGCCTTAGCTTTTGCTTCAGCTTCTCGTTTCAAGCGTAATTCTTTTTCAAGAGGTACCACTGGTTTGTCGTAAACGGTAATATCCGTTTCAAATAGACGGCCCCATGGGAATGTAGCTTTTACTGTACGAGGATTAATTTTAAGGTATTTTTCAGCGAAATCTTGAATACGTTCACCTAAATAACTTTCAAGACGTTCATTTAATTCACCAGAGTAACGAACATTGTCTGTTCTGATAGAATCTTGCATACGATAAATATCTTTACGGATATTTGCTTGATATGCCCAGTTGTCCAAATATTGTTGCGTCAACATATCACGATGACCTTCTGGACTCATAGATTTAAGCAATAATCCTTGAGCAATAGCGTAACCTACGGTGTTACTTGCTGTATTCCAACCATTATACGCACCAATTTTGTACAACAAATCTCGTTTGTACATAGCGGATACCAATGTATTATCTGCACCATTATTGAAAGCAATATCTGCAACGCTTACGTTCACACCAGAGTCAACAGCTTGTTGAATACGATCTACGAAAGCATTTGTAGAGTTAGAGATCATTGGGAAGTTTTCGAAGTTTTCAGACTCGCCTGTGCTCGTAGTAAGAGGTGTATTAACAGCCAATAATACAGTTGGTTTGCCTTGTGTCACCATCGTGCCACCTACGGCCTCAACGTGTTGAGCAATTGTTTTATCAATCGTTTGATCTTCGTAACCTGGCAATGTTTTACCGCCACCACCGAGTGGATAAATTACGGAGAATGTAGGTTTTTCTGTGCTCACATCGGTACGGGAACGCGCCATCAACAAGAGACCAAGTTGGTCAGCACCAGGGAAGCTACCGTATTTTTCAACAGAAATATCCTTGGAATATTTGTTGAGGTAACGACCTTCTAATGCGGATTGAGATAATTGAGATGTATCATCATGACCTAATGCAAAGTAGTCGAATACACCACTGCGAGTTTCATCAATCAACTCTTTGTTGATTTTCATATTTTTTTGACGGCGATCAAACCAGTCTTGCAAGTATTCCACAGGAACAGAGGCTTGTAGGCTCATCAATTTTTGAGTTTCTTCTTGCGTTAAAGAGCCAGAATCTAATTTATCTTGTAATGCAGCGATTTGGAAGATAGTTGGGCCATATTCCGCATAGTAGGCCGGTTCAGTGCCGCCACCACTCGCACGTGGGGAACGCATTACGGTACCAAAGCCATAGATGCGTACATTTTTATTACGCGCTTTTAAACCTTCAATACGTTTCAAGCGATTTTGCAATGTGCTAAGAGGAATATTATGTTTACGAGAATCTACAAGACCTCCATAAATAAGAGTATCTGTACTTAATACCATAACATCAGCACGACCTGCATTTTGCTCTACCCAAGCCATAATTTGATCAGCTTGACCTTGGTACGTCTTACCAGAAATCAAATGTTGAGGTGGTGTCAACACAGTCATACCCGCTTCACGAGCTGTATCAACTGTATACTGCAAGCTTACAGGGCGATCATCTTGAGGTACATATAATACGGTTTCTGCATCAATTTTGATGGATGTACCTGTAGCAATGGCTGTAACCATTAATGCTACTTTCAACCATTTATTTGTCATAAAGCAAATCTCCTTCTGTGTACACGAGTACTCTCGACTCGAAAATTAACTCTTATATAATACTCTTTTTTTCTGACACTTTTATGAAATACTTAATAGTATAATTATATCATTTACCTGTTATTTCTCAAATGCAGTGCCTTTAGCTTTAGCGCACTTTGGGTAAGCTCCAATTATATTTAATAGCTAGTAAACGGATAACTAGTACAACGGTAAAAGCACCATATACAGCCTCTCCAACCCAGTTAGAAATAACCATTAAGTAATAAACGATGCCCCCAATAACACTAGGCAGAGCGTACACATCTTCTTTCAAAACAGACGGAATCCGTTGAGCCAGCATATCTCGGATAATACCACCTCCAACGGCAGTAATAGTTCCTAATAAAACAATGAAAATTGGCAACTCTGGATATAGTTTAAACCCTGCAGATGCTCCGGTTACTGTAAAAGATGCCAACCCCACAGCGTCGGCTAATAAATAGCTTGCTCGGCTACGAGGACCCATAGCATGCTTGCGATAACGACTATTATACATAATAAATACGATAATTGTTACGGAAATAACCACAGTTACATATACAATATTGCGTAATGAATTCGGCGGAAAATACCCCAAGAGAACATCCCGTACAATTCCACCACCGATTGCCGTGGCCAGTGCCAATACAGCCATACCAAATATATCCATTCTCCGCGCCACCCCAACAAGTGCTCCGGAGATAGCAAAGGCAATAGTGCCAATCATATCAAATATGTACCAAATAATATCCATAATACCCTCACACAATCTATTCGCATAACTTCGCACACTATGATAGACTTTATGTAAGATATTATACATTAAGAGGTATGAGAATGACAAAAGACATTACACCTATAGAGATTAAAAATATGGATGAGCGCACTCGGGACGAGTATTTCATGGGTTTTGCCCTAGAGGAAGCTCGCAAGGCCTATGACCTAGGAGAAATTCCTATCGGTGCCATCTTGGTACAAGATAACACTATTATTTCACGTCATCATAATCGCCGTGAACTAGATCACGATGCAACGGCTCATGCAGAAGTGCTCGTCATCCGCGAAGCATGCGATGTACTCAAGCGCTGGCGGTTGACTGGTTGTACCCTGTATGTTACGATAGAGCCGTGTCCGATGTGCGCTGGAGCCATCATCAACAGTCGTATTGACCGTGTTGTATATGGTGCAAGTGATTACAAAGGAGGCGCTGTAGAGTCTCTTTTCAATGTACTCTCTCACCCTGGTTTAAATCATGAACCTGAATTAGCATCGGGTGTCCTTGGTGATGAATGTAGTCAAATCATGAAAGACTTTTTTAAAGAGCGCCGTAAAACACGGAGGAGTACCCAAGAGGCTGAAGGGTCCGCACTCGAAATGCGGTAGGTCGGGCAACCGGCGCGGGGGTTCAAATCCCTCCTCCTCTGCCATATAAAATATATAAAGCGCTAACCATGGTTAGCGCTTTTTTGCGAAGGGACCACTACTATGAAAAAATATTACCCTTATCTCATTACGGTGAGTCATATGATTAATGACTCCTGTCAAAGTGTATTGCCTGCCCTCTTACCACTGTTCATCTATACCTATGGACTCAGTTTAGAACAAGCGGGCTTTCTCATCTTAGCCAATACAGCATTATCTTCATTGTTACAGCCATTATTAGGTTATGTCTCTGACAAGATCAATCAGCCACGGCTCATCGCCTTAGGGGTTCTGCTCTCAGCTTGTAGCACAGGTGCCATGGGGTTTGTAACCTCCTATGAAAGCTTGCTTATTTGTGCTACCTTAGCTGGTGTAGGCTCCTCTATCTTCCACCCTGAAGGAGCGAAAATCATGAATCGCCTCGGAGGTGGTAAAAAAGGTAAAGCCATGGGCACCTTCGCCATCGGCGGTAGCTCTGGTTTTGCCATCGGCCCACTCTTTGCGGGCTCTATTGCCTATACAGTAGGTCCTCATGGACTAGCAGCTTTCACCATAGTAGGTCTTATTATCTCAACGGTTTTATTCGTCCTCATGCCGCGCATAGTAACTTGTGCACACACTATCGACCAAGCAGTAGCTATGGAAAACCCTACACTAGTGGCAAAACCACTCAAAAATTACTGGAAATACTTTGGCATCTTGTTTATTATCATCCTAAGCCAATCAGTAAACTTCCGTGTTATCAATGCATTCATTCCTATCTTCTGGACTCGTGAACTCGGCACTAGCCCAGAGCAAGGTAGCTTTGCATTAACCATATTCTTTAGTATCGGTATCTTCATGACATATATTGGCGGTCTATTAGGCGACAAATATGGTCCCATCAAAATCATTAGACTATCCCTATTGATTTGGTTACCAGCCATGTTCCTATTAACAGAAGTGCCAACCTTCTCCCCTGTTATCATGATGCCTATAGCCTATATATTACTACTCATGATTGGCGCTGCTAAAGCTCTTAGCTACAGCCCCGTTATCGTACTAGGCCAAACCTACCTTGCTAAAAGCATCGGCTTTGCGTCCGGTATTACCCTCGGGGTGAGCCAAACTATCGGCGGTATCATCGCACCTGTAGTAGGTAACCTTGCGGATACCTATTCTTTACCTGCCGCTATGATGACACTCGTACCATTCCTAGTAGTAGGTCTTGGGGCTTCATTGATACTTAAAGATCCTAAAAAATTACAATAAACAAAAAAGAACCCTTCACGTGAACTGTACCCCAAAAATTGGACACAATTTTTGAAGGTACAGACCAACGAAGGGTTCTTTTTATATTCAGCTAACCACGTCACTTGCAGTTTAGTGTTTTAGCATTTCATTCAATATAACTACGTCCGTTTCTTTCATGCCTTGTGCCACAGCACCAATACTGCGGATAGTTTCATCAACGGAGTATGCTACAAGTCCATCGCCTTTTTGGTAGTTTTTGTTAAGGCGAGCTTGTTTATATCCCATAAAGGCGCCATCAAGGGAAATTGCAATTTTACCTGCACAGGATGGTTTCGCACCATCACATACGATACCAGATAAACTTGCAAGACCATTTACAAGAGTGTTCTCGATTATATCTTTACTATCACCCTTCAAGAAGGCAATACCTGCTACACTTACCACACCGGCAGATACAACGCCACAGTATGCAGACAATTTACCAATACCAGATTTAACGTAAAGCGTTAGCAAGTTAGCAAAGACGAGAGCGCGATACAATTCATCTTCACTTTTACCAAGTTCCTCGGCAGTCGTAATGATTGGCACAGATACGGTTAAACCTTGGTTACCGGAGCCAGAGCAAATAACAACAGGCAATGGGCAGCCACTCATACGCGCATCAGAGCCAGCTGCGGCACGAGCCTTACATTTCGTTTCGAGAGATGGATTTTCTTCATCTAACAATAACAATTGTCCAATATTAGATCCATAATCATTGGACAGACCTTCCTTAGAAATTGCAGTATTATACTCAACTTGCTGTTTAATTTGAGGTAGGATACCAGAAATATCACCTGTTAAGGAAAATTCGTAAATACTATCGAAGGTCATGGCATATTCTGTTTTAGCCGCTTTCTTGATTTCATTGACTGTTTCAGAGACAATCTCGCCATCTACTGATACATAGGTTACATTCGTATGGTCATTTTCAATGCGAACAACCGCTGTATGTTCATCTGTTTCTGCAGTGATTTCTATATATAGATTATCTACGCCTTCAGCAAGTGAAACGGTACAGAAGTTAGCATCAAGCAATGTACCAAGCCATTTGCGATCTTCGTCTGTAGCAGATTCCAACACCTCAAGTTCACGCTCTGGATGACCTACAATAGCACCCAGTGTAGCGGCCGCCGTTAGTCCTTTTCGCCCCCCAGAATTTGGAATGACTACAGATTTTACATTTTTAATAATATTCGCGCTGCATCTTGCATGAATATGGTTAGGAAACTCATCTAAAACAGAGACTGCCTTCGCAGCCGCATAAGCCAATGCAATTGGCTCAGTACAACCGAAGGCAGGACGCATCTCTGACTGTAACAAAGAAATATAATCCATCTTATACTTCCGCAATAATTTCCACTTCTACAATAACGCCTAATGGAAGGTCTTTTACTGCTACACATGAACGAGCTGGTTTAGAAGTGAAATATTTAGCATACACTTCATTAAATGCTTTGAAATCACCAATATCAGCTAAGAAGCAAGTTGTTTTAACAACCTTGGAAAAGTCTGTACCAGCTTCAGTCAATACGGCTTCAATATTTTTGCATACTTGTTCAGTTTGCTCTACAATGCCCCCTTCAACAACTGTACCAGTTGCAGGATTGAGTGGAATTTGACCAGAAGCAAATAATAAACCGCCAACCACTTTAGCTTGAGAGTAAGGGCCTACTGCTGCTGGTGCTTTGTCTGTAGAAATTGTTTTCATGATAAATCTCCTTTTATAAATAAATATAAATTAATATGACTATATTTAAGGTGCGAAACTCATGTTGATGCCTCGATATATATGACTTACCTCAATATATCACATATTACATAAAAGTACGTATATAACCAATTATTTAATTGATTTGAATGCATTGTCAAATATTGGTTTGAAATAATCACGTTGTACATCAGTTGTTATACCTACATACAACACTGGTTTTCCTGGCTTCAACACAAATGCAGCATTTGCATAGAGTGGAGTTTGTACATTTCCATCTGCATATAACAAGCGAGAGCTTGCTGCATATGTTTGATATTTTGTACCACCCACCGGATGTACTTGTTCTGCATTTTCTACGGTTAGAGTTTTAAGTGTTTTAGGCATAATCGTTGCTTTTTGGGGATCACGACTAGACACATTAATAGGCCCATTCAAAGGAACTACTGTTGTGCTAGTGGGAATCTGTTTATTTATTGTTCCTAATAGAAGTTGCTCTGTTACAGGATCAATTTGACCTTTATCAAGAGCGGCCATTGCCGCTATAAACATAGGGTCATTAGCCTTTTCTTTAGCCACTTGTTGCGCTATTTGTTTAACATCTACAGCTACTACGAATGCATCTTTTTGACCAGTTTTATCTGCCCCTTGCAATTGGTATACATCAAAATTGGTGCCAAAGTTTTGGAAAAATTCCTTTGCCATCATATTCGACATCGTAGATTTTGAAGATTCCTCATTTAATTGTTTTTCTACAAAATCACGTGTATTTGTTTTGGATGCAGAAACAACAGTTACATTGTTAGGCACTACCATGGATCCTGCAATTGTTTGTACATCCTTAGCAAAACCTACGCCAGATACAGTACCCATTAGGCAAGCTGCACAAGCCAATACTTTCAAAGATTTCATATTATTTACCTCCCTTGAGAGATTGTGTTTGATACATATGATTCAACTCATTAGCCCAATAATCATGGCTAGAGTCATCAGACATTAAAAGCTGTAAAGATACACCTTTATCTATAGGAACAGCATAACCAATTAAGGAATAAGTATTTCTAAAGCCATCATATTTTAGACTACCGCGTAAATCGCCTGTCACAGCTGTACCATATCGTGTTTGAACAGGTTTATAGGCCACATGCGTTGCATCTAGGCTTACTTGTTTTGCCATAAAGTCTACATAAGAACGGATCTCTTCTATACTTTTAGGAGATGATTTCTTATCTGTGGCAAGCATTTTATCAAAGACACCTATAATTTGAGAAGGTAACTTATCATTTATCGTTTTTAGATCTTTAGCTAATTTAGCACCTTCAATAGTATTGCTCTTCAGGTCTTGTAATTGTTGTTGGGCCGTCTCTTTGGAGTAAGATTCTACATATTTAGAGATAGAATGCTTTAATGCGGCTTTTTCCGCATCTGACCCCTTCTCTAAAATAGTCTTATTCATACCTATAACTTGATCAATTGCATTTTTAGAATAGTTAATAACAATTAAACCACCTATATGATGACCTTGTTTATCAGTACCTTGCAGTTGATAGAAGGAGTAACCATCAAGAAAATCCCCCTTCACTGGTTCAACAGCTACACCAGTCTGTGCTTTCACAACATTATTAATAGTATCAACAGCAGATTTATTTGCTACTTTGAGAAATTTATCTTGTTCTTGATTACGCAATCTTGCATCAGTAGAAATATGCACAACTTCTACAGCTTTCACAGTTGGGGAAGTACTGCCGTACATACCATAACCTAAATCTACCGTATCAGCACATGCCACTGCCCCCATACCCACAGTTAAACAGGTGGCACAAGCCAATGTCATCAACTTTTTATTGAGAGTTCTCATAAGACACCTCACCTTTTTAACAATACACTATGTATAGATTGTTAGATAATCCGTGCAGTATATATTAAGAGTTTAAAAGATAATCTATACTGCATATATTAATTATTATACTATATCGACATATATAACTGTATAGTATAATTTACAAGCTTACCTTTCTGCTATACAATACATAAATAGACATGTAAAGATGATATATGTATGAGAAATGGAAAGGAGTGCACACTCGGTGTGCTTTTAACATGATACAAGAATTAATTCCCCTCACTAGGCCTCGCACATTAGCGGCTGCATTGGGGCCTACCATTTTAGGTGCCGCCTTTAGTTATTACGCATTTGGTGCTGCTCAGGGTACAGGTCTTGCCATTTTACATACAGTGCTCATATTTTTAGCTGTTGTAACAGCCCAAATTGTAGCTAATTTATGGAATGAATATAAAGACTTTAAATCTGGACTTGATGCTGGTCAAAAGGTAGGTAATGCTGGTTCTATCACACGTGGCGTTATAACACCAGAGCTCATTATAACGATGATTAAAGTACTCATGTTTGTACCCATTATCATTGGTCTTTATTTATCTGCTACTATAACTTGGTACTACATTCCTGTAGGCTTCCTATGTATTCTAATTAGTTTCCTTTACTCTGGCGGTCCAAAACCAATTTCTCGAACACCATTTGGGGAAATTTCCTCTGGTATCGCCATGGGTTTTGCCATCGTACTCATTACAGGCTATGCTTGGACACGAGAATTATCCTTAGCCCTGTTAATTCCTGCAATTCCATCTACATTGCTAGTTGGTTCCATCATGTTGACGAATAATATCCGAGATATTCGTAATGATGAAAGCCATGGACGTCACACGTTGCCAATCGTGCTTGGTCGTGAAAGAGCACTCAGCTTAATGAGTATCTCATATATTTTCAATTTTATTTGGATCATTGCTTGGATTATAGTAGGCCATATGACATGGTTCACCTTATTAGCATTCCTTGCAGCACCACTGGCTTTCAAAACAATTCATACATTATCTACCAATACAGATGAGTTCCAATTAGATAAGGCTATGGGAACTACCGCTGGGGCCGCTATGATTTATCAACTAATGTGGGCGATTGGACTTATCATGGGCAAATTATTTTAAAAATGAACATACTTATATTATAGGTTCTCCATAGTTTTTAGTTATGGAGAACCTATAATAATTCCTTCTTGATAGATAGGAAATTATTTAGTACTATAGATTTAATATTTTATATGTAATTATTGTATAAGGAGTGTGTCTAATGAGAAAATTTTTAGCATTGGCAGCTACTGTAATCCTTGGCGGCGCTTTATTAATCGCAGGCTGTGGTAACGACAACAAACAAGCTGCTAGCGATGGCAAACAAGTATTAAAAATAGGGGCAACAGCAGTACCTCACGCAGAAATTTTGGAACAAGTTAAACCAATCTTAGCAAAAGATGGTATCGAATTAAAAATCACAGAATTTACTGATTACAACACACCTAACTTGGCTTTAGGGGACAAAGAAATTGATGCCAACTTCTTCCAACACGTACCTTACATGGAGGAATTCGCAAAAGCTCACAAACTTGACTTAGTATCTGCCGGTGGTGTTCATCTTGAGCCAATGGGTTTATACTCCCGTAAAATCAAAGATTTGAAAGATCTTCCAAAAGGCGCTAAAATCGCTATTCCTAATGACCCTACAAACGGTGGCCGTGCATTATTGTTATTACAAAAACAAGGTCTAATTACATTAAAAGACTCTACAAACATCTTATCTACAGTGCAAGATATTACTGCGAACCCTAACGAATATCAATTCGTAGAATTAGAAGCAGCACAAGTACCTCGTTCCCTTGACGATGTAGCCTTAGCCGCTATCAACACTAACTTTGCATTAAACGCAGGTCTTAACCCTGGCAAAGATGCATTGGCAATTGAAAATAACGATTCCCCTTACGTAAATATCGTAACTGTACTTAAAGGCAATGAAAATGACCCTCGCATTAAAAAATTGATGGCTGCACTTCATAGTCCTGAAATTATCAAATTCATCCAAGAAAAATACCAAGGTGCTATTGTTCCTGCATTCTAAGGTATACCAAAAAGAGACCACATCAACGTGGTCTCTTTTTTACATGTTATCGGCCCCAAATCTAAAAGGTAATAAACCTTCTAATTCAACAACTGTATAGTCCCCTCTTAAATTCGCCATTATAATACGAGGTATTTCAAATTCAGAAATCACCTGACGACAAGCACCACATGGTGCACAAGGCCCTTCCGTATCAGCAACTACGGCAAGAGCCTTAAAATTTGTATGCCCTTCTGATACAGCTTTAAATATAGCGGTTCGTTCTGCACAGTTCGTTAAGCCATAAGAAGCATTTTCTATGTTACACCCTTCATAAATAGTCCCATCCTCACAGAGAATAGCTGCACCTACGCCAAAATGGGAATACGGACTATAAGTTTTCTCACGAGCAACGATGGCGCGATCTATAAGGTTTTGAATTTCCTGTTCTGTCATATGAGTTTCCTTTTCTATCATATGGATCTCCTCATTCCACTATATCAAGAATCGTATCCGCCATGATTGGTGCAGTTTCGCCAAAGGTAATCGCCTCTAAATATGTCTTTGCAGCATTAGAAAGCAAGCTCTCATCAGAAGCATACAAGGTAGCTATACATTCACCTACTGTAACTGAGTCGCCTGTTTTCTTGTGCATCAAGATGCCCGCACTATAATCGATAGGACCATCCTTAACAGTGCGACCGGCTCCAAGCATAACGGATGCAATCCCACATTGTTCTGTATTCATATGGATAATATAACTATCTTGAGGTGCTATCACATCATAGGTAAACTGGCCGATTATCAATATACTTTCATCATCGATAACGCGGCTATCTCCTCCTTGAGCATCAACCATTAATCGTAATCGTTCTAAGGCTGTACCAGAATCTAGTGCTTGTTGCACACGATTAAGAGCAGTTTCATAATCACACATATGGCTCAATACGAGCATATGAGCAGCCATGATAATACATTCATGCGTTAAATCCTCTGGACCATGACCTTTCAACGTATCAATAACCTCGCGAATCTCCAAAGCATTTCCAATAGCATGGCCTAGCGGTCGATCCATATCCGTCAAAATAGCCTTAATTAAACGGCCATTTCCCTTTCCAATATCTACCATTGCTTTAGCCAATTCACGAGCATCCTCTATGTTTTTCATAAAGGCACCACTGCCAACCTTTACATCTAACAAAATTGCTTGAGCACCAGAAGCCAATTTTTTGCTCATAACAGAGGATGCAATAAGAGGGATACTATCCACAGTTCCCGTCACATCGCGCAAAGCATATAGCTTTTTATCAGCAGGTGCAAGCCCTTCCGACTGACCAATAACAGCAAGACCAATTTTATTAACTTGATTGATAAAAGCATCTTTCTCTAAAGATACCTTTAAATTTGGAATAGATTCCATCTTGTCGATAGTGCCGCCTGTATGACCAAGTCCACGTCCAGACATCTTAGCCACCTTGCCGCCACAAGCAGCTACGAGAGGCGCAATAATAAGTGTGGTCTTATCTCCTACGCCACCTGTACTATGTTTATCTACGGTGATCCCATCAATATTCGATAAGTCTACCATATTACCTGATTGAGCCATAGCCAAGGTCAAAGTTCCTAATTCGCGAGCATTCATACCATTAAAAACTATGGTCATCAAGAGCGCACTCACTTGGTAATCAGGGATTTCTCCATTTACATAGCCATCTATGACAAAGCGGATTTCCTTATCTAATAACGGCAAGTTCGCCCTTTTCTTCAGAATAATATCATACATACGCATAGTTACACCGCCATTCTAAGAAACCACCTAAGCATAGCCTAGGTGGTTTTCTATTATACTTCTTCGTTCAAGTGATTCTTTAATAACTCTACAGCTGCACTGGCTCCAATTCGGCTACAACCTTCTGCAATATAGGCTTTCATATCCGTAATAGAGCGAATACCACCTGCGGCCTTAATCTGTACATTAGGACCAATATGCTTTTTAAAGAGTCTAATATCTTCAAGACTTGCACCGCCGCTACCAAATCCAGTAGATGTTTTAATATAGTCTGCGCCACCATTTGTAATACATTTGCAAAGCGCTACCTTTTCAGAATCTGTAAGATAACAAGTTTCAATGATAACTTTTAAAATCTTATCACCACAAGCCTTCTTAAGCGCCTCAATTTCGCTAGTTACCGCTTCAAAATCACCTTGCTTTACATCTCCAAGATTAATAACCATATCAATTTCAGAAGCGCCCTCTTCAATAGCCTGTTTCGTTTCTGCCACCTTTACCTCTGTTGTTTCATATCCTAAAGGGAAACCGATAACGGTACATATGTTAAGTTCTGGATATGCTTCATGGGCGGATGCTACAAAATCTGGAGGAATACAAACGGATGCAGTTTTATACGTTATACCATCCTCACAAACTTCTTTAATATCATCCCATGTAGCTGTAGGACGCAATAATGTATGATCTACATAAGCTAATAATTCTTTCCCCAACATACTACCTCTCCTTACTAAAAGAACGACATTTGTTCTGGTTCTGGCTCTTTATGTAATGCATCTTGAGCAGAGCGATTTTTATCATCAATGAATGGTTCTAACGGTACGCCTGTAGTCTTTAATAAATCTGGTAAACTATTAACGCCTTTCAACTTAGCAGCTTCTAATACAACCTTTGCACAAGTCTCTGCATCATCCAGTGCATAATGATGTTTAAACTCAACTCCAATATATGCGGCCATTGTATTCAACTTATGATTAACCAAATCAGGCCATACCGCACGTGAAAGTTTAACTGTACATGCATAATCTAGTTCTGGCCAAGGGATTTTATAATAATCTAAAGTAGCACGCAATACGTTCATATCGAATTTCGCATTGTGAGCCACCATAATGTTCCCTTTTAAATGATTTTCATAAATGGCATTCCACAACTGATCAAAGGTCTTTTCATGAAGAACATCCTTCGGTTGGATACCATGAATTTCAATACATTCATCATCAAAACTCATAAACGGAGGCTTGATGAGGCTATATGCTTTTTTGGTAATTTGTCCGTCCTTTACGGTAATAACCGCCAAGGAGCACGCACTATTTTTAAATTTATTTGCTGTTTCAAAGTCTAATGCAACAAAATCTAACATAGGACTCCTTTCAAAATCTATATATAAGAATTATATTCATTTACTCTACTTATTATAGCATGAAATAGACTATAATCTACTGTTCAAAGGTGACCAATAATCACCTCATTCACACCAATTTTAATTGACAGATAGGCCCTCAGTATGTGAAAATTATTTAGATATGTATGTAGTATGGAGGTTGCAACATGGCAGATGACAGATTAATCGTTGCCCTTGACGTATCCACGATGGATGCAGTGAAAGAAATCGTATTATCCCTTGGTGATTCGGTTAGCTTTTACAAGGTCGGCATGGAGCTATTCTACTCCGAAGGAGCAAAAACAATTCGTTTTTTACAGGAGCAAAACAAACAAGTATTTCTTGATTTGAAATTGCACGACATTCCAAATACCGTAGCCCATGGCGTAGCTTCCTTAACACGTCTCGGCGCTAGTTTAATTACTTTACATGGTCAAGGTGGTCCTGTCATGATGAAAGCTGCTGTTGAGGCAGCTCGTGAGAGTGGCAAAGAACTAGGCGTAGAACGCCCAAAATTATTAGCCATCACCGCATTAACTAGCTTTGACGATGAATCTTGGACTGCTATTGGTGGTCAGCTACCAATTTCCGACCAAGTCATTCGCCTTGCAAAACTCGCTAAAGACTGTGGTATGGATGGTGTTGTATGTTCCGCATTAGAAGCCAAAATGATTCGTGAAGCATGTGGCGATGACTTCCTCATCGTTACCCCTGGTATTCGCCCTTCCTTTGCAACAACAGACGACCAAAAACGGGTTGCTACACCAGCTAGTGCATTACAAGATGGAGCATCTCGCCTTGTTATCGGTCGACCTATTACACAAGCCGAAAACCCTCGTGAAGCGGTTCGTTTAATTATTGAAGAAATGGAGAAAGTATCCAAATGATGACAGAACAAGAAGTAAAACAATTACTGATCGACACTCAAGCTATTTTAGAAGGTCACTTCCTTTTGACATCTGGTCTCCACAGTCCAATGTATGTTGAAAAATTTAATGTATTACAACATCCAAAATATACAGAAAAACTTTGTAAAGAATTAGCTGAACGCTTCCGCGATCAAAATGTAGAACTTGTTATTGGACCTATGACCGGCGGCATCTTACTCGCTCACGAAGTAGGTAAAGCGCTTGGCACCCGTGCTATCTTCACAGAACGCGAAAAAGGCGTTATGACATTACGTCGTGGTTTTAAAATCGAGCCAGGCACAAGAGTACTTATCGTTGAAGATATCGTAACTACTGGTGGTTCTGTACAAGAAGTAGTAAATGTTGTAAACCAATCCGGTGGTGAAATCGTAGGGGTAGGCCTTCTTGTAAACCGTTCTGGGGGCAAAGCAGAATTCGGTGTACCTCACGAAAAGGTACAAGCATTACTTAATCTTGAAGTTCCAACTTATAAACCTGAAGAATGCCCTCTTTGCAAAGACGGCGTAGCTATGACAGAACGCGGTTCTAAACACATCAAATAATTTTTTAACGACCTATATGCATGCATAGGTCGTTTTTCATTAAGAAGTTAATAAAATATTCCCAGCCCATCAAGTACAATCTATATTTATAGATAGATACAAAAAGAGCCCCTTCGCGAAGGAGCTCTTTTTGTTTGTGTGTAGTTATTGTGTGTAAGAGAGAGATTCTGATACGAATGTATCACATAGAGTGTGTGACTCTATGGTGGCCATGAATGCACTTTCATGACCACGTTCTCTATAATCTTATGAGAGAAATGGACTCATAAAGTATCATTAGTTTTGTGTAGCTTGTGGCACACCTTGTTCACTTTGTTGTTGTGGTGCATTACCATTAGTTTGTTGAGGTGGTTGGCCTTGCATAGGCATTTGACCTTGTGGAGGCATTTGACCATTTGAATGCATATGCTGGCCATTATTTGGTCCCATACCATCTTGAGGCATCATTTGGTTTTGACCATTTTGGTGCATATGCTGGCCATTATTTGGCCCCATGCCATCTTGAGGCATCATTTGATTATTTCCATCCATCATATGTTTATCCATATATTTATTAGGACCATCATGTCTATGTGGTTTTCTAAACTGTTGTTCATTTGTTTTCATCCATTCACCAAAATTAGGTAAATCATTAACGGCAAAAGATGTACATGCCCCAACAGCACAAATTACGGTTAAAATCGCTGTTATTATAATTCGTCTCATAAATCCTCCTTAGTCCACATTGCGGAAGTAACGTTCACGCACACCACGAAGCTCTGTACCAACAAAGACGCATGTAAGTCCACCAAATAAACCTACACCACCAAGTGCCACTAAAGTTACAATGGACAATACTGGAAATGCAGTAACATTCTCAAATGGTTGCCATGAGCTACCTAGCAAGAACAAGATAGCCGGTGTAATAATGAATATAAGAGCACCTACAATATAGGATAAGGCACTTCCAATAGAGAGCAAAGTCTTAGATGCTTTTTTAGCCATCCCCGGTAATTGAGGTAAAAGACGCTCTTTATAATCATCAAATCGTGCATAAATTTCCTGCATATTAACGGATTTACTTTCACTACCATCTTGATTCATTGTGTCTGTAATGATACCTGCATCTACGTAGGATGCATATATTTCCTCTGGAGTCCCTAAGGATTTAATGATCTCACTATCGGTAAGACCCTTTTCATAACCTACCGCAAAATGTTCTTCATAAACCTCTATAATACTCTCCACATCTGCAACACGCGCTTTTTTAAATATATTACGCAATGCATCCAAAAAGCTATTTTTGTTCATTATTATCGACTCCTTTCAACAGCATATTGATAACACCAGAAAAATCATCCCATTCTTGACGCATCTTGTTATATGCTGCACGGCCTTCGTTCGTGATATGATAGTATTTCCGTGATGGGCCTGTAGAAGACTCCTTTAAATACGTTTCAACATACTTTTCTTTTTTCAGTCTGTTAAACAATGGATATATCGTTCCTTCAGATATTTCAATATATTCCGAAATGGTGCTTACGATTTCATATCCGTAGCGATCATTTTGTGTTAGTAATGCTAGCACCAGCATGTCCATAACACCTTTTTTTAATTGAACTTGCATAGTTCCTCCCTTTTAGGCTGTGCTTGCCTGCCAATGTGAAAGCTCTCTTACGGTCACTATCATGTACTGACAAATACATAATAACATAAGGTACCTCGGAACGCAAGGTACTTTGTAAAAAAATATTGAAATTTAATATATTTTTCTTATTTCTAATCTATAAACACAGTTAATTTCTGCGTTTATAGGGAAAAATTTTTTCAAAAAAATTTTCTTATTTATGGTATTTTTTATACAAAATCTATTAAAGCACCCTATTATAACTAAAAATCCTCATCTAAAAGATGAGGATTTTCTAACACTACAAAAGAAAGTAGTGCATTATTGGAATACTTAATTAAGTTTTATTTACTAGATTCTAATTTGAAGACGCTTCCCCTAATTTAAGCTGTGTACTCTTCATTTTGCCGTTATGAGTATAGGATACCAAAATTGTATCTCCCGGGCTCTTAGCATCAATTTGTTCTTTTAATTCAAGTAATGTAGTAATATCTTTACCATCAATTTGTGCAATCGTATCCCCTTCTACGAGACCAGCTTGTGCAGCAGGACCATTAGGATCAAGTTGAACAACAAGAAGTCCATCACCTTCATAGGTTACATTATTGCGCGCTGCAGTTTGACGGTCTACAGCCCACACCCCAATATAAGGGCGAATGACCTTACCATTTTTAATAATAGAATCAACAATTGTCATCGCAGAATTAATTGGAATAGCAAAGCCCATACCTTCAATTCCCTCTTTAGAGATTTTAGAGCTATTGATACCAATTAACTCACCATCTGCATTAATAAGCGCACCACCTGAGTTACCTGGATTAATGGCTGCATCAGTTTGAATCAATGGGAATCGTTGACCTTGATCATCAATTGTACGTGCTAAGGCACTAATAACACCAGAGGTAACTGAACCTTTAAACTCAAGACCTAAAGGATTGCCAATAGCAATAGCTGGCTCCCCTACTTGCAAGGAGTCAGAGTCACCAATTTTGATAGGTTTAATATCTTTTGGAGGTTTAATTTTTACAACTGCTAAGTCCGTCTGTGAATCTGAACCTATAACAGTCCCCGTCACCGTACTGCCATCAGACAATGATACTGTAACCTCCCCATTTCTAGCCCCCGCTACCACATGTTTATTTGTTATAATATGTCCGTCATTATCGATAAGCACACCAGATCCGACACCTTCTCCAGCATAGATAGTACGGTTAAAAATATCCTTTTGAAATACTTGTGTTGTAATCCCTACTACAGCTGGCCCAGATTCTTTAGCTGCTTGTACTACATAGGTATTACGCGTTTCAGTAATAGGCTTAGTCTGTTTAGTTTGTTCTCTCACGTTTGTTGGTTGCGTATTAACAGGGCTGCCAAAGAAATAGTATCCTCCGCCTACCCCAATACCCAAAGCAAGAATACACGCAATTACTGTTTTCTTATATTTTGAAAATGTCATGTAGATCTCCTTATATTCTTCTTAATATTCTTCTACATCACCCATAACGTCTTAATGATGATTATAAAAGGTAAAATAAGAACCAAATCATAAATCATATAATTATGATACTTTATAAATACGCCACGTCTCACACTAATTCAAATCAGCTCAAAATTAATTTTATAAAATTGATTTTGATGAACCTATTATAGTACGCCTGCTTTTACAATGCAAGATATCAATTTATAACTTTTCTTATGAAAGTATAATTATTATAACCGTATATCCTCCACTAGATAAATACCTAGAATCCTGAAAGAAGCTGTATAGAATGTATTCAAATATCTAAAATCTAAAAAACATAAAGGGCATTTACTAGCCGTCGCTAGCAAATGCCCTTTATGCATATAGTTTGAGAGTGTAAGGACTGTTGAGAGAGAGTATATGTGATCTAGATAAGCTTTAGAGAGAACTTATTAAGAGAGAGAAGTTAAAATATTACTTATCTAGAGTCATAGTCAGCCTTACTTAAATAAGTATACATGGAATATCTAAACTATCAAAGTAACTATATAAACAATTCTTAAACCTTTGATTATATCTCTATAATAAAATCTCTATAAAGTCATATCTAATCAACAGCCACGAACAACGTGAGTATAATGTGAATGCATATTCTCGATACTAAACGAATTTATACCCTACACCCCACACTGTAATAATATGCTTACTATCAGATGGATTATCCTCAATTTCTTCACGTAAACGATTAATATGAACCGCTACAGTTGCATAATCACCATAGGAGTCAAGTCCCCATACACGAGAATACAATTCTTCTTTGCTGAATACGATATCACGGTTACGCATCAAAAATTCCAACAATTGGAATTCTTTCTTTTTGAGATGAACCTCTTTTTCATTCACCCATACTTTCATCATCTTAGGATCCAGACGGATTTCACCGGATTGAATAGCGTTAGTTTCCATTGCATCACGCTCTGTTAAACGTTTATATTGCGCCAACATAGCTTTAATCTTCGCAATTAATACAGATGGAGAGAATGGTTTTTCAATATAGTCATCGGCACCTACGCCTAAACCACGGATTTTATCGATATCATCAAGACGCGCAGTTACCATAACGATTGGTACACGAACTTTGTCGCGAATTTGGCGACAAACTTCAAAGCCATCCATTTCTGGCAACATAACATCAAGGATAATAAGGTCTACAGGAGTATTTAATGCTGCTTCAATACCATCTGTACCATTAGTCATAATAGTTACATCATAGCCCGCCACCATTAAATAATCACGCTCAATATTGGCAATATCCAAATCGTCTTCAATAATTAAGATATGTTCACTCATGATTCTTCTCCTTGCTTAGGAAACTCTAATATAATACGTAGACCATGTGGCCTTACATTTTCAATCATAACTCGGCCTTCAAAGATTTCCATAATTCGACGGATAATCGACAATCCTAGGCCACTACCTTCTTGAGGATTCGTACGAGACGAATCTACACGATAGAATGGGCGCATCAGACGCTCTAGAGATTCTGGCGGCACACCTGGTCCATCATCACTGATGACACAGTATACAAAATCATCATCACTCGTTACATCTATGACGCAGTGACCAATATCGGTCATTTTATACTTAGCACTATTGTTCAACACATTCTGCAAAACACGTTGTAACAATTGTGGGTTAGCATTGATAAAAGGTGTTTCCGTAGCTATACGGGCCTTAATCTCAAGCCCCTTCGATTGATACGGAGCTAAATGATCTTCTACAAAGTCACGTACAAACTGACCTAATTCAATTCGCTCAGATGGACGAGATTCTTTTTTATAGTTCAATGTTGTTATGAGGAATAGTTCCTCTAACATAGAATCTAAATCATTGGCCCGTTTCAAAATAATCCCCATGTATCTTTTTTGTTGCTCTTCCGTTGGTGCAATACCATCACGAACACCTTCAGCATACGCTTTAATAGCCGTCAATGGAGTTCGTATATCATGAGATATACCAGCGAGTAGCTCTTTTTGTTGCTCCTGTTCCATTTCAATTTGACGATTCGCCATTTCTAACGACTTTGTCATATTCTTAACGTGAATCATGATAAATCGTGTAACAAATCGGTTAATAGCAAAAAATGTAACAATAAAGAGCAATATGGAAACTACGATAATATAGAAAGATACGGATTCCATTAAGCTATCACTACCATGAGTAGCACGCCTAATCGCAATATGATATACATAGGAATGACGTCCATCGTACTTTCTCATTTCATAAACAAAAGTATTATTGGATTGATATACGATGCCCTGTAATTCAGGGTTAACATCAATAAGACCAACAATGGCAGAAGCACTATAGATTTGTGGATTACCGTAGTTATACACCATACTTCCTTGATCAAGTACTTCAACATATACTTCCTTTGGATCAAGTAAGCTATAGCTAGGCTTAACCAAGCTATTAATTAGATCATTTTCTAACCCATAAAAGGTAATGGTTTCAGTTATTCGACTGACACTTTTAAACTGTTGTTCCTGCTCAATACGCAAATAGTAACCGGCATTGGCCAATATGCGCAAACCTGTAAAATATAGCAAAAATAAAATAATTGCTATTAAAATAGGTACAACAAACAGCACAACATTGGATATCCAAATTCGTATTTGTAAATTCACAGGATTACCTCAATATCATAAATAGTAGATACTCTCTATAGTTTACGCTATTTTTATAACTTAACGCAAGTAAAACACGCAAATATCCAACATATTTTTCACTATTCTTTCATACGTAGTTTATAATTGACCGATTATTCAAAGGTATCTCGACCCTTTTAATATCTAATACTTTTCGTAAAAATTATATTTTCACACGCACCCATGTATCTTATGGCGATATGAAAATTGGTAATATCTGATATTTCATAGTTCCTTAGTCTCCCCTTTTAATAGGAACTCGTCTATACTGTTTATAAAAAAGCTAAAATATAAAAAATGAAACAACTATTGAATCTCTTCATTTAATAAAACAAAATATATACTGAATTATACTATTTCTCTATGAGGATAGTTTAAATATGGTCAAAAAAAAGAGGATTCCTAAGAATCCTCTTTTAAAATTTGGATTAACGACGATTTGCATCGAAGAAGTTAATAGCAACTTCTGGGAACATAGCGTAAGTCAATACGTCTTCGTCAGTGATGCCATTGTAGCCTTTAGAAGCTAAATCTTGACGGTAACCTTCCAATTCAGGTTCGATAAGATCTGCTGGACGGCAAGTAATAGGTTGTTCATCACCAATGATAGTTTGACGAATTTCATCAGAAATTGTACCAGGTAATTGACCATATTTACCACGAACAAGATCTTTAACTTCGTTAGGAACCATTTTGTAACGGTCGCCCATCATAACATTCATCATAGCCATTGTACCAACGATTTGGGATGTTGGAGTTACCAATGGAGGGTAACCCAAGTCTTCACGAACGCGTGGCATTTCATCCATAACGTCAAAGAAGCGATCGCCCATACCCATTTCGTTCAATTGGTTTTGAGTATTGGACAACATACCGCCAGGAATTTGGTAACGACGAACAGCAGGGATTACATCACTAGCTGGTTTCAAGTTGAATTCTTCTGCGATTTGTTGTTTTACTTTACGGAAGTGGTCAACTAATGGAATGTATTTATCAAGGTCAAGGCCAAGATCCCATTCAGTACCTTTGAACATTTCAATCATAGTTTCAGTAGCTGGTTGGCTAGTTGCATGAGCGAATGGAGAGATAGCAGTATCGATGATATCTACGCCAGCTTTAGCAGCTTCCCAGTATGTAGTACTAGCAAGACCGCAAGTGAAATGGCTATGCAAGTCGATTGGCAATTCGCCAAAACGTTTTTTGAAAGTAGAAACCAAATCATATGCATCAGCAGGTCCTAACAAACCGGACATATCTTTGATACAAAGGGAATCAGTACCCATTTCTACCAAAGTTTCAGCTACTTTCAAGAAGCTTTCAGTTGTGTGAACTGGAGAAATTGTGTATACCATAGCGGATTGAACGTGTGCACCAGCTTTTTTGGAATACTTAATAGCAGCTTCCATATTGCGTGGGTCATTCAATGCGTCGAAAATACGGATACGGTCGATACCATTTTTTACAGCTGCATTACAGAATGCTTCTACTACGTCGTCGGAGTAGTGTTTATAGCCCAACAAATTTTGACCGCGAAGCAACATTTGCAATGGGGTATTTTTCAAATTAGCTTTCAATTTGCGAAGGCGTTCCCATGGATCTTCATTCAAGAAACGAAGACAGCTGTCATAAGTAGCGCCGCCCCAACATTCAAGAGCTTCATAACCAATATCATCTAAAAGGCCGAGCACTGGTTCCATTTGTTCGTAGCGCATACGTGTTGCCAAAATAGATTGATGACCGTCACGAAGAACGGTTTCGCAAATTCTTAATTTTTTAGCCATGTTAATCCTCCAAATCGAAATAGTCTGTGTATGTAACTTTATACACTCATTAAACAACTATCTCATACCTATTTTTTTTACGATTTTTTCGATGTCTGCTCACACTAGCCAAACGCGCTAAAATCGTAATACATACTTATATTAGACTACTTATAAAATTCTTTGTCAACAACCACATTATGCTATTTACTCATAATCTCATGTATTCAAAGATGATTTTTTCGTGATGAATATCACAAAAAACTGCAGAGGAACTAGAGTTTAGCATGTATGTTTAATCAAATTAAATTTTCTGTAATTGCTCATTTTAATGAGAAACTAAAAATTATATCGTAATAATTTTTGGTTATTATTAAATACTTTTCAAAATATATCGGTATTTATAAATGTAGTAATTCGATAAACGTCGGTATGTTTATAAGCTCATCAATTTTATTAATAACTAAGCCGATATTTTTAAATGCATAAACATGCAAAAGAACCTGCCCATTTACGGACAGGTTCTGACCTAATCTTTAAAATTTGATAGTCTCCATTATACGGCTTACTTCTCAGGCTTAACCTTTTTAGGCGCAGTTTCAAGGACAATATTTTTACCTTCCCGTTTCACCTGAATAGAGAAAGCCCCTTCCCCTTCTTTAAAATACTCCATCTTGATATCAAGGAGCATTTTACCAATCATAGTCTCTACTTTTTCAGTTAAGAACTCACGGTAAAAAGCATCTTCTTTTTGCTTTGGACTTTGATGAACTACTGGTTTCTTAGCATCTCGCTCCATATTGAGCATAGTATCTTCGAAATTTTCTGTATCCTTAAAATTTTTCATCATATCCGCATCAGATAAACCTTTTTGAATTTTAAACTTTGCCATGTGTATCTCCTATCAGTTCAAAAATTGCTTTTTTTACGCGTACTGGATCAATACCAGACATACAATATTGATTAGGCTTAGGACAACGTCGTTTTCGGCAGCCCAAGCAATCTAATTCGTCATTTACGAGCACCTTAAAGGTCCCCGTCAGAGGGCCCCATAATTTAGGGTCCGTAGGGCCAAAGAGTGCTACTACAGGCTTATTTAAAGCTAACGCAATATGCAGAGCTCCCGTATCTGCAGTAACTAATACATCACAACTTTCAATTAAGGCCCCTAATTCTTGAAGTGTCGTTTTCCCTAACATATTCAGAACAATTTTATCAATACCCTCATCTGTCAAAGAGTCCAGCAAGGGTTTGTATTGAGCAGCCTCTTTAGGGCCACCTAAACAAACAAATTTCGCTCTATATTGAAGGGATTTAATGAGAAAATACCATTTTTCCTGAGGCCACTCTTTCGTTGCCCAAGAGGTACCTAATACCAGCCCAATGCGTAACGGAGTTTCTACCACGCCTCGATGTAAAGAAACGTCATTATCAATCGACTTCCATTGCTCTTCTGCCCAACTATGTAAATTTGTTGGCACCTGAAAATCCATGTGGTATAGCGTATTAGCATTAGATTCATTTAGTGAACAACTGCTCTCAATACCGTATTTATCAATGTTAAGCGATGTATCTAAATTTGCATGTTCAGTAATAGCCTTTGTTAACAACTGAGCTACCTCTACATAGCGTTTAATCACGTGTTCTGTACTAGGCTTCGTTTTATAGTTAGTAAACAGCCAATTCAACTCTTTTGTGCCACCAAGGCCAAGTCTAATGGGGGCTCCTGAAGCTAATAGTACTAGCCCTGTTATGAGTCGCCCTTGCACATCAACGGCTACATCAAATTTATAAGGCTCTAATTTGGCCTTAAGATCCCACCACATGCGCCACATTGTAGGAATATGTAGTTTTTTAGAATGTGCCTCGTATATATCCCGTTCCCAGGGAATAATTTTATCTACATAGGGATTGCCCTGTAAAAGCTCTGCCATACTAGGCGTTACAATCCAATGCAACTTAGCATCAGGATACTGTTCCTTAATCCACCGCGCAGCAGGTGTAGCATGCAAAACATCACCTATGTAACTAAGGCGTACAAATAATATATTCATAGATATCCTTAGGGTACATACTATTATAGGAATAAAGCCTTTATAATGAAAGAACATTATAAAGGCTTTTTCTTAAGATTTCTTTTTACTACCACTACTATTGGATGTTTTAGAAGATGTAGTATCTTCTGTTACCTTAGTAGTTTCTTCACTACCATTCTTAATGATGTTTTTTACATCTGATAATGTCAACTCATTAAATGTAGTAGGGTGGTTGTATTTGTAAACTGGATTGAATCCTACACCTAATTTACCAGTGTAAACAGTCAATGCATTATTGTCCTCATCAACACGGGCGATGTAGATGGTTTTGTCCATATCAACACCGATAAAGCGGAAACGCCCTTCAGGGTTGATAACACGCCATCCCCCTTCAATGCCGTTGAACATGAATACATCCCCAGTTCTCACATTATCGTAGAAGAAGTTATCTTCATCGTAGAATACACCGATATGACCGATATCAGTAGCTTGCATGTAAACGCGACGTGTATCGTAGTTAGCATCGGTACGATAAATGCGATATGTGTGTTCTTGAACTTTTACCTTCATATACACCACATTTGTCGCTTCAGAGTACGCAGCATCTACGATTTTACTGCCCCGAGGCAAGTCTTCAAGTTTGGTATCAACTTCGTGTTCTGGATCATCCGCATTAAGACGAGCCATGACAACATCTCTGGAGTCATATAAACCCATGACAGCATAGTTACGGTCTGGCATCCAGTTGAAGTAACTAATCGAACGGCCCTTCAAATCGATATTTGTAGGCTTACTTTCATTAGCCTTGTAAATTTTCAAAGAGTTTTCTGTAACAACGGCCATAAATTGACGGTCATAGGACACATATTTAGTGCCTTCCTTCACATCAGGAAAGTTTTTAGTATCATCTTTTGATGCGCCTGCTACGTTAAACTCTGTAGTCGGCGCAAACATATATTGATCAAGGTATAGGTATACCCCACCTTGCAGAAGAATACCTACCGCAAAGGCGCTCAGTACACGCGTAAAAGGTTTCATCTGTCCTCCTATTTCACGATAAACGCCGTTGGGATCATGCGTTCCCCTAACAAATCGGCAGGTTTATTTACGACTTTACCATTTAGGTACAAAGTTGAACTAGAACCGCCATCTAAATTTGCTGCAATGTAGCAACCTTTTTCAAATAGAATATCTTGTACGTCACGCAAGGTAGCCCCAATAGAATACCCTGGTTGGCGACCATCGATTACAAGGAATAGCACTGTACCATCTTTCTTTTGACCGATAGCAGTACGAGGGCCTACGCCCCAGCCTCCATCACCTTCGGTAATCATCTTCTTGCCATCAACGATAAGAGGTGGACCAAAGGTAATACCTTCCATGGCCTTCATATCACTAAGCTGAGTTTTATCATAGTTACCAGCGATAAGATTACCAGATTTAGAGAAACCTACAAAGTCTACGTCTTCATCAGGGCCTACATCCTTACCGATAACGTACTCACCATCATGCAAGATGAAACCATATGGCAAACGGCCTGTACCAGTACCATTAGGGTCGTGGAAACCACCGCCATTAATCGCTGCTACAGCATTATTCATTTTTGCAATATTACTTGTAGTATCGCCTTTTTCTTGAATATTAGCCGCTGTACCTACTTGAATACGACGAGGATCAGGAATTTCTAAAATATAGCCTACATAACGAGCAGACTGGATTTTTTCAAGATTTAAAGTCTTATCTTCACGAGCATTAAACTTGAACAAATCTTGGCTTTTAACAACCCCTACAGTCCCCAAAATAGATTGTAATTCGTCTTCATTAAACAACCACGTAATGTAATGAGGATGGCGAGATTGTAAGATAGCGCCAATTACAGCGCGCTTTACATTATTAAATGGTCCAAAGAGCACCACGAAGGGTGATGTGACAACGGTAAATAAGAACACCATAATGATGAACTTTACCCAATTCTTTTTGAACAATGTATTTCTCCTTATAAATCAGTGAAATGTTCGGTGCTAATGCGTTCTTCAAAATGCTTGATATCCACCGCATTGCCTACCCAAACACGCAAAATATTATATGGATTATCACCAGTATGAGCCCAGCCAGATTTCATAGCCATCCCCATTTTAATGCCAGCCTTTTTAGAGGCTGAGTCGGTGAATTCATTTTTATCTCCATATGGATAGCAGAACCAAGGATTATCCTTAATGCCTACTTCTTTAGAAAGTGCCTCTTGGGCCTTCGTAATATTTTCAATTTGTTTTGCCTCTGACAATTGGCCCATTTCTATGTGTTGGAAACCATGGTTTGAAATAGTAATACCATTTTTGTGCATTTCACGCACTTGATCCCAAGTTAGACGCGTCCCAACATCGCCAGGATTAATAAATACAGTCGCCGGGAATCCATATTCTTTCATAATTGGATATACGATAGAATATGTATCTGCATAACCGTCATCAAAGGTTAACACAACAGGTTTTTCAGGCACCGCAGCACCATTTACAACATAATCATACAATTGATCCATCGTCAATGGATTATAGCCATTATCCTTGAGGAACTTCATTTGTTCTCTAAACAAATCCTCCCGAATAACTGCATCATTATCTTTGTCGTCGCCGACTTTATGATACATAAGAACAGGAATACCCGTTGGATGTACCATCTTAACTTCTTTTGCAGGCGGTACTGAACTAGTAGGTTCTGTTTTTTGTGAAAGTAATCCACAACCTGCCACAACCATTGCCAATACCAAAACTAACAGTGTTACCAACGGAATCCGTCTCATAGGTCCTCCTCTATTAGAACACAATTATATACAGAATATTATAACATTTCCATGAAGAATAGTAAAAATTAACGCTTTATTAGTACTTCATCAATCGATTTTCGAGGTCTAGGATACATAGTTTCATCTGGAATACCTATAGCAATGATTGCCTGTACATCGTGAGGAATATTTAAAAAGGGTTTGCTTTCACACTGCATAAAATACACATCATTCATCCATAGTGTACCTAACCCAATTGCTTTTGCCCCCAATAAAATATGTTCTATAAAAGCGCCAATAGCTTGTAAGTCACTTTTCTCCCACACGCGAGTATAGTCAGGCAAGTGATCATAAGGATTAAACACAAATAGCAAGTCACTAGCAGTTTGCATAGCCTTAAGACTAATCTCTAAACTACCAAAATGTTCCTTATGTTCTTTATATTGCTCTAACACCTGAAAGCCTAAATTCACAAAATGTTCTTTCTCCACTGCCGTCACATGAATAACCTGCCAGGGCTGACGATTTTTAGGGGATGGAGCTCGCATTCCGAGAGCTACCAAATTTTGAATTATGTCTTCTCCAACCGAAGAAGATTTTTTATACCGACGTACGCTAGTTCGCGCATTTATAACATCTATTATTTCCATATTTTCACCAAAAGATCTAACATTATCTAAAGTAATAACCTATATCTCCATAAATAGTATGCAAACTATTATTATCAAAAGATTGTAAAAAAATTAAACTAGCTTTATCGACTCTTATATTGTAATACACTCAATAATGCTTTAATATTCTAATTATAATACACATTACTAGAATTATATTCATCTAATAGATAAAGGATTCTCTATGAAAAAACGCTTAAGCCTTATACAAATGGACGTCCATGTAAACGAAGTGGAATACAATTATGCGCGCGTCCAAGAATTACTTTCACAAGCCCTATCAGAAAAGCCTGACATTATCGTCTTGCCCGAAACATGGAATACAGGATTTCATCCATCTAAGGATTTAATCAATATTTCTGACAGAAATGGAGAAAGAACAAAAGCTTTATTAAGTACATTCGCAAAAGAACACAATGTAAACATTGTGGGCGGTTCTGTAGCCGTAGCAAAAGAGGATTTAGTATTTAATACCTCCTATGCTTACAACCGTGAAGGCAAGCTCGTAGGAGAGTATTCCAAAATGCACGGATTTAGTCCTGCTAAAGAGGACCAATACTTCGCTA
This sequence comes from Veillonella sp. S13054-11, assembly GCF_002959795.1. NCBI lineage: Bacteria > Bacillati > Bacillota > Negativicutes > Veillonellales > Veillonellaceae > Veillonella > Veillonella sp. S13054-11. Next base: position 89,989 of record NZ_PPCY01000007.1, read on the forward strand.
GCGGTACGCATACCACTCATTTCGAATTGGATGGTATTCCTTGTAGTACGGTTATCTGTTACGATATTCGCTTTCCTGAGCTCGTAAGAATGGCTGCATTATCAAATACAGAGTTATTATTTGTACCTGCTCAATGGCCTACTATGCGTTTACGCCACTGGCAAGTATTAAACGAAGTGCGCGCCATTGAAAACCAACTCTTCTTATGTGCTGTCAACGGCTGTGGTACAGTAGGTCGAGTTCAAAGCACTGGTCACTCCGCTGTATACGATCCATGGGGTACAAACCTCCTCGAAATGGACACTAGGGAGGGCATCTCATCTGTAGATATCGACCTCACCGTAGTAGAAGATATCCGTAACAAAATCAACATCTTTAGAGATCGCAAACCTGAACTCTACAAACTATAAAACAAAGGCACATTGTATTGAACACCCATCTAAAATTATTTCATTGTTAGATAGCCTGTTCATATGACAATGTGCCTTTTTATTTTATTTATGGGATTCATATACATTAAAACTCAATAAGCTTCCACATCTCCTCTGGAACCTGTTCTAGAGGTTTATTTTTTGCAATTGCTCCTTTTAGAATATCAATAGTATCTTGCACCTCTTGTTTATCCTTTGTATTAGGATCATGAAGGATGACACGATTTAAAGAATCTTCACCAAATTGTTTTACATATTCTTTTTCTACTTGATTAAGTTCACGGCGTAAGTATTTCATAGATTATAACCTCCCCATATATTTAATCTAATATATTAAGAAGTACTTGTCTATAATTCAAATGTTTTCTATACGTATCTTCAGCTAATAATAAACAATTTAATGTTGCAAATTAATATTTTTATCTCATAAATCATTTACATGAATTCTATAGAAATGGTAGTATTAACAATGCAATAGGATTTAGTTATTAAGAAAGAAAGGTAATAACTATGTTTTCATTTCTACAACCCAAAGAGGCAAAATCATCAGTGCCACAAAGCATGATTATGAATCTATATTATAAATATAGATTGCAATCATTAATTGGTATTTTTATAGGTTATGCTGCGTACTATATTGTTCGTAATAACTTTGCCTTATCAACACACTTTTTATCAGATATCCTCCATATGAGCAAAACAGAAATTGGTTTGCTATCTAGTGGTATGCTTATCGCTTATGGTCTAAGTAAAGGCTTTATGAGTAGTCTTGCGGACAAAGCAAGTCCTGCCAAGTTTATGGCTTTCGGTCTCATTTGCTGTGCAATTATCAATATCTTTATGAGCTTTGCCGATAGTCTCGCCTTCTTCTTAGTTTTAGTAGTACTAAATGGCTTTTTCCAAGGATTTGGTGTAGGACCATCCTTTATCACCTTAGCTAAATGGTACCCAAAACAGGAACGTGGCCGTTATGGAGCTATCTGGAATATTTCCCATAATCTCGGTGGTGGTATCGTAGCCCCAATCGTAGCTGCCGCATTATATTTTACTACTACAGATCACTGGCAATTAGGGAGTTATGGTGTACCAGCGCTTATTGCAATTATCATAGCAATTGCCATTTCTTTCTTAATCAAAGAAAGCCCTGAACGTGAAGGCTTACCACCAACAAGTGAAATCATCGCTGACACAGCTCATAAGGCGCACAGAAGTTCTGAAGCCCCCCATATGAGCACAAGAGAAATCTTTGTAAAATACGTATTGAAAAATAAAAACGCTTGGTATGTATCATTAGTTGACACCTTCGTTTACATGATTCGCTTTGGTATGCTTACGTGGCTTCCAATTTATTTATTGCAAGTAAAGGGGTTTTCCAAAGCAGAAATGTCTGTTGCCTTTTTATTCTTTGAATGGGCGGCTATCCCTTCTACTATTTTTGCTGGTTACATTTCCGATAAATTCTTTAAAGGTTATCGCATGCCACCTGCAATCATTGCTATAAGTATTATCTTCTTCTGTATATTTGGTTATTGGCAAAGCGAGTCTCTCTTATGGGTTACTTTCTTCGCTGCTATTGTAGGTTGTTTAATCTACATTCCTCAATTCTTAGCTTCAGTACAAACTATGGATATTGTACCACCATTTGCAGTAGGTTCTGCTGTTGGTCTTCGTGGATTCATGAGTTACATTGTTGGTGCAAACTTAGGTACAACACTATTTGGTGTTTTAGCAGATAAATTTGGTTGGAATGCAGGTTTCTATCTTTTATTAGTAGCATGTGTTCTTTGTATTACATTCTGTGTATTGGCTCATTTTGGCGCCAAAGAATTAGATGCTAAAGAAGCTGAACTTGAACAACTTCAACCAGCTGAAGCTAATAGCTAACCCCTAACAAATAAATCCTATAGTAAAAAGGTCGTAATATGTATTAATACATGTTACGACCTTTTATTTGCCCCACGAAAGGGACTCCTATATAACCAATGTGTTTTCATCAACGCATAGTTCTGGAAATAATGAAAGCACAAGCCACAATGATACCAAGGACTATACTCCCAGCTACTATATAAGGCCAGGTAAGTACATCCCGTACATCATTCAATATTTTTATATCAAAGATTGGCATATAAAGTAGTAAGTTCCCCAAAATCCAACCGATTGGTCCTATGAACTTTAGCTTCTTAATCGTATCCATTTTATCTAGAATAGACTCGGTTACCTCTGAATCCTTTTCGACAGATACGTATTCTTTATTAATGTAAAAGCCTTTTGAATATTCCGTTTCAAAAGCCCACTCTTGAACAGAAAACGTAGCAGTACCATCAGCATTTTCATACTCTTTATATTTAGCAGTATCAGTAGTACCTACGTCTACCTCACCCCAAGTGCCCGTTACCATCTCATAACCACTATCTATGAGTTTCATATCGGCTGGTAGTGCTTTTCCACACAACTTGGAAAACTGGTACGCATCTCGCTTCTTATCCCAACTGAGCCAAAACTCTGCATTATTCTTATGTCTAACTAACTTATACTCATACCCAATTTTTCCATGAGTATCAATATAGCGTATTTTGCCTAAAATCGTATATAAATCCCTTCGGATACGTAATGTCTCGCCATAATTAAAAATCATAATCTTCTCTCATACTGAAAACTATATATAAATGTATATTACTAATTACTATGATTGTACACAGAATCTAGAAGTATGCCAATACAGTTATAAAAAGAATCACTTTATAAGGAAGAACAAAATAATTGATGATTAGGATTATACCAGAATATATAAGATACTCCTTAACTTACATACCCTATAAATCTCTTCTTACCTTTTAATCTCAATGGAAACATCCTATCATATTTTTCCATATATATTAGTTTATTATATCCTTTTTAGTCTTTTTACACTTCACTGGCAGAAACAGAATTATTATTTTACCCAATTGTCTTTCCGCGTAAAGCAGTTTTCACTTGACACCATAATTGAGTTTCATTAACTACTAACCTAAATATAATTTCTGAATATAATATACATCCCTCTTTTCTGCCCAGGCAATATTGGTATAAAAGCAAGCGTTAAAATATTCCACATCATACTTACTCATTCAATTTCAGCTTTTATAGTTCTAATTTTATTTTTTCTACTTTTAATTGCCGCCTCTATCCTATTAGTGATTTTTTGCCTCTACCAGATATTTGTTAAGATTAATTGACACAATTTTAAGCACTATGAACCCAATATTATATAAGTACCACTTATATAATATTGGTTACTCTTTTACTATTTTCTATCTATTTTCTTCTTAAGATCCTCTTTTAACTTTCTTTTCATATTTATTTCATGTTTATTTCATGTTTATTAATAAGTTGTTGTTATAATTCAAGCAGTGATAGACAATGAGATATGCTAATATCACTTATTTCCTTTAACGAAAGGAGGTGAAACTATGAAAATAGATTATTCTTTGTGCAGAGATATATTATTAGCAGTTCAAGATTTCCCTCTTCCAACAGTTAATAATAATGACTCAATCAACTTCCCTGATATCAACAGGCTTACTATTGACTATCACATTTATATCCTTATACAGAATGGTCTATTGTCTGGCTTAAATGCTAGCTCTAAATCAAGAGATTATTTATATTTAGAACTAGCATTAACACATGATGGGCAACAGTTTGTTGATTTATTATCTAGCGATACGATATGGAACAAAGTAAAAGATTACGCTATCCAAAAGGCAATCCCTTTAACATTTGATACTTTAATCCACATTGCACAAAGTTTGCTTTGATAGTTTCTTCAACTCCTCCTTCTCTCCATACTTGGCTAAATAATAGATTACATCCATTCTTTCTGAATTCCAATGTGGGTATTTTTTAAGATTATCTACAGTCATTGTTTTAAGTTGAACGTAAAATGCTAATCTATTAACCTGAAAGTGTTTGCTATCTTTAATTTCTCTTTCTTGTTTAATCATTTTTTCTCCATTTCTTTTAAGTTTCTAAAAGGACGTGATTATAATGGCAGTATTCTTAGTAAGTTATGATTTAAATAAGCAAGGTCAAAATTACACAAATTTAATCAATGCAATCAAAACTTATGATGCCTATATTAAGTGTTTACATTCTCAATGGTTAATTTCTACCAACGATAATATCGACTCAGTCTACGTATATTTAAGTAATAAAATAGATAACAACGATCTTTTACTTATTACCCCAATTGTGCAACCGTTTTATGCTACGCTCCAATCAGATGTTATTTCATGGCTTAAACATGAACAAAATTTGGGCCATATCCCTACAATTTAAAGGTGGTGATTATAATGGGTACTTATCGAACTGCGCAAGTTTGTAAAAATGGTCATGTTATTACATCTAATATTCATAACTCTGCTCACCTATCTAATTTCTGTCCTGAATGTAGAGCTGAAACTATAACTTCTTGTCCAAACTGTAATACCCCTATTCGTGGTGAATATGATGTTCCTGGTGTTATTAGCTTTTCAACCTATACACCCCCTAAATACTGTCATCATTGTGGATATCCATTCCCATGGACAGAAGAAAAAATAAATTCGATTTCTAAACTTCTAGACATGCAGGACCAATTAACAGAAGAAGAAAAAAAACATTTTATGTCCTACTTACCAGTTATTTTTTCTGAAACTCCTCAATCAGAGGTATCCGCTTTACAATTAAAATTATTGTTTAATAAGCTTCCTTCTGAAATCAGTTCTTTAGCTAAAAGACTTATTTCTGATGCTATATCTGAAGGTATTAGAAATATTCTTTTCCCTTGATACATTCAATTAACAACTTATAACCTTTGCATTTATCAAAACCACAATTATATTTTTTCTTTACTACCCAACAATCACATATAGCTTATAATTTTGCCCCACAATGTTCACAGAAATTTCCACCTATCACTTCTATATTACATTTGGGGCATTTTACTTTTCCTGTTTCTTGTTTCATTTGTATCACTTCATTTTTTGTAACTTATTAAGTTGCATTCTTTGCACGAAAAATAGACAAAGGAGCTCCAATTGAAAGGTAGTCAATCATAACTTCAATCTCATCAGCCCAAACACTCCTTTTTTAATTTTAAAAAGAATGTTTTAGGTGTAATTCCGAGCGCCTTAGCTACTTCATTTTGTATTTTCCCAGCACTTACAATTGCTCCTTTTAACTTATTTACATCAATCAATATATCGCCTCCTTTTTCTATTTATAACTTTTTAAGTTGCTTATAGAACAATTTAGCAATAGTAACCTATCAAGTTATTTTTGTAAATATTTTTTACAAAAATGTTGCCCACAAAGTTAAGACAGTGTAATATTAACTCATAAGGAGACTATTAAGAGCGAGGTAAACCCATGACTACTAATAAAGGAGATAGAATTAAAAATCTCAGAATTAACAATAAGATGACTCTAGAAGAAGTCGGTGAAAAAATCGGTGTTTCAAAACAAACATTATATAAATATGAGAATAATATTATTACAAATATTCCCTCTGATAAAATCGAAGGATTAGCAAGGGTTTTTAATATATCGCCTGCAGTGATAATGGGCTGGGATAAAGACGATGAGCAATACTACCAAGATAAAGAAGCTGCAGAGTATGCTGAAATATTGCACACACGCCCAGAAATGCGTTTATTGTTTTCCGCATCAAGAGAGATCTCTAAAGAGGAAATGCAAGAAGTGGTAAACTACATAGAATTTATAAAATCTAGACATAAAAATAAGTAAGATATATAGATAACAGGAGGTTTATATGTTTTTCTTTTTCCCTGAAGAGAGTCCTAGCAATGCAGACAATACTTATCAGTCCCCTTTTGAATCAATTAAACAAATAGATGATGATGGCAATGAGTATTGGTATGCTCGAGATTTACAAGAAATACTCGAATACTCAGAATGGAGAAATTTTAGTAAAATTATTGAAAAGGCTAAAAGTGCTTGTGAAACCAGTGGTCATGCAGTTCAATCCGAATTTGTTGACGTCAACAAATTGGTAGATGTTGGGGCTAACTTACAACGTAGTATACAAGATATAGTACTCTCTAGATATGCTTGTTACTTAATTGCTATGAATGGCAATCCTCGTAAAGAGGTAATTGCATTAGCTCAAACCTATTTTGCTGTGAAAACTCACGAGCAAGAGCAATTAGAATTACAAAAAGAAGATAGCTTACGTTTACAAATCCGACAAGATATTAAAGAGCATAATATATCTTTAGCTGAAGCTGCTAACCAAGCAGGTATAAAAGAACCTAAAGATTATGCTATTTTTCAAAACGAAGGCTATAAGGGTTTATATGGAGGTTTGGGCGTAAAGCAAATTCACGCTAAAAAAGGTCTAAAAAAATCTCAGAAGATTTTAGATCATATGGGTAGTACCGAACTTGCTGCTAATCTATTCCGATCTACACAAACTGATGAAAAATTGCGCCGGGAAGGAATAAAAGGAAAAGAAAACGCTAATAAAATTCATCATGACGTTGGGGCAAAGGTACGTCAAACTATCAAAGAATTAGGCGGTACCATGCCTGAAGATTTAGAAACACCGACTAAAAGCATCCAACAAATAAGAAAAGAAAGCAAAAAAGCGCTTTCAAAATAATACACAAGGAAGAGTGTTACTATTGGTTGTAAATTTGATTTACTGCGATTTACCACATGCCAACGCTGTGTCGGAGGAATGTGATGATATAGATACCTATAATATCTACATAAATAAAAATAAGGGCTTACAGAATTACCTGTAAACCCTTATTTTATTAGCTTGGTGCGGTTGGCGGGACTTGAACCCGCACGAGCGTTAGCTCACCACCCCCTCAAGATGGCGTGTCTGCCATTCCACCACAACCGCATGGAATACAAATGGTGCCTCAGGACAGAATCGAACTGTCGACACACGGATTTTCAGTCCGTTGCTCTACCAACTGAGCTACCGAGGCATGATTTTTTGTAAAAAAAAATGGCGACCCCGATCAGATTTGAACTGACGATCTTCGCCGTGACAGGGCGACATGTTAACCGCTACACCACGGGGCCGCGTATCAACTCGCGTTGACTACTTGTACATAATATCATGGATTTTAGAGCAATGCAACTATTTTTTTAAAAAATATTATTACAAATCTATGAAAATAATTGATTATATTTGATAATCGTTATTTTATAGCTTTTATAAAAGTATATCTATATTATATTACAGGAATCCACCCTTTATCGTCATAATTCGTCAGTTTTCGCAATAGTACAATTTTCTCTATAAGCTTCACTAGGTATACCCTTTACTAGAAATCATCCTATTCTTTACTCAATATGCTACAATATGTATATATTCAGTATGAAAATGCCTCTATAGAAATATGAAAGGATTCGCTATGAATAAGTTCAATTCAAAAGGTGTTATTATCGCTCTTATCATAGCTATTGTAGGAGCGATGGCCGCAGCATGGTACTTTTTATGGTATGTACCACATACACCAGCCTACACATTAAAAATCATTCACCAAGCAGTACAAGATAAAGATGCAGACGAAGCATTGCGCCACGTAGATATAAAATCCATTGTAAAAAACATTGTAGAACGAGAAGGCAATAAATATGTCGATACATCTACCCCACTTGGCAAAGCTACAATAGCAGCTACCAAAACATTTGGACCAGCTCTTCTCGAAGACGTAATACGAACATATATCGAAGATCCTGACAGCTTTAAATCTGAATCACCTACCAATAATACTACTACAGCAAATGATGATAATAAGTCTATGGTAGATCGTCTTGTAGAAGGTCGCCTATTTAAGGAACATGATGTAGAGGTTAAAAACCTAAAGTCAGAAGATAATGGTGATAAGGCTACTGTGACTGTAACGATACAAAATAATAAAAAGAATATGACAAAAGATATAAAAGTTTTGATGCGTCATTTAGGAGATGGAACATGGGTTATTTACGATATTCCTGATATCGAGGATCTATATACCATCACCAGAAAATAAATATCTTCGTCTTTTCTAACATTTTAAATTGCAGATCTTAGAAAATATAAAAAAGAGTTATGTCGTTTTTCTAGATGAGCTATTTACATTATAAAACCAACAAAGGACAGTATCTACCGAAAAGTATATACTGTCCTTTTATTATCCTATAATCTTAACAATCGTAAGTTCTCATGTAAGACGAAATTATACATAACTTAATTAGCAAATATAACTAAATCCTTTAAAAATGGGATTTTATCTATCAAAATCTACAATAGCCAAGGTTACAGTCACTTGTGAAATAAGGCGTTGTGCATCATCTATCATATCAAAGCGCCATACGTGGGATGTTTTGCCTTTCACTAGTAGTGTTCCTAATGCTGTTAAAGTTCCTTCGCATGTTACAGGACGTAGGTGATTAGCAGTTACAGACTGGCCTACGCCAAATTTATGAGAACCTACCAGCTCATTGCTCATCATGCCTGCAATAATTTCTGCAAAAGCTAAGGTAGCACCACCATTTAAATAGCCTTGCGGTTGTTTATGAAATTCATTTAAATTCATTTTTGCAATACATGTAGTGTCGCTCGTCATACGAGGTACATCGATTTGTAAGGATTCAATTAAATTCATAGTGTTCGTTTCTCCATACAATAGGCTTCTAGCCGGTCATCAAAGACTGTTACACCTAGTCCATCACCATCAGGGACCTGCATAATACCCTCTTTAAAGGTTAAATCTGGGAAAATAAGATCTTGTTCAAAATATCGATTTGAATCGGACAAATCCCCTGCCATATAGGAATCCCCTAAAGCGGATAGCTGGACATGAAGCATTTTAGAAACCCCTGACTCTACCATGCTACCAATCCAATAGGGAATATGACGTTCTCTACATAGATTAATAGCTGCTTTTGTTGGAATAAGCCCACCCATGCGCCCTACTTTTATATTAAGCACATCAATCAAACCATATTCGATAGCATAGGACAAATCATCATATCCTAAAATGGACTCATCTAAACAAATTGGCGTATAGATTTTCCAATCACCATGCTCAAGACGCTCCCACTTCCAATCTTTATAAGATTGAAGGTTTGCCATCGCAAAGGGCTCTTCAATACAAGCTAGACCTAAATCATCATACTGACGGACCTTATCTATTTCTTGATATGAATAGCTTCGATTTGCATCAGCCGCTAAAACTAAATCCGGATAATGTTTGCGAACTAAAGCTACGCGTTCATAACCATCTATAGGATTTACCTTTAATTTAATCCGCTTACAACCATTTATTACATGATGCGCTACAACATCAAGTAATTGGTCTATTGGCACATCACCGACGACGATACCACTTTCAATTGTCTCTTGTAAAGGTTGATCCATAATGTAGGAAACAGAATTTACACCTATCCGTTCACAATGAAGATGAATAAGCGCATTTTCTAGAGCCGCAATAGCCATAGGCATATTGTCTCGATTGCGCCAAAATTGTAATTGTCGTACATAGGTCATCAGTGGCTTAGGCCGCATCAAGCGCAGATTAAAGATATAATCATCTACTAAGGTTTTCCAACAGGTTTCTACGGTCTCAAATGTATAGAATGGCTCTGTGAAAGCTACGCATTCCCCATATCCTACATACCCTTGTTGGTCTTCAATGCGAACGACGATAGTCTCTCTTTCTTTCACCTCGCCCTTGGCAGTCTTAAAATTGAACTTCAGCGGCAATTTAAGGCGATATGTAGTTATACTTTTAAAGTTTAAAATATCATTCATAGGCGCCTCAATTTTCTAATTTCAATTCATTACGCAATATTTTGCCAGTTCCATTTCGAGGCAATGCGGTTAATACTTTTACATATTTCGGAATCTTATATTTTGCTAAAAAGTCTGTCATAAAGGCTAGAATATTCTCTGGTGGCAGACTTTTACCATCATGAAAGGCCACAAAGAGGGCTGGCACTTGTCCCCATTTAGTATCAGGTACAGGCACAACGGCGCATTCCTTTACCGATGGCAACGTATAGACCAAATCCTCTAGTTCCTTAGGGTATATATTTTCACCCCCAGAAATGATGAGATCCTTACGACGATTCAAAATATAAACGAAACTGTCCTCATCGATGTAACCAATATCATCTGTATTAAAGTCTCCATCAATAGGTTCCTTGTTGATGTAACCAGTCATAACCATAGGGCCCATCAAATGAATTTCGCCTACCCCATCTGTATCAGGATTATCGATACGAACCTGCATGCCAGGCAATGGCTTACCTACAGATTCTCGTTTATGAGGATAATCCAATATCGAGAAGGTCACGCTTTGACTAAAGGTTTCCGTCATACCGTAAGTCTTATAGATAGGCAGAGATTTCTTTTCACAAGCATCGATGAGCGCCATGGGAATGAATTCTCCACCGAGCAAGATAACGCGTAACGTATGATGTGTAATATGTGGCTCTAATTGAGTCAAAATGGTAGGCACTAAAGACATCATATTAATATTTTCAGATTCTATAAGTTTAAGAACTTGAGCTTCATCATATTTAGGCAAAATAGTGACAGCCGTCCCGTTGAAAAGAGACCTCATCAAAATAGATAAACCACTCACATGGAATAAAGGCAGTACCATAAGCCAATTATCCTGCTCTGTTTTTCCTAGTACCTCTTGGGAGGCTTGTACATGAGCTTTAATTTGTCCCCATCTAAGCGGCACAGACTTAAATTGCCCCGTAGTAGCGCTCGTATTCATGATAGCAGCAATGTCTGCATCCGTAAATATCCAATCAAAGAAGTCCTCGACCGATAAATCTGATAGAATACTTTCTAGAGTTTCAAACTCAATTGCAACAACTGAATTAGAGGCCTTCGAATCAACGAAATGAGATAATTGATTACGTCGTTCTTTACTATGTAATACGGTGGTAACACCTAGTTGATCCAATTGGTTTTCTATTTCCTTTGGCTTAAGATGTACATTAAGTAAAAGTACCTCTTTATGAACTAGCATAGCAGCCAACACATACATTGCCATGTTCACAGAGTTATCAGACAAGATGGCTACTCGAGAGGCTTCTAAAGACACTAAATTACGAGCTACATGGAGTACGCCACGGTATATATCGTTATAGGTGTATTCATTTATGCATATGCAATTAGGATAGTGCTGTGCACCATAACGTAACCACTCCATCATCTCACCTCGTATCTAAAGCTAATGACTAATAAGTAATCACTAAATACTAAATGCTAATTACCATTTACCAATAAGTAGTAAGTAATAAGTAATAAGTAATAGTAATAATTGAAATATGATAAATAAAGAGATATTACAAGAAAGGCGCCTCCTATAGAGGCGCACTTGTCGTTTTAACAGTTAATATAGTCCGTCATATAGGACTGTATCGACTCCCGATTAAGGGAATTTAGGGAATTGTTTGAAGTTAGGTTTCCGTTTTTCTTTGAACGCGTCACGACCTTCTTTCGCTTCATCAATTGTATAGTACATCAATGTAGCGTCCCCTGCGAATTGTTGTAAACCTGCAAGGCCATCTGTGTCGGCATTGAAGGAACCTTTCAACATGCGCAAAGCCATTGGAGATAATTCAAGGATTTCGCTACACCATTGAACTGTTTCTTCTTCCAATTTGTCAAATGGTACCACAGTATTAACCATGCCCATTTCATACGCTTGAGCTGCTGTGTATTGACGGCACAAGAACCATACTTCGCGAGCGCGTTTGTGACCGATCATACGAGCCAAGTAACCTGCGCCATAACCAGCGTCGAAGGAGCCTACACGAGGACCAGTTTGACCGAATTTAGCATTTTCAGAAGCGATTGTAAGGTCACATACGATGTGCAATACATGACCGCCACCGATAGCATAACCATTAACCATTGCAATAACAGGTTTAGGGATGACGCGAATTAAGCGTTGTAAATCGAGAACGTTCAAGCGAGGCACATTGTCTTCACCTACATAACCACCGTGACCACGTACGCTTTGGTCACCGCCGGAGCAGAATGCCTCTTTATCTTCGCCCTTACCGTGGTTAGCACCAGTCAATACGATTACGCCTACTTCGTTATCTTCACGAGCTACTGTGAAAGCATCAATTAACTCCATTACCGTTTTAGGCCGGAATGCGTTGCGCACTTCTGGACGGTTAATAGTAATCTTTGCAATGCCATTATATGTTTCGTAAATTACATCTTCATAATTACGATCCAATACTTTCCAATCAAATTTGCTCATGGACTTAACCTTTCTTCTGTAAAAAATCCAATACCGCTTGTTCAAAAATCTGCGGTTTCTCTATATGTACATTATGCCCCGCCCCGTCGACGATGACATGATTAAAACTTGGCAACTTGCCAAATACATCTCTTCCTATTGTAGTATATTTTGTATCTAATGCGCCACTCACATATAAACCTTTAACAGAGAACTTTTCTAATTTATCTCCTACATAAGGCATTACACCCTGCCCCGAGCCACGTAATGTACTGGCTAATGCATATGGGCTATTATTGGAACGGCGTAAGTATATTAATTCTTCTACCCCCTCTGAAAGCTGTTTTTGACTCTCAAAAATAGGTGCTTCCGCCCATCGTGCAGCAAACCAAGCACCATCATGCTCTTCGATATGAACTGCTAAGTCTTCATCCGCCTTGCGGCGTGCTGCTCGCTCAGCGTCAGAAGCGATGCCTACCGAGCCACTTTCAAGAATAAGACCTTTGATTTCACGTTCATACTCCAACGCATAGGAAAGTGCAATACGAGCCCCCATAGAATAGCCCATGAGGTAATAGCTTTCACCAACCATGTAATAGATAACTGTGTGTAAGTCCTTTATCATTTGAGGAATGGTGTAAGCCTGATTCTCATCAGGAATATCTGAATCGCCATGTCCGATTAAATCAATACGAACCACTCGATACCCCGGCAGATTAATAGCATCCCAAGTATAGCTTGATTCAGAGAAGCCGTGGAAACATACAATAGGTTCCCCTTCACCTACCACAGTCAAACCGTAGCGATACTCTCCCAAGTCAAAATACATACGCTGAGCTGGATTACACAAAGCATTATCTACAATACTGCAAAAATACTGACTCATAGTAATGCCTCCATATCAACTGAAACTTTTGTATATTTCCTATGTAACTGACGACTATATTCCCGGTCTGTTGGTATTTCAATAATATGAACACCAGATTCCTTACTAACTTTAGCTAATACAGAGACCAATTCATCAGGACTAGAGATTTTAGTGTACCCACAGCCATAGAGTTTAGCGGCCCCACTATAATCTAAACCTTGTGACGTAGAGAACAAGTAATCAAAATGCTTCGTTCCCTTTTGCGGTAAATATTCAAAAATACCGCCTCCATCGTTATTATGCAAAATAATCGTCAAATTGAGATTGTGCGTTTTAGCGACCGCTAAACCGTTTAGATCATGGAATAAAGACAAATCACCCGTTACGAGATATGTAGGCTGACCATTTGCGGCAAGACCTAGTGCAGTTGAAACGGTACCATCAATACCATTAACACCACGATTTCCGTAAAGAACGGCATCGGACTCCCCAGAAAACCAAAAGTAATCAAAGTCGCGAACGGTCATGCTATTCGCCACAAGTACTTGGCTATTGTCAGGAATATGCTGTTGCAACTCACGTATTGTGCGTCCTTCAAAGCAACTTGGTTCTTCTATAGCTGTACTTAGTTGAGCTTTACCAGCTACTTCTAAACGTTTCCATCTATTAAGATATGCATTAGATTCGTTCTTTACAGCGAACAAATGCGTAAACATATCGATGCTTGCTTGCATATGCATGGTGGTTTTCCCCGTTGGATTCATCGAGTCCATCGTGGGATTTATCTCAATATATTCCACATTATCCCAACTTGCCACCATTTGCTGTACCCGTTTCGATACAACGATTTGGCCAAACTGAATCACGCAATCTGGCTTTAGTACAGGCCATAGGTCTTTATCCGCTAAAAACGCATCATACGTAGAAATGACAACATCAGAGAAATGTTTTTTCTGAATCATATCTGTATCATTATTAAGATTGCTAGCAACATCATAATTGGCAACAATAGCACCAGTCTTATGACAGCGTCTTACATTGGACAATGGATCCGCCAAGATAGGAGCTTGTAAATTCTCCGCAAAGGAATGAATAGACTCAACTTCATCTACATCAATTTGTGGACCAGCTAAAATAAGGACTCTCTTATACTGTGCAAGCAATAGACTTCTATTCTGATAGCTAAACACATCACCGTAATTAGGTTTAAATACTTTGTAAGGGCTACGTTCCGCTTCAAAGTGCTTACGGTCCAGTTCAGGTACCAACGGCTCAAAGAGAGGTATATTGATATGCACGGGTCCTTTTTTAGTATCCATAGCTTTCATATATGCCTTGCGCGCTACTTGTCGTGGATATGTATAATAATGTTCCTTTTGAGGCACCGCTAATTCTTCATAATAGTTTACAGCTGTACCAAAGATTTTTTGTTGATCTACTGTTTGTGGAGCCCCTGTATGTAGCAAGGTATAAGGTCTATCGGCAGACAATACAATAAGAGGTACCCCACTATATTGAGCCTCTAAAATAGCGGGCAAATAATGAGCCACTGCGGAACCGGATGTACAAACTAACACAGTTGGTTCTTTATGAGCCTTTGCAATGCCAAGCGCCATAAAGCTAGCAGAGCGCTCATCTATATTCATATATGTTTCAAAGCCTTCATACTCCGTGAAAAGCATAGCCATCGTCGTAGAACGAGAACCAGGGCTAAACACAGCATGCCGGACGCCGAGTTGGTAAAACTCATCTACCAAGGCAGCAATATATTCGTTCATTATATTCCCTTTCAACAACTCCTAAGGGTTTGGAAATTTATTATAACGCATCCAAAATGGTGCGCATTTTATTATTAGTTTCTGCATATTCTTCATCCGCATCAGAATCGGCTACGACGCCACATCCTGCATAGGCATAAAGAACATTATCCATAATGAGGGCAGATCGAATAGCAACGATGACAATGCCGTCCCCCATATCTTTCATAAAGCCAAAAGGTGCTGCATACATGCCGCGCTCATGAGCTTCGTACTTTTGTAGCAATGCCAACGCCTTTTCTCGTGGTTCACCACCGAGAGCCGGTGTAGGATGGAGCAACTTTGCCCATTCCACGAGGGATTTTGTGCTATCCTTTGCAGTAATAATGGTGCGCAAATGATAGAGATGCGCCAGCTCCATGATACCCGTTTCACCTATTATAACCTCCGGAGTAATAGATTTCATGATCTCCACAATACGGTCACGGACGATATTATGTTCAAAGAGATTTTTCTTATCCGTTAACAGTTGTTCCTTAGTCCACGCATTTGGTCCATGTTTAGGCGCTGTCCCCGCCAAGGCATAGCTGAGAATTTCACTACCTCGATGGCGAACTAGAATCTCTGGCGATGCACCCACAAAGGTGCGTCCATCCTTTTCGTAACCAAAGATAAAGCAATTTGGATTATTATCTACTAAATTTGCTAAAATACTTGCCACATTGTATGGTGTTTCGCTAGTGAACTGTACCTCTCGAGAAGAAACGACCTTCGTCATTTCACCGCTACTAATACCATCAGCGATAGCGTTCATCAAACTATCCCAAACCGCCTTATCATCACTGGTTTCCTTGTAGTTATGGCGAACTCGAGACACCTCGAAATCCGTAATAGGGACGCTTTCACCAACGTGCAAGTAGAAAGACTCCCCATTTTCTACGATGTAGTAATGGGTGAAAGCAATCATTTCATGACCCATGCCAGCCCATTTAGGGTCCTTAGAGTTCTCAAAAAAAGTATCTCCATAAAACACGTAAGCGTAATTATGGCGATCTTCATCATCTTTGACCGTCGCCAAACGTTTAGCGCCTACAACGATGCGGTCACTTTGACGATCCACCCAAAATACGCGTTCTTCGTTTGGAAAATTCAGCCAAAAGGCTACCGGACTATTCAGTTCTAACGGTTCTTTATTATATATCATAGTTGTATATCGCTATTAAGAAATAAAATAGACTATAGTAAAAACACCTAACGTGTAGAAGATTTACTTCTACACGTCAGGCGTCATCAATAAGTTTCCAAATTTTTGAGATGAGCCTAACGCCATCACACGTCGATGGGCCCTCTTTATATCTAATTTATTATATCATAGGTAACAGTTAAAAGGTAGAAAATAAAACCTCTACACCGCATGCGTCGTGCATGTATGTAGAGGTTTTCTTTATATTCAAAATGTTGTTACTTTATTTAAAAGCCTTAGCCCCAATATCTGTACGATATTGCATGCCTTCAAAGTCGATATGCTCTATACGTCCATAGGCTCTATCAAGTGCCGTTCTAAGGTCTTTGCCAAGTCCGACAACACCGAGCACACGACCGCCATTAGTGACATAATTTTCACCAACAAGCTTTGTACCAGAATGGAATACAATGGTTGTGTCATATTGTTTAATATCCCCACTGATGACATCGCCCTTAGATGAAGTTTCAGGATAGCCCTTAGAAGCAAGGATAACGCAGGCTGCTGAGGAATCTTTCCATTTCACCATATTAGAGGTTAATGTGCCCTTAGCACAGGCCATCATAATCTCACCTAGATCACTATCCAGTAGCGGCAATACAACTTGTGTTTCAGGATCACCAAAGCGCGCATTGAATTCTACCACCTTAGGACCTTCGTCAGTAATCATAAGCCCTGCGTAGAGGCAGCCTACATACGGCATGCCTTCTTTTTCCATAGCCGCTACCATAGGTTCTAAGATGTTTTTCATCGCTTCGTCCCGCAATGCATCTGTAAGAACAGGTGCCGGTGCATAGGTCCCCATGCCACCTGTATTAGGCCCTTTATCACCATCAAAAATGCGTTTATGATCTTGAGAGGCAATCATAGGAACTACGGTCTTTCCATCTACAAAGGCTAATAAACTAGCCTCTTCACCTTCCATAAACTCTTCGATAACAACGGTGCTGCCTGCATCACCGAATCGATTACCACTTAGCATATCTTCTACGGCTACATTCGCTTCATCGACAGTCATTGCCACTACAACACCCTTCCCTGCCGCCAAGCCGTCAGCTTTAACAACAATAGGAGCTCCTGTTTGAGCAATAAAAGCTTTTGCTTCATCTACCTTGTGGAATACACCATACGCAGCAGTGGGAATATTGTATTTTTTCATGAGGTCTTTAGCAAATACCTTTGAGCCCTCTAGTTGAGCGGCTGCTTTGGATGGACCAAAAACACGAATTCCCGCCTTATTAAGTACATCTGCTAAGCCCGCTACTAAAGGAGCCTCAGGCCCAACAACAACTAAATCAACTTGATTATCTTTCAAAAAGCTAATTAAATGATCGCTTTGTTGCCAATCGATGCCAACTAGCTCTGCACAATCTGACATAGCCGCGCTACCAGGAATAGCATATACCTTTGTTACGCTAGGGCTGATGGACAATCGCCACGCCAATGCATGTTCACGGCCGCCGCTACCGATTACACATACTTTCATAAGTCCTCCATCGGCGCCTAAACGCCATCAAATCCATAATAATATAAACACATAACGGGGCCACTCCAAACATCAATAATTGTTGACCATTCAATAGATATTTTGCCCTAATAGTGTTTAACAATCCGCTAAAAATTCTTAACTAGTTAATGTTTAAAGTGACGAATATTTGTAAATACCATGGCGATGCCCGCTTCGTCAGCCGCTTTGATGGACTCTTCGTCACGAATAGAGCCACCTGGTTGAATAATAGCTGCAATGCCATGCTTTGCCGCTGTTTCTACGGTATCGCCAAATGGGAAGAATGCATCGGATGCTAATACAGCGCCTTTAGCGGCTTCCCCGGCTTGTTCAAGAGCAATTTTTGCAGAACCTACGCGATTCATTTGACCGGCCCCAACTCCAAGAGTACGTTTTTCATTAGAAATCAAAATCGCATTGGATTTTACATGTTTTACGAGTTTCCATGCAAATTCAAGAGCTTTCCATTGTTCCTCTGTTGGTTGTACCTTCGTAACAACTTTATAATTGGCGCGGTCTTCTAGGATATCGTCTTCTGTTTGCACTAATAAACCACCAGACACCTTCTTTACTGTCACTTGGCCAGATTCCGGCTTAGATAGTTCAATGAGGCGAATATTTTTCTTAGCTTCAAGGATTTCTAATGCTTCTTTTGTGAAAGCAGGTGCCATAATAACTTCTAAGAAAATTTTGCTCATTTCTCCGGCAGTAGCTGCATCTACTTCACGGTTTAAGGCTACAATGCCACCAAAGGCGGATACGGAATCAGCTTCGTACGCATTTACATAGGCATCATGTAATGTAGCTGCAGTAGCGGCACCACATGGGTTCGTATGCTTAATAATACATGCAGCTGGCTCAGTAAACTCCCATACCATATTCCATGCCGCTTCCATGTCTACAATATTGTTATAGGAAAGCTCTTTGCCATGTAATTGTTTCAAAGCCCCCATGCCATGAGCTGTTCCAATTTCTTTGTAGAATGCGGCTTGTTGATGCGGATTTTCCCCATATCTAAGATCTGTTACCTTCTCATAAGCACTCAAATATTCTGGAGGTGTAGGGCCTTCATTCAAGATTCCACTCATATAATTAGCGATGGCCACATCGTAAGCCGCCGTATGAGCAAAGGCTTCTTTGGCAAGTCCAAAGCGATATTCCTTAGTCAATTCACCTTGATCCTTGAGCATCTCTAAGATTTCATCGTAATGATTTGGATTTACTACGATACCCACAAAGGCATGATTCTTTGCTGCAGAACGAACCATCGTAGGACCACCAATATCGATATTTTCGATGGCCTCTTCTAAGGATACATTAGGTTTTGCAATGGTTTCGCGGAACGGGTAAAGATTGACTACAACAAGGTCGATTGGTTCAATACCATGTTCTGCCATAGCTTGTTGATGCTCCGCATTATCACGGATCGCCAAAATGCCACCATGCACCTTAGGATGTAATGTCTTTACGCGGCCATCCATCATTTCAGGAAAATCAGTCAAAGACTCTACCGATTTTGCCGGAATACCTGCTTCAGTTATGACTTTAAGGGTCCCACCTGTGGAATAAATGGTTACCCCTAAATCAACTAAACCTTTCGCAAAGTCTACAATACCTGTTTTATCAGAAACACTAAGTAATGCATTTTTAATCATCTAACGTCTTCCTTTGCTTACACATCAATTTTCAATATATACAACACGACCTTTTATAGTGAGCTTATCCTCACAAAATAGTCGTAATGCCTCTTTATATGTTTTATGTTCAATAGGTAATAATCTATCACTCAGGGTATCCTCTGTATCCTCCGGTAATAAAGGAACCGTATTCTGCATAATGATAGGCCCCGTATCCATTCCGGCATCAACAAAGTGTACCGTACAACCGGTTACCTTTACTCCCGCATCAATAGCTTGTTGATGTCCATGTAGTCCCGGAAAGGATGGCAACAAGGCAGGATGGATATTTAAAATTCTATGCTCATAGTGCTCAATCAATGGAGCCCCTACAATACGCATATATCCAGCCAAAACGATACTATCTACCTTATAGGGCTCTAACGCATCTAACTGGGCTTGTTCAAAGCTAGCTTTAGAATCATAGTCGCTACGCTCGATGACAATGAGTGGGATATTCCAAGGTTTAGAACGTTGAACAATCCCTGCATCACCGTGATCTGTAATGATAACTACAAACTCACCATTAATATATCCTTCTTGCATGGCTTTATAGAGGGCTTCCCCATTGGAGCCTCTACCGCTTGCGAATAGAGCTAGACGTTTTTTAACTAAGGAACTAGTCATTAAATACCGCCCCTTTTACAACAACTGGACCTTCGCCTTTAACGATATGACCAATTTCATAAACCGCTTCATTACGACTTTCAAGATTTGCCTTTACTCGATCCACATCCGTAGCGTCCACTATGAGGATCATGCCAATGCCCATGTTAAAAGTACGGTACATTTCATGCCAATCTACATTGCCCCATTCTTGTAGCTTTTCAAAAACTGGAACGCGAGGCCATGTATCACAATCGATCTCTGCTGTTACTCCCATAGGTAAGACGCGAGGAATATTTTCATAGAAACCGCCGCCCGTAATATGAACCATACCTTTAAGTAGGCTTTCTTTAATCAACGGCAATACAGCTTTAGGGTATAAGCGCGTTGGCGTTAATAATTCTTCTCCCAGTGTTTTGCCAAATTCAGGAATATCTTGACCAATGGAGAAACCCTTGTGATCAAATACAATTTTACGAACTAACGAGAAACCATTAGAATGAACCCCAGAAGATGGTAACCCAAGAATAACGTCTCCTGCCTTGATACTTTCACCAGTAATCAATTTAGGACGATCTACGATACCAACGGCAAAACCAGCTACATCATAATCCTCATCATCGTAGAAACCTGCCATCTCAGCAGTTTCACCGCCTAGTAAAGCGCAGCCTGATTCTTCGCACGCCTCAGCTACACCACGTACGATATCCGCCACTTTTACAGGCTCTAGTTTGCCAACCGCAATATAATCAAGGAAGAATAAAGGTGTAGCACCTTGTACGAGGATATCATTAACACTCATAGCTACGCAGTCTTGACCGATAGTATCATGTTTATCCATCATAATAGCGAGACGTAATTTGGTACCCACCCCATCTGTACCAGATACGAGCATAGGATCAGACATAGCATGACTAGCTAAGGAATAGATTCCCCCAAAACCACCTAGATCACCAACAACACCCGGTGTATACGTCCGTTTAACAGATTCTTTCATCAATTCTACGGCGCGATTACCTGCATCGATATCAACACCTGCATCGCAATAGGTTAAACTAGTTTTATTCGAGCACATATTTGACCCCTTCCTCTTGGTCCGCAGGAACCGCTACACTATAATCACCATTGAAACATGCAAAACATAAATCATCTGGCTTTACATCAGATACAGCACGACATAGGCCTTCACGAGACAAGTAATGTAATTTATCAGCCTTGATAAAATCTCTAATTTCATCCACAGTATGAGTAGCTGCTATAAGTTCTTTACGCACTGATGTATCAATGCCATAGTGACAGGAGTACTCAATAGTTGGAGAACTAATACACATATAAATCTCTTTAGCACCAGCCTCTTTTAGCATTTTTACAATGATACCACTCGTAGTACCGCGCACAATAGAATCATCAATAAGGACGATACGCTTACCTCCAACAATATGTGGCAATGCATTTAGCTTCATACGAACAGCTAATTCTCGTTCCTCTTGATTTGGTTTAATAAAGGTACGGCCGCTATAACGGTTCTTAACTAAACCTTCCGCAAAAGGGATACCCGATGCACGAGCATAACCTAATGCAGCTGTTGTACCGGAATCCGGAATGGACATTACGATGTCTGCATCATACTTAGTTTCGTTATATAGTTCGCGGCCCATATTTAGCCGAGATTGATATACGGATTGACCATCGATATGACTATCGCCACGTGCAAAATAGATGTATTCAAAGACGCAAAGTTTTTTGTCGATTTTTTCTGGTTCCGCATACATAGTACTACGCACACCAGAGTCATCGATGATAACCATTTCACCAGGATCTATATGGCGAATAAACTCTGCCTTAATCGCATCAAAAGCACAGCTTTCACTAGAGAGCACATAACCATTTTCTGTTTTACCTAAGCAAAGTGGTCTAAATCCTTGAGGATCTCGTACACCTACTAAGGAGTCGTTCGTAGTAATGACTAGAGAGAACGCCCCTTCAATTTGACGAGCTGCATCGGCAATCCGTTCCGCTTGTGTTTCTGCTTTAGAGCGGGCTATCAAGTTTACGATAACCTCAGAATCCATCGTCGTTTGAAAGATGGAACCATCGGCTTCGAGACATTTTCGAATAGATAAGGCATTCGTTAAGTTTCCATTGTGAGCCACCGCAATTTGACCGCCTTGGTAGTGAATAACCAAAGGCTGGATATTACGCGGATTATTGGACCCAGTCGTAGAGTACCGCACATGACCAGTCCCCATATAACTTGGCAATGCTGGTAATTCTTTGATAGCCTCGGTCAACAAGCCCATGCCTTTTTTCAGTTCTACATCATGACCATCGGTAACAGCAATGCCCGCACTTTCTTGACCACGATGTTGGAGAGCAAATAGCCCCCAATATACATAGCGTGCTACATCAACGGTCCTATCATAGATGCCGAATACACCACACTCTTCGTGCCATTTGTCAAAAACAGAATCGTAGTTCATCTTCCCCCCTATTAGGCACGCTCACCTGTAAGACGGAATAACATTTCCTTATATGCTTCTTCAATATTACCAAGATCTCGACGGAAACGGTCTTTGTCGAGTTTTTCACCAGTTGTAGCATCCCAGAAACGGCATGTATCGGGAGAAATTTCATCACCCAATAAAATTTCACCATTATGGGTACCAAATTCTAATTTAAAATCTACAAGGGTTACATTTTTAGTAGCCAAGAATTTTTTCAAAATATCGTTTACCTTTAAAGTAATTGTAGAAATTACATCAAGTTGCTCTTGAGTGGCCCAACCAAGTGCAGTGATTTGGGATTCGTTGGCAAATGGATCGCCTAGTTCATCATTTTTATAGCAGAATTCAAGAATTGGATGTTTAAGTGGAGTTCCTTCTTCAATGCCAAAGCGTTTAGCCATAGAGCCAGCCGCAATATTACGAACGATAACTTCAAGAGGAACTATTTTCAATGTAAGTACTGTTTGGTTGCGATCATCTTCACGACGAACGAAATGAGTTGGTACGCCTTCTTTTTTCAACAATTCAAAGAAGAAAGAGGAAATTTTGTTATTCAACACGCCTTTACCAAGGATGGTGTCATGTTTTTCACCATTAAATGCAGTGGCATCATCTTTGTAATGAACGATGTACTCATCTTTGTTATCTGTTGCATATACTTGTTTTGCTTTCCCTTCATACAATAATGTTAATTTTTCCAAATCGATGTTAGCCATGATCTTTCTCCTTTATCATAATTAATGATACAAACTATATAATAGATATCTAAATAAACTGTTTTTCTTAACCAACATTTAATCACCGATGATTTAGATGATTAAATATGAATAGCACCTTGTAATTCTGCATTGTCTGCCAAGACTTTTTCAGCCATATCTTTACGATATTGTTGATATTGTTCTTTCAGGTCTTTATTGAAAGCTGCTCCAATTTGTACTGCAAAGAGCGCTGCATTTTTAGCACCATCTACAGCCATGGTTGCTACAGGCATGCCAGATGGCATTTGTACAATAGCAAGTAGAGAATCAATACCTTTTAATGCGGTTGCATTAAGTGGGATGCCGATAACTGGTAGTGTAGTGAAGCTCGCCACCACACCAGGTAAATGAGCCGCTGCGCCTGCACCAGCAATAAAAGCAATAGCTCCTTCACCTTCAAGTCGTATAACAAAATTTTTTACAGCCTCTGGGGTACGATGAGCTGAGGCAATAACCATTTCATAGGGAATATTAAATTCATCAAGTACGGCAGATGCTTTTTTCATTGTGTCCAGGTCAGACTTGCTGCCCATGATAATACCGACCTTCATAGATCCTCCTAATAAAAAAGCCCAGCCAAAACAGACTGGGACAAATACGCGCAAATAGCCTCCGTAGACTTGCTTTGAGTTTGTTGATTTGCATAGTTCACGGTGCTACCTCCTTCTTGTACTCAAATTGTAACACCTAACATTTACAAAATCAATACTATTTTCGAATATTTTTTTATTAAATATTTTTATCATTCGTTATATTCCGAACTATTGAAAAAATATAGATTGCATCATATAAAATAATTTTAAATAAATCTGTAAAATAAAATACTGCCTTTTCAATCTTATAATAACACAAACTTACTCTATCGATTAAAATATTTATATGTTTTTTCTTATCCATACAAAAAGAGGATAACCCATTTATAAACAGGTTATCCTCTTTTCATAATTCCGAACATTAGATCACTTAACTTGTATCTATTATTGATTAGTGAGTACCACTTTCAAAGGCAGCTTTCAATTCACCTACAGATTCTGGAATATAATCTACAATAGAAGACATCAACGCATACATCAATGCAGGCTCGAACGCATCATCACCACACATATATACACAATCCAAGTATAGGCTAGAATCTTGTTCATCAATATATAGTTTATAATTTTTATATGTCGCATTGTCACGATTAATTAATGCATTCAAGGCATTCATATTTTGTGCTGTTACCTTTTCAGGTCCTAACACTAAACGAACTACACTATAAATACTGTTATCGAGAATGACGAATAAAGGCATATCCCATAAAGGAGACTTGATATAAGAACGATATACTACTGTACCGTCTTCATCATCAAAATCCTTCCGTTCAAAAGATATGATTTCTTCTTCTTTCAAAAACTTATCAAATAATAAGGATTTAGGATTCATAACAACCTCTATTAAGCTAAGCTAGCTACTTTAAGAATATCTTTATGTACAGCATCTAAATGCGGTTGAATAACTTCAAGCATAAGATTCACTACTACAGTAGGATCAAATTGTTCATTCAAACATGGTATAGACACATCCATATAAATGTTATTGTCTTCATTGCTCACGTAATATTTAGATATCTTGTAATCTTGATTTAACGTGTTAAGTTCTTTCAATACCGCAGGAATCACTTTTTTATCAATAGATGTTGTTGTGATAGCGATGCGTACATAGGTGAACGCAGAATCGTCTACAACGATGAACACAGGCAAGCTATGCTCATGAACATCCAAACGACCATGATATACAACTGTGTTAAGATCGTCTGTCATTTCTTCCTTTGTAAACCAAGTGTTACCGCCTTTATTAAGGTCAGCAACGAGTAAGTCGAATTTTTCTGCTTTTTTATTCATAATTCCCTCTAACAATAATCAGACTAATTAGTCTTCGATAAACACACAACCATTATCTTTGAATTCTTTAATGCGAACTAAAGACTCTACACGGTAGCCCGCATTTTCCAAGCGTTCACGACCAGGTTGGAAGGACTTTTCGATAGCAATCGCCATGCCAACTACTTCATCACCTGCGTCTTGAACCAACTTAGCAAGGCCCATAGCCGCCTCGCCAGACGCCAAGAAATCGTCAATAATCAACACTTTTTCGCCAGCTGGTAAGAATTTTTTAGAAATAGTGATATCATAATTCTCTTCTTTTGTATAAGAGTACACAACACTATGATATACATCATCTACCATAAGGATGGATTTTTTCTTACGCGCAAATACCAATGGCACGTCTAGTTCAAGCGCGGCCATCAACGCCAACGCAATACCAGATGCTTCGATGGTAACAATACGTTGTACACCTGCATCACGGTAACGATCCGCGATTTCTTTACCAATCGCCTTAAACAATTGTGGATCGATTTGATGGTTTAAGAACCCATCTACTTTCAGCACTCGATTATTGAGGACAATCCCCTCTTCACGAATGCGTTCTTTTAATAATTCCATGTGCTCATACCTCCGCATAACTATCTTTAAATTTTAACGTAAACAACCCCTTAGGGTCAACCTATATCTAGTAAAAGTCTTATAATGTAACCCATAAATATCATTGCAAATAAGACTTAAATATTTCATATATGAATTATATAACTCAACTGCTTTATAGGAATATAATATAGCACGGTAAAACTCACACTAATATATAAAAAGACACACTTTAAGAAATTTTCCTAAAGTATGTCTTTAAACATGTCTTTTTCTTATAAAACTTTATCTCGAGTACTTTCACGATTAACTAGCAAGGACGTAAATCTTGCAGCCCCTTCAGATTGAGGAACCAAGCGAGAACGCACAAGCACAATGTCGCGTGTTGGTACCGGAATATCTGTATCGATGCGCACAATAGTCCCTTCTTGCATTTTTTGTTGTACCACATGATTAGGTAACATGGAAATACCCATGTTGATTTCTACAAGATCTAGTAATACATCGACGCTACCCAATTCAAAGCGAGGCTTACGACAAGCACCATGTGTTACATCGTCAAAGAATGTACGACTAGCAGAGCCTTTATGCAAGAGTAAAATAGGCTCGTTAAGAAGGCGCCCTTGATCAAAGAATCCTGCCCCTTTATAGTCAGGACCGCCAACAAAGACATCTTGAATGGTAGCTAGCGTAGTTACCTCTAGCTGAGGATTATCTCTCAAGCCCTCATAATCATTAACCACGGCTAATTGCGCCTCTTTATTGAGTACTAATTCTACACAATCAGGAGACGGACGATTAATGATATGTAAGCCAATTTCACTTTCTTGTAATTGCCATTTGTGGAAATAAGGCAATAGGAAATGGCGACACAAAGTATCTGTGGCAGCCAAATTTAAACTTTCATAAGCTTGACTAACCCGTTCTTGTAATTGGGTAACACCATTATCAAGAATGGAGAAAGCTTTAGCTACCGTATCAAACAATTCTTTACCTTCTGGCGTGAACCCTACAGATTTTGTAGTACGCACGAAGAGAGGCATATTAAGTTCTCCTTCTAATTGTTTAATACTTTGACTGATGGCGGATTGGGACACGCCTAATTCTTTTGCGGCACGGGAAAAAGATAAATATAAGCCTACCCCTAGAAAGGTTCTATATAAATCTGCAGATACTGCCATTTTATTCACCTCTGTTATATACTAATAGTAACGTCTTACTTTTAAATACACATATCATTACCTTATTATAACTATAGACTCTCAATATATAATGAATATGTAGAAATCTTCATGAAAGTTAGGTCTTATGACCTTCATGAACTTTTCATATTTATTAGTATTTCTAATCTTTTCATTAGTAAGATTATCTTTACTTATAAGTCTAGACCGACTATACTTAATTTGTCAATATCCCATAGGGAATTATATACATTACAGGAGGCTACAATGGCTATACAACGATTATTCGTAACAAAACGAGAATCTTTCAACCTAGAAGCGCAACGCATGTTACAAACCTTACAACAGGAATTATCTATGCCTGCTACAGATGTGACTATCTATGAGCGATACGACATCGAAAATTTAGATGCAAAAGATCTAGAGTCTGCTAAAAATTTAATTTTTTCTGAACCTCCTGTAGATACTGTATTAGAAGAAATTCCAAGTGTACAAGGCTTTGTATTTGCTGTTGAATATGTGCCAGGTCAATACGATCAACGTGCTGATAGCGCAGAGCAATGTATTTCTATGCTCACACTTACATCCGGCCACATCGTGCGTTGTGCTCGCGTATATGCTATCGAAGGCACCTTTACAAAAGAACAAGAAAATGTCATTAAGGCCTACTACATTAACCCTGTTGATTCCCGCGAAGCGAGCCTTGACGTACCAAATACCTTAGCTCTCGATTTAGAAGATCCAAAACCGGTGGCAACAATCGATGGCTTTACTACGATGAGCAATGATGATTTAGAAGCTCTCATCAAGAACTACGGTCTTGCTATGACATTAGCAGACCTTCAAATGATTAGACAACAATACGCAGAGGTGGAACACCGCGATCCTACGATTACAGAAATTCGCCTCTTCGATACATATTGGTCTGACCATTGCCGTCACACTACCTTTATGACCGAGTTAACAGATATTACCATTGAAGACAGCCGCTTCACCGGTTCTATAAAGGAAGCCTTCGAAGAATATATGGAAGGCCGTGCTGAGCTCTACACGACTAAGAAAAAAGCTCGCTCCCTCATGGACATGGCTACATTGGCTGTAAAAGAATTACGCCACGCTGGAGGACTTACAAATCTCGATGAATCTGATGAAATCAATGCATGTACAATCATCGTCCCTGTCGATGTAGATGGCAAGACTGAAGAATGGTTGTTACTATTCAAAAACGAAACCCATAACCACCCTACTGAAATCGAACCATTTGGGGGCGCAGCTACCTGCTTAGGCGGTTGTATTCGCGACCCATTGAGCGGTCGCGCCTACGTATACCAAGCTATGCGCATCACAGGCTCTGGCGATCCACATACAAGACTTGAAGATACATTGGAAGGCAAATTACCACAAAGAAAGATCACCCAAGAAGCAGCTCGTGGTTACTCCTCTTACGGCAACCAAATCGGCCTTGCTACAGGTGAAGTAAAAGAATATTACCATCCTGGCTACGTAGCAAAGCGCATGGAAATCGGCGCAGTTATCGGTGCTGCACCTCGCAACCAAGTTCGCCGTGAGGTACCAGTTGCAGGCGATGTGGTAGTATTGCTAGGTGGTAAAACTGGCCGTGATGGCTGTGGTGGTGCTACAGGGTCCTCTAAAGAACATACCGTTGACTCTCTATCCACATGCGGTGCAGAAGTACAAAAAGGCAATGCTCTTACAGAGCGTAAAATCCAACGTTTATTCCGTCGTGGCGAAGTAACGACACTTATCAAACGTTGTAATGACTTTGGTGCAGGCGGTGTATCTGTCGCTATCGGTGAACTAACTGATGGTGTATCAATCAATCTCGACTTAGTCCCTAAAAAATATGCTGGCCTCGATGGTACAGAGTTAGCCATCTCTGAATCTCAAGAGCGCATGGCCTGTGTCATCGCTGCTTCTGATGTAGAGGCGTTCAAAGCATACTGCGACGAAGAAAACTTGGAGTGTACAGTTGTGGCAGAGGTAACTGATACAAATCGCCTTGTTATGAACTGGAATGGTGAAGCAATTGTAGATATTAGCCGCGACTTTTTAAATACAAATGGTGCAAGTCAACAACAAGAAGCTATCGTAAAAGCTCCTGCAGATCGATCCTACTTCTTACGTGGTTCAGCTAGTGCAGATAACTTCAAGGAAAAATGGCTTGCAGCCGTATCCGATTTAAATGCAGCATCCCAACAAGGCTTAGCAGAACGCTTTGACAGCACTGTGGGCGCCAATACAGTCCTCATGCCATTCGGTGGCAAATTCCAAAAAACGCCTACCCAAGGCATGGTTGCTAAATTACCGGTTCTAAACGGTGAAACTACAACGGCTAGTATTATGACTCATGGTTTTGTGCCTGAGTTATCTGCATGGAGCCCTTATCATGGTGCGCAATATGCAGTACTTTTATCTGTAGCAAAATTAGTAGCTCTTGGAGGTCGCCGAGAAGACGCATACTTAACATTACAAGAATATTTTGAACGCCTCAACTCTAAAGAATCTTGGGGTAAGCCAGTAGCAGCTTTACTTGGTGCTTATAAAGCACAAAAAGAACTTGAAATCGGCGCTATCGGCGGCAAGGACTCTATGAGCGGTACATTTATGGATCTTACCGTTCCCCCTACCCTCGTATCCTTTGCAGTTGGTACAGCTCATGTAGATAATATCGTGAGCCAAGACCTTAAAGGCGTAGATCACCGCCTCGTATTCTTCGATGTACCTCGTACATACGATGACACCCCTGATTGGGATCGATTCAAAGAAAACTGCGATACACTACAAGAACAAATTGAAAAAGGTCGCGTTTACTCTGCCTATGTAGTTGATCAAGGCGGCATTCCTGAAGCAGTCACAAAAATGGCCCTTGGCAACAATATCGGTGTTAAATTCGATAAATACGCTGAACGTGGTATCTTCCAACCAGCCCTTGGTTCCTTCATCGTTGAAGTAGATATTACGGCTGTTAATTATCTTTTAGAATTACCTGATGTGAAAGTTATCGGCGTAACCCAAGCCACACCTGTTATCGAATGGGAAGGTCAATCCGTATCGCTCAAAGAAGTACAAGCGGCCTATGAAGCACCTCTAAACGATATCTTCCCAATGTACGCATCAAACGGCTTTGGTGAAGCAGTCGCTTACATCCATGACCAACACGCTAAACCTCGCAGCGCCTCCCTAGGTGCAAAACCAAAAGTTCTCATCCCAGTATTTCCTGGTACAAACTGCGAATTTGACTCTGCTCGCGCCTTTGAACGGGCTGGTGCAGAAACAGATATCGTGCTTATCCGCAACCAAACTCCAGAACAATTAAAAGAATCTATCGACGTAATCAAAGCTAAATTAGCAGAGTCTCAAATTCTTATGTTCCCAGGAGGTTTCAGTGCCGGTGATGAGCCAGATGGTTCTGGTAAATTCATAGCCACCCTCTTCCGCAACCCATACCTTGCAGAAGGTTTAGAAAACCTCTTGTACAAACAAGATGGCCTTGTATTAGGTATTTGTAACGGCTTCCAAGCGCTCATCAAGTTAGGCTTATTACCTGGTGGACATATTGAAACGTTAACTGCAGATCATCCTACATTGACATACAATACCATTGGTCGTCACTTATCTCGCATGGTTAATACGAAAGTTATTTCCACAAAGTCCCCTTGGATGAGTGATGCTAAAGCTGGAGAAATTTATACGGTACCAATTTCTCACGGCGAAGGTCGCTTTATAGCGTCTCCTCAACAAGTGTTAGAGTTCAATAAAACTGGCCAAATCGCTACACAATATGTAGACTTTGATGGTATCGCCTCCATGGATAGTCGCTTCAATCCTAACCAGTCTGTAGCTGCTATCGAAGGTATTTATAGCCCTGATGGTCGCGTATTCGGCAAAATGGCACACTCTGAACGCTGTGGCGCCGGTATTAGCAAAAATATTCCTGGCCAATTAGAAATGCCAATCTTTACATCTGGTGTAAAATACTTCAAATAATTGGTCACTATGAACTTTCATGTGAAAGCCTACTTCTTCAAGTAGGCTTTTTCAATATTGATTTTTTTCGAAAATATTAGTATTATAAATTGATACTATATTTACAGACATGAGTTCTCATGTAAAGCTATACATACCTAGTGTGGGTTAAGAAAGGATTTTATTATGCATTGTGCTCAGAAAATGACTCATAATATCTACTGGATTGGTAGTAATGACTGGACAACAGAACGTTTCGAAAACTTATTTCCTATTCCAAATGGTGTTAGCTATAACAGCTATTTCATCGACGATGAAAAAACTTGTGTGGTAGACTCTGTAGATGCTGAAATTCGCGAAGAGTACTTCGACAACTTGACTCACCTCTTAAATGGTCGTGAACTTGATTACATCGTCGTAAACCATATGGAGCCTGATCATTGCCAAACATTATTGGAAACATTGGAACGGTATCCAAATTGTAAAATGGTAGGTAATGCTACAACATTCCGCATGTTTGAGCAATTCTATAACACTCCAAAACCAGAACAATACCATCAAATTAAAGAAGGCGATGAAATCTGTTTAGGTAAACATACTTTGGTTTCTTACACTATGCCTATGGTTCACTGGCCTGAAGTAACTTGTACATACGAAAAATCTACAGGCACATTGTTCTCTGCAGATGCTTTTGGTACATTCGGTACAGTTAATGGTAATATCTTTGCTGATCAAACCGATTTCGTAGCTACATACGAAGAAGAAGCTCGCCGTTACTATACAAATATCGTTGGTAAATACGGACCACAAGTACAAAATGCGCTTCGCAAAATTTCTAGCCTTGATATCAAACGCATTGCTCCACTTCATGGTCCAATCTGGCGCACCCCTGAATCTATCCAATATATCACGCACAAATACTTACATTGGTCCAGCTATACTGCTGAGAAAAAAGGTGTTGTTATCGCTTTTGGTTCCATGTACGGCAATACTCGTGCTATTGCTCAACAATTGGCTAAACAACTCTCCAAACGTGGTGTTACAGATATCAGAATTTACGATGTTTCCAAAACTAATGCTTCCTACATCATCTCCGATGCTTGGAAATATACTAACTTGGTAACTATCGCACCTACATATAACTTGAATCTATACCTTACTATGGAAAACTTTATCCATGAATTAAAAGCCCTTAACTTCCAAAACCATAAAGTGTCCATCATCGGTAACCACTCTTGGGCTTCCGCTGCGATGAAAACAATGGTTTCCCATTTCGAAAATGACTTCAAAGACATTGAAATCGTTTCCGAACCACTAGATATCAAATCCTCTTTGAAAGAAGAAGATCTTCCATTAATTGAAAAAATGGCAGACGATATCAAAGCATCCATTGAAGCTGCTGAAATTAAAGACGTATTCTAATACAAGAGCCGCCTATTTAGGCGGCTTTTTCTTTTTATATACCAGATTTTATACGCCTAAAACCAGGCTATGTTTTTTGATTTATATCCATTTATTGAAATCAAATACTATTTTTTAAAAGCCTTGTAAATATGCAATAATTCTACTATTTTTTTGCTTGACATAAATCTAACTTTTTCATATACTATACAAGTACCTGTTACACAACAGAATACATGGAGAGGTGTCCGAGCGGCTGAAGGAGCATGATTGGAAATCATGTGTGCGGTTATCCCGTACCCAGGGTTCAAATCCCTGTCTCTCCGCCATAGTAAAAGCAGTGCTTTCGCACTGCTTTTTTATTTGCATATAAAGAAAAAGCTATTCGAATTATACTCGAATAGCTTTTTGTATATCACACTATATTAGTTGTGAATTTTCTTTGCAATATCACCGATAATTTCAGGTGTTGTTCTACAACAGCCACCAATGATTTCAGCTCCAGCTTTTCGCCATACCTCAACGTAGTCTACAAATGATGCAGCATCGCCATACCAAGTTTTAGTTTTACTATCATAGCTTTCACCAAGATTAGGATATACAGCAATCGGTTTATCTGTAACAGTACGAATATCTTTTATCAATGATTCTACATATTCCGGTTTAGTACAATTAATGCCAATCCCCGTAATAGGATGTACCTTGTCGATCATTTGTGCACATTTAATAATGGTTTCGCCACTAGAAACATGATGCCCATCTTTACAGGAAAAAGCAATCCATGCAGGAATACCTTTTGATGTAAATGGATCAGACATAGCTCTTGCAATAGCAATCGCTTCAGCATAAGACGGTATAGTTTCAAAGGATAATATGTCTGGATGTTCTTCGCAGAATAATGCTAGTCGTGGAATATGGAATATTTCTAGATATTCTGTTTGCACATCAGGATAACCACGGTATTCAGAGCCATCAGCCAAGAAAGCGCCATAAGGACCTACAGAAGCTGCCACCAACGGTTTAGGTAACGCACCTTCAGAAAAATATCTAATTCCCTTAGGAGTCTCTTCACCAAGCGTAATTCCACGCAATGTAAGTGCCCCACTCGCCTTTGCTTCTAAAAACTCATTACGAGCTTGCACGGCTAAACGAACAGAAAGTTTAACGAGCTCTATCGCTTCTTCCGTTCCATAACCTAAACCTTTAAAGCCTGCTACTGTCGCTTGATAACCAGAGCTTTGAATGATATCGGCACCAGCAGCTAAATAAGAAATATGTATTTTCTTAATGATATCTGGCTGATCCATGAGAACCTTAGCAGACCACAACTTATGTTGAATATCACAGCCATAACGCTCTAATTCGGTCCCTAAAGCTCCATCTAAGACGAGGGCGCCCTTTTCCTTAATAATATCTAAAAATGCACTTCGTTTAGCCATCATATCACCCATTCTATACATACCTCTTATAACATGAGGATTACCTAGCATATTATATCAAATAATACATTCTGGTACTATCTACAAACTATTTTAATACCTCTGCTGGAGGCTCCTTACCAAACCATTTCTTATAAATTTCTGCGTATTTACCGTTTGCTTTGATCTTAGCCAAACCATCATTGATTTTGTTAAGCAACTCTGTATTACCTTTTTTCACAGCAATACCTAGTGGTGCCGCATCATAGTCCTCTCCAGTAACCTTTGCGATACCTTTGCCTTTACCATTAACATAATATTCGTTTACTGGTGTATCATTGATAACTACATCGACGCCTTTATTTTGCAATTCTAAGAACGCATCGACAATGATATTAAACTGACGTACATCGGCATTGGGAATCTTGCTAGCAATCTCTGCACCAGTAGAGCCGATGGATACACCAATGCGTTTACCTTCTAGATCCTTAAAACTATTAATATTGGTGTTATCAATGTTCACAACGAGACCATTACCTGCAATATAGTACGGTTTACTAAAGTCAACAGATTTTGCTCGTTCTTCAGAAATAGTCATATCCGAAATAGCGATGTCGATGGTATTACTTTGTAATGCTGGTAAAAGCGCATCAAAGTTTAGATTTTGAATATCTGCTTCTATGCCCTCTTCGTTTGCAATCGCATTGATAATATCAATATCAAAACCAGCTAATTTACCACTATCTTTGTCTTTAAAACCAAATGGTGCATAGGTCGCATCAGTACCTACGCGCCATGCCTTCTGACTATTACCTGCATTACCACAGCCTGCGATTAATAAACTACTAGCAATGGTGAAAGCCCCTAATAGAGCTGCTATTTTCTTAAATTTCATATTATTATCCTTACTTCTCTCCGTTCTATCTAGAAACAGAGTTCTTCTTAATCAACTAATATATTTATACTTACACTTATGAGCATAATAAAAATAATACCTCTAAAGGTATTATAATTTTATGATAACATTCGATATAGCACGGGTCAATAATTCCAACTATACCAATAGGTATTGAATTGATATAGTTTTTAGCTATATCGAAAATAACATTCCTAAGTATATAAAAAGACCGCCTTTACCAAGCATAGATGAAACTTGATAAAGGCGGTCATCTCCAAAATGGAGGATTCCTGATTATTTATAGAATAAATAAGCTATTCAATTCATTTAGGATATATAGTATGTAATTTATTTAGCATGTTTAGCTTTTATATACATAGCTACCTTGTACAAGAACGTACAGAGTAATAAATACATTACGATACTGAGATATGTCGCTTCAGGTGTTTCTACCCAAGCTTGAGCAAATACATCAACACCTGCAATACGAAGCACAGCACTGAACAAGGAGCCAATAGCACCACCAGCTACGAGACCAGAGGCAATTGTACTACCTTTGGAGAAACGAAGATCTGCCAATTCTTTGTCTTTTGTACTATTTTGTACAAGATACGCAATCAAACCTCCGATAAGTAATGGTGTGTTGATTTCCATTGGCAAATATGTGCCCAAAGCAAATGCCAATGGTGGAACTCTTACCATCCACAAGATGATTGCAAATAATGCGCCAGCCATGTATAGAGGCCATTGAGCACTACCACCAGTCATCATTGGCTCAATGATGGCGGCCATAGCGTTCGCTTGAGGTGCATTTAATGCATGATCTCCTACAAATCCATAAGCATCGTTCAAAAGAATCATAACACCTACAGAAAGTACGGCACAAAGAATAGTACCAACGATTTGCCATTGTTCCATTTTCTTAGGTGTAGCACCTGTCATATGTGCCACCTTAAGCTCAGACATGAAGTTACCAGCCATCCCAATAGTAGTACCAATAAAGGATGCCATCATGAGGACTGCAATCATACCGACCTTACCAGTCATACCTGCTGCGGTTAAGCATACAGCGGAGATGATAATCATAAAGATTGTCATACCTGAAACTGGTTCCGTACCTGTATAAGCGATGGAGCTAATCCCCACTACAGACAATAGGAAGGACATAATAAGAACGATTAAGAACGCTACAATTGTTTGTCCGAAGCTTTCAGCATACATAAAATGGAAATATGCTGCAAATAAAACTGTACATAACAAGATACCAGCACCAATCCAAGATGTAGGTACGTCACGTTGTGTACGAAGCAAATTAACATCTACAGTTTTAGAACTAAAGATGTCAAGCACTGCATTTTTAACAACATTTGCTACCACTTTAGACATTGTAATTAGACCGATGATGCCTGCCATAGCGAGCATGCCGATACCAATATGACGAACATAATCAAGGAATACCTTACGAATTGGGGCCTCCCCTAATGGAACTGCATGGCCGCCAATTTGCATGATATGTTCAGGCGCTAAATAGTACACAATTGGAATACATACAAACCAAGAGAAGAAGGAACCGGCTGCAATGATAGCCGCATAGCGAAGGCCCGTGAAATAACCAAGGCCAAGCAATGCTGCATCAGTATCTACCGCTGCGGTTAGCTTAGTTTGATCTGCAAGGGCTGCCCCCCACTTAAAGGTAGCAGTGCGAATAACCTCTTGCCACCACCCTAAACTATTAAGAATAAAGTCATACACGAGAGCAATTAAACCAGAGCCAAGCATAAGTTTTGCTTTGCTACCTTCATTACTCATCAATACTTCCGCTGCAGCACGACCACTTGGGAACGGATACACATAGTGCATTTCCTCAACGAAATAGCGACGGAACATAACGCATAATAAAACACCTAAAACGCCGCCAAGAATGATAGGAATCGCCATTTGTACGAATGATACATCTGTTACATTCCAGATGTAAAGAGCTGGCAAGAAGAACATAGCCCCTGCTAATGTGTTCGTACTAGAACTAGCGATAGCTTGAATGTGTACCGTTTCGGCAAAAGCATTTTGCCGCTTTAAAATAACTGCTGTACCCATAGCAAGTACAGATACTGGTGCAAAGGCATCTACTGTTTGACCGATTTTCAAACATAAATAGCCAACAGCCAGTGTGAAAACTGCCGCATAGAACAAGCCCCAGAAGACTACATATGAGTTAATCTCTACGTAATCTTTCTTAGGATCTAACACCGGTTCTATGGGTGGAATGGAACGAACCTCGTCCGACATAGTAAAACCTCCTCACAGAAAAAGTACAAACGTATAACTATTCACCTTTATACTAACACGGTACTACACATGGTTCAATGGTTTTCTATGCACTATGCGAATAAAACAATACACCCCCTATAAATAATTATTTTGCATTTTTGGCGTCCCTGTTCTACAATGAAAGTATATTAAGAATCTCTATTATGTAACGGTATCGTATACTGCCCTGTATAACACGTATGTTTACTTACGAGGAGGCTCATTATGGAATCAATGGTCGAACGTTTTGTACGCTATACAAGCATAAATACACGGTCTAATGAGGAAAGTACAACCATTCCTAGTACTCAAACTCAAGTAGACTTTGCTATGAATGTGCTCGTTCCTGATTTAAAAGCAATCGGTTTAGATGAAGTTATTTACAATCGTGAAAATGGTTTTGTCATCGGTACGCTCAATGCCAATACAGATGAAAAAGCTCCTGCTATCGGCTTCATTGCCCATATGGATACAGCCGATTACAACGCGGAAAATATTAAGCCTCGCATCGTAGAAAACTATGATGGCGGGGATATTTGCCTTAACGAAGAACATCAAATCTTCACCCGTCGTGCAGATTTTCCAAATCTAAAAAATTACATTGGCAAGTCCTTAGTTGTAACCGATGGTCTAACACTTCTTGGTGGTGACGACAAGGCTGGTATCTGCGAAATCATGGAAGCCCTCGCCTATCTCGTATCTCACCCAGAAATCAAACATGGTAAAATCATGTGTGCTTTCGGTCCAGATGAAGAAATCGGTACTGGTGCTGACCACTTCGATGTTAAACAATTTCCTGTAGACTATGCTTACACTATCGATGGTGAAAGCCTAGGCCAACTCGAATATGAAACCTTTAACGCTGCTGGCGGTACAGTAACCCTCAAAGGCGTATCCGTTCACACAGGTACTGCCAAAGGCATTATGATCAACTGTGCTAAACTAGCTATGCAATTTGACGCTTTATTACCAGGAGCAGCTGTTCCTGAGCACACATGTGGTCGCCAAGGTTTCTTTATGCTCATGAGCATGGAAACACAAGTAGATACCGGCAAAATGAACTATATTATCCGCGACCATAATAAGGAATTGTTCGAAGCAAAAAAAGCATTCTTCTTACAAGCAGGTCAAACATTGAATGAAATATATGGGCGTGAAGTATGTGAGGTCTCTGTAAAAGACCAATACTACAACATGTACGATATCATCAAAGACAATATGGAATGCGTAAACGTAGCCAAAGCAGCAATGAAAAAAGCTGGAATTACACCTACTTGTGATCCTATTCGCGGTGGCACAGATGGATCCAAAATCTCCTTCATGGGCATTCCTACACCAAATATTTTTACAGGCGTAGAAAATCTACATGGTCGTCATGAATTCGCATGTATCGATGATATGAAAAAAGCTGTTGAAGTTATCGTTAATATTGTAAATATTGAAAAATAATAATATTAGCAAAGCAGTACTAGATAACCAAAAAGGACTATACGAGCCTAGGCTCGTATAGTCCTTTTATTTTACATTTTACGCAAGCTTACCATTATGTTTACGATTCCTAATTTCTTCTTCTTCAGCGCGAGCTTTCAACGAGAGGTCTCTCTCAGTCCCCACATAACGGCCATATAATAAATAATAGGCAACCAGCGCAAGGAGCGCAACAACAACAGTTACATGGAACATACTAGCATAACCTACAACCTCTTTAACGGCACCTAAAATATAGGGGCCAAAGCCAAGCCCCATATCCAAGGCAATGAAGTATGTAGATGTGGCAACACCAATACGATGAACAGGTACTATCTTAACAGTAACAGCTTGTCCGTTGGACATAAATGTACCATATCCAAGGCCAACAAACACAGCCGATAAAAGCACAAGCCATGTGGAGTGAGCGATGGATAATAAGAAAATACCAAGTGCTAAGGATACAAAACAAGGATAAAGAACGAAGTTTTCCCCTTTCATATCAAAAACAATGCCAAGCAATGGTCTTGTTATAGTAATAACTACAGCATATACAACAAAGAAGAAAGTGCCCGCCATAATAAGATCTAGATCTTTTGTGTAAGCCGCCATAAAGCCAATAACGCCAGAGTAAGCAAAGCCGACTAGAATGGAAACAAGACTGATTGAATTCATCCGTGGTTCAATATAGTCCGAGATTCTAATGCCCTTATGTCCTTCAGATTCGATACCAAGTTTAGGTTCATTAAATTTCATGATTACAGAACCAATACCGCAAAGGATGATAAGTACAACACAGAATGCAATGATAAAATCATAACCAAGACTATGAAGCATCAATATACCTAAGAATGGTCCTACTGCAGCGGCGAGAGAGGTAGATAAGCCATAATAGTTAATCCCTTCCCCTCGACGTGACGTAGGAATAATAGCAGCTATGATAGTACTTGTAGCAGTAGATGTAATACCATAAGCAAAACCATTTAAGAAGCGAACACTATCAAGCATTAGTAAATTAGGTGTGTAAAAATACATAGCTGTTGAAATCAAGTAAATCAATAACCCTAAATAGAGCATCTTACGACATCCTAGGATACTGATAAACCGCCCTGCCAACAAACGGGCTACAACGGTGCCAATAATATATATACCAACAGCAAGTCCCGCTTGACTAGCCGTAGCATGAAGATTATCTTTTGCTACAACCGCAATAATAACGATTAATAAATAATAAATTAAAAATACTAAGAAATTAATCAAAGTATCAAGGACAAAGGATTTTGTCCACAAGGCCTCCTTAGCCTTATCCATATTATCAACTCCATTTTTTAAATTATTGTCAACCAGTTTGCGACAACGGTTAATTATAAACCTCTCATTATAAAAAACAAGAATTAAAATATTATATATCTCATCAATTTTATTTATAATAAACTACATATTCACAATAAATATGCATTAATTTCCATTTTAATACCTCATATATTTTTACGATATAAAAACACCTTCAATAGCGACAGATGAGACCAAAAGACTCAAAGCCAACTATTAAAGGTGCTACTTTAAATATTTATTTTGTTTTTAGACCACAAGCTTTGAAGAAATTCTTGTACGCTTCAGCCTTTTTCGGTAGGCTCAACGGATAGGCACGTGATGTAGATGGCAAACGTGTCAATGTCAATTCCCGACCATTAAATACAAAAGGAATTGTTTCACCAGTTTTAGGTAATTTAACCTTTTCTGGTAAAAGGCTCAATAAAATCTCCGTAGCCTTGCCGCCTGTTGTACCAATATGCTTACAGTCAGGGATTTGCTCCAGTACGTCCGCAAGTGGAACTGGTTCAACGACCTTAAGAAATGCATCAGATGCATTCCCTTTTTCGCGAATAGCTTTCAAAACAGTAGGACAAGATGCAATTCCAGCTTCAGACAAAAAGGCTTTAATCTTCTCAGGATCCATCGCTTTTTCCTCACCATTTCTAAAATGATCCTTTTCATCAAAGAATACGAGGCCAAAAACACGCCACATATCATTTTGGAAATTTGGATAATGGAATTCCATAGCACGTTTTGATTGTTCTGGAGGAAATGTGCCCATCATCATGACTGTTGCCTTCTTTGGTAAGAATGGAGGGAATGGTCTTGTTTCAATTGTTTCTGCCATATAGCATCAACTCCTTTCACATTCTAATATGAACTTAATTTTCAATACAATATATGAGATATATCACACATTATAATCCAATTAGCTCCTAGGTGAAAGCAACTAAAGAACTTATTAAAATATATCAATAGACTTACATTATCTATTATTATTGGCCAATTGGTTGAGAAACTAAGGTATTAATATGATCAAAACCAACTGGTGTCGGAGATACGAGATACAAGCAAATTACAGCAGCCACGGCAAAACCGATTGCCAAATAAGAGAAACTGCCATTCCGAGGAAATTCATACATACCAAAGAGGCGTATCCCTATAGCAGCACCAATAGCTGTAATCAAAGACGGTATAGAAAAAATGTTATAAAAGCCGAATACTACCATAAGGCCTGCATAGCCACCTACTACAGTAACCATAGGCAACATGCGATCCATTGGATTTGGAATAGATCGCGTTAGTGCAGCTGGATAATATGAAGCCTCTACGCCAAACATGCCTAAGAATATATTAAAACCAGCCCAAATGCTATCCCATGCGCTTCTAAAAGCATCTCTATGCTTGCCGGCATACCATGCAAAGTCCGTAACGATTAAAATGGCTAAGCCTACACAGACAAAGTAGAATTCACTAGGAATTTTAGGACCTATATAGGCGCCTACAGCTGTTACAACGGCACTCAAAATCGATGCCACTATTACGCGCTGTAAACGAGGCCGTTTATTTTCAGGAATGCGTTTATACACAGTAGCCAATAACTCTAAAACAAAGCAAGCCATAAAAACGGCAATGCCTGCAGCAGGAACAAAGAAGGCGCTTACCAAACTCAAAATAAAGGGAATGCACAGGCGCCATTTAGGGAATAAGACAAGATCTTTATAATCTAAACGAATATCTTGTGTTTCCATAGTGAAGTTGTTGTACACCACAAAAAGCAACATAAAAGCGATTACGTCAACCGCAGTGGCACCCCAAATCAATAAGGTTGGTACTACAACCATTGATAAGGCTACTCCAGAAAGGCGAGATAAGCCAGCAGCCACTAAGCCCAGTAATAAAAACGGTGTTAAAGCAGATATAATTTCGAGCATAATATTCCTCCCATCATTGTATAAATTTAAGTATATAGTATCTACCACACTACATCAAGGAGAGATATATTCTTTCATAGCTAGACGCTTTCGCACAGCAGAGGTAGAGCATCCCATCACCTGTGCAATCTTTGCAACTCCATAACCTTGTGCACGGAGTTTTTTAATCTTATTTTCGTCTAGATCAAGAGTATTTGCCCTTATTTCTATACCTTGCTCTCGCAAATACATTGCCACTGTAGAACCACGTATCCCATAAGCCAATCCAATGTCATCTGTACTCATGTGATGATGAATATATAAATAAGCCATCTCCTCTACGCGCATAGGCTTTCGCGCTTTAGGAAGTAAGCAATTTCCCATATGCCGCAATACATGGTGAACTTTCCATCGCGATATACCATACATACGAGCAATAGCATCTGTACTATTTCCACTTTTATAAGCCCTACATATACGTACTACATCTATAGAGACGTTTTTATTTGATTGCTGACAAACCAATCCATATTCCTTCAAGCGATTCGCCATCGTCGTAATAGACACATCATAACGCTTTGCTAATGAATGGAGCGACCACTTACCGGTCTCATACAAAGCTTGTACATGGACCATATTGATTTCTTTCTTCAGAGGCCTCCGTTCGATATCGTACGCTTTCATACGGCGCATGATGGTATCAACACTACATTGAAAATAATCCGCCACATCGCGAATGCTCCATTGCTTCTCTATATATAATTGGTGCAACAGCTGTTTTGGTATAACACGCACATTTCGATACATAATTTTACCTTTCCTTATAAACGAACTCCTTCCCCTATTATTGTGAAAGTTTCACTAGGAAAAAACAATAAAAAAGAGGTTCCTAATAGTCACATAGGTGACCAATAGGAACCTCTTTCAATATGTAATTATATGCCCCACATTATGATATGTGACAGTATGGTTGCTATACCACATCAGTGCACAATCCGTTATTATTTATGTTCTAATAAAACCATAATTAGTTTATACGCTTATAAATAGATTGCTTCATTAGCGGTATCTACGTTCAAGAGCTTTAGGTTTACTTAAAATGATGGACCATTTCATGCCCTCTTTTAAAGCATGATTAGATCTACGCCCACAAGTTGAAGTCGCAGCTAGAGCAGTAGGCGCAGTTGTAATGCCTACATTTTCAACAAGAACTTGTCCCTCTTTAGCTGCTTTATCTCGTTTAAACTCAGCTAGTCTTTCACTTAAGGTCGGCCCCGTAACAGCTTCTCTATCTAAGCGAGTCTTACTGGTAGTATAACTTGGAGTGCTACTGGAACTTTTCATTGATAAGGCTTCAATATCTCGTTGAGCTGCTGCAGCCTCTTCATTGAAATGTATGTCCTCCATAGTTTGCGATGGGGGTTCTGGTTGC
Organism: Veillonella sp. S13054-11; assembly: GCF_002959795.1. Taxonomy (NCBI): domain Bacteria; kingdom Bacillati; phylum Bacillota; class Negativicutes; order Veillonellales; family Veillonellaceae; genus Veillonella; species Veillonella sp. S13054-11. Next base: position 133,379 of record NZ_PPCY01000007.1, read on the forward strand.
TGATTGACAATCGGTTTATCTTCATAAGAGTCCCGATAAAAGTCATCAACCTTAGACAAATCTTCCATAGACGGTTCATCTACCTTGCGTTCTATGGAGATGCCATATTCGCGCTCCATATCTTCCCAAGTTCCGCCACCAGAGCTTTCATACTCATCATACTCTTCAGACTCTTCAGTATTCTTATTTTTTATAATGGAAAAAGCAATGTACGCGATGATACCTAAAACAAAGATTGGATTATGCGAAAAGATGGATAGCACTGAAGACAAAATAGAGTCCATAGCTACTCCTATTCACCATCTGCTAAGTTTTCACGCATTTTAGTGTCTGCAATAATATTGTTCATATTGTAGTAATCCATAACGCCAAGATTACCATTTCTGAAAGCTTCTGCCAATGCTTTAGGGACTTCAGCTTGTGCTTCCACAACCTTAGCTTGCATGTCTTGTGTTTTAGCACGCATTTCTTGTTCTGTAGCAACAGCCATTGCACGACGTTCTTCCGCACGAGCTTGAGCGATTTTCTTATCCGCTTCCGCTTGGTCAGTTTGCAATTGAGCGCCAATGTTACGTCCCACGTCTACGTCAGCGATATCGATGGACAAGATTTCGAATGCAGTACCCGCATCAAGGCCTTTACCCAATACAGTACGGGAAATGTGATCTGGATTTTCCAATACATCTGTATGTTCTTCAGAGGAACCTACAGTCGTTACGATACCTTCACCTACACGGGCAATAATTGTGGCTTCACCAGCACCCCCAACGAGGCGATCGATATTCGCACGTACAGTAACACGAGCACGAACTTTCAATTCGATACCATTTTTTGCTACCGCAGAAATAATTGGAGTTTCAATCACTTTAGGATTAACGGACATTTGAACCGCTTCCAATACATCACGACCGGCGAGGTCGATAGCTGCGGAACGTTCAAAGGTCAACGGAATAGATGCCCGTTCAGCGGCAATCAAAGCATCTACAACGCGGTCAACGTCACCACCTGCAAGATAATGCGCTTCCAACTGATTTACATTCACATCAAGCCCCGCTTTATTAGCTTTAATCAACGGCATTACAATTTGAGACGGATTTACGCGACGCAAGCGCATACCTACAAGTGTAAAGATACCAACATTAACGCCCGCTGCTAAAGCAGATACCCAAAGCCCTAATGGCACAACATATAAGAATACCATAATACCAATCAGCAAAATGGGAATCAAAATTAAAATACCTACATCCATAATAACCTCCATTATTTACAACGATATTATGAAAGCTTAATCTCGCTTTCTAACAATATTGCGACCACCTACAACTCGAAGGACCACAATAGGTGAACCGGCATCGATGAAGTCACCTTCGGTTACAACATCTACCAAATTACCATTAATCTTAGCAATACCTGCCGGGCGTAGTGTTGTATGAGCTACACCTTCCTTGCCAGCCAAATCTTCTAATACATCATTAGATACATAACCGGCTTTTGTCGTAGACCGTTGCCCTAAGGTAAACAATTTGCCTATCCACGTCTTTTCAAAGTGATTAAAGAACACGATGATAATGACAATTAACAAGGCTGTTAATCCTAGCACAGCATACAATGCTACCGTACCTTCCCCAAGAGCTACATAAACGCCCCATAGAAACGCGCAGTAACCGATAAGACCTAGAATACCGCCTGGTACTACGAGTTCTACAGCCATCAAAGAAACACCGATAGCCATCCATATTAAAAACTCCATAGGCCCTCCTCTCTAAAATTAATTTTATACAACTTATATGTTTATTATACAATATTGAAGATAAATTATAAAGATACTAAACAAAAACGACTACTTTCACAGATACAATCTAATTCAGTAGTCGTTTATTATATTGAATACAAGTCAATTCACTTTAATCTCAAGGTTCTACGCCAAGAGCTTAAAGTCGTATAAAGTTATACTTCTGTTTTTTTCAATTGGTCGTTGCCAACGCCTGTTTTTTGAAGGATCAACAAACAAATGCTCATCGCCATACCTACTACAGTAGCAAGACCCATCCCTTTTAAAACTACAGGACCAACCGCAAGTTCTGCGCCGCTAAGACCTACCACAAGGATAACAGATGTAAGAATCATATTAACAGGATTTGTATAATCCACCTTACGTTCTACAAGCATACGCAAGCCAGAAGCTGCGATAATGCCGAACAAAAGAATAGAAACCCCACCCATAACAGGTACTGGGATAGCATGAATAAGTGCTGCCACTTTACCAACAAAGGATATAATCATCGCAAGAACTGCAGCACCGCCAATTACCCATACGCTGAAACAACGAGTAATGGCAAGTACGCCGATGTTTTCACCATACGTCGTATTTGGTGTAGCACCAAAGAAACCAGAAAGAATATTTGCAAGGCCATCACCAAGTAAGGATCTTTGTAGACCAGGCTCTTTCATCAAGTCTTTAGCGATGATATTACTAGTAACAACTAAATGACCAACATGCTCTGCAAATACTACGAAGAGCGCCGGCATAATCATGATAATCGCATTGATATCAAATACAGGCATACCGTAGAACTGAGGCAATGAAAGCCAAGGAGCAGCTTCTACTCCAGAAAAGTCAACAACTCCCATCACAGCAGACAATACATAGCCGGAGACAACACCGATAAGAACAGGAATAACAGCTAAGAAACCACGGAACACAACAGTTCCTAGTAAGGTAACAACTAAGGAAAACATAGAGATAATAACAGCTTGGCTATGGCTCATGCCTAAATCTTGATTACCGATAAGGCCAGACATACTCATCGCTACTGGCGCTAATTCTAAGCCGATAATCGCTACGATAGCACCCATAGCCGCCGGTGGGAATAATTTATCAATCCAACGCGTACCAATATAACGGACGAGAACAGATAAAATTACAAAAGATAAACCAAATACAACGAAGGCCCCTTTTGCCGCTTCATAACCAAGACCTGCAGATAACACACCTGCTACAGGCGCAATAAAGGCAAAGCTGGAACCAAGATATGCAGGAATCTTACCCTTACACACAAACAAGTACAATAATGTACCAATACCATTCATAAACAATGCTGTTGCAGGGTCTACTTTTAATAAATACGGTACCAATACAGTAGAGCCAAACATGGCAAATAAATGTTGAAAACTAAGTGGTAACATTCGGCCCCATGATGGGCGTTCTTGAATATCAATATAATCTTTCATCGTTTCTCCTCACACACAATATAACGATGCTAAGTTCATATAGTACAGTCCTTAAATATACTCTATGAATTTACACAAACAGATTTATCTTATGATACATACGTTAGATATTAACGTTCAAATTTAGTCTATCTACGAGTCGACTTTTTAGAAGGCCGTGGTTTAAACGGTCCAGGCATATTTGTCTTATTAGTACGCGTCGTAGCAGAAGGCTTGAAACGACTTTGTGTTTCTTCACGCAAAGATGGTAATGGTTCAGCTGTACCAACTTGTTTTACCCCTTCTACATTACGACGACCAATGCTTGCCAACAACCCAATAGCCATGAAATTCATCAGCAATGAAGAGCCACCATAACTAACAAATGGTAATGGTACCCCTGTTACAGGCATGATACCGCATACCATAGCGATGTTAAACAAGGCTTGACCACTGATAAGCAATGTTATGCCCATTGCTAACCATTTCCCGAATTCATCACGAGCCTTATTAGAAATGCGGAACCCAAAATAGGTAAAAGCTGCAATCAGAACGACAACAAACACTGCACCAATGAAACCCATTTCTTGGGCCCATACAGCAAAGGCAAAGTCCGTATGTGCTTCTGGTAAGTAAAAATACTTTGATGTACCTTGCATAAAGCCTTCGCCTAAAATACCGCCAGAACCTACGGCCAAGAGCCCTTGAACTGTTTGATACCCCATATCTTGCGCATGAGGCCAAGGATCAAACCAAGACTGAATACGTTCCCAGCGATATGGCGACATACGAGCTGCAATAAAGCCAAGAAATCCAGCTATCACAAAAGCTCCGCCAAAGAATTTTCCATCAAAGCCCGCTAAGTAAATGAGCACAAAAGAAAAGCCAAAAATCAATACGGTCGTGCCCATATCTGGTTGCAAGATTGTTAAGCCTGCAAATATAATTGGCCATATTAACATGGGCAACATATAACTTATACGTTCACTAAAATAACCTTGTAAATTAATGAGAGGGTTAGTATGCTTTGGTTTTCCCCATTTCCGCATGGTACTCAATTTAGCCGACGTCCATATCAAGGCAGCCAATTTCGCAAATTCTGAAGGTTGAATCGATACAGGCCCAATAACAATCCAACGACGTGCACCATTAATGACTGCACCAATCACAAGAACCAAAATCATACCAATTAGTGTAGCAATCATAATTCTTTGCAACATGTGAGGCTTCTGTAACTGACGGTAATCGTAACGATACAATATGACACCTGCCGCCATAGACAAAAACAAGAATGTCATATGTTTTAAAAAGTATCCTAATAATCCCGTATTTTCATAGATAGAGCTGATATACGTAGCACTAAAGATATTTACACTGCCTATAATTGTAATGAGAAGAATAGGTAAGAGCATACCTTGTAAGTCATTTTTAAAGAGTGAGCCCCACCGACTATCCCCCTTATTCGGTGTTTGCATGTTAAGCCTCCTTTTGAACTTTTGGCTTAATTGCTTCTAAGCGGAAAATAGGTTGTCCTTTTTTACTAAATTTCTCTTCATACTCAGTTTTTACATTTGGAAGGTCTGTGCTATGTAAATCATACGTTACATTTTTAAGCTCCCAACCACACGCTTTAAACTCTTCAAGAGAGAACATGAACAACCCTTCATTATCTGTCTTAAAGTGAACTTCTCCACCATCTTTCAAAAGGCGGGCATAACGATCGAGGAATGTGTGATATGTAAGGCGGCGTTTTGCATGTTTAGCCTTAGGCCAAGGATCACAGAAGTTAATATAGAAACGATCAACTTCTCTAGGTGCCACTATCTCTTCGATACCTGCAATATCAAATAGAGAGACCTTTGCATTGTTTCGCTCTCCTTCAAAGATTTTTTGTGCTGCATAATAGATAACACCCATTTGTACTTCAAAACCTACGAAGTTAGCATTTGGATACGCTTCAGACATCCCCGCAATAAAGCGACCTTTCCCCGTCCCTAGTTCCATATATAATGGGTACTCAGGATGTTCAAATAATTCACGCCACTTGCCTTTAAACTCTTCTTGTCCAGACAAAATGATGTGAGAGTCATATTCGTGGATAGCTTCATCAATCCATGGTTTTCTACGAAGGCGCATACTTTCTCCTTACATCTATTTTTAATAATATATTTATATTTGTTTATATTTATTATTACAGGTCATATACCTATCTTATTAATTATAGAAAAGGGGACCTTAAACGTCAATTACATTCTATGGATTTAACCCTAATCATTAAAACTGTGAAAGTAGAAGCCATAAAAAAGACCTACTTCCGAAAGAAGTAGGTCTACATTTTATTGGAAAATCATAGCTTCTAAATTTTCAATTTGATATTGACTTAGGCCAAGTTCAGATAAACTCTTTTCAGCTGCAGTAAAAAGATTATTTTTACCAACTCGAGTACCTAGTGCTGCCGCAGCGACCAATTCACGGTCCAATTTACCTAAACGTGAACGATTACGATTTTGAGGTTTTGGTTTTTTCATACGGAACGTATTATATTGAACCCCCTCTTTTGTTTCCTCAGCTTTTGGCTTTGTTAAAGGCGCCCCATTAGTGCCATTCCCCAATAAAGCACTAAGTCCTGTTTGCTTTGGAACCATTTTCTCGTACTCATCGCCAAACTCAGGGCGCTCATCACGTAATTGATCAAATGTAGCTAAAGCAGCATTCATTTGTTTCAATCCAGCAGCAGAGTAAAGTTGACGAATGGCAATACTCACCTCTTGCGGCGTCAACGTGCCTCGCTCGATAGCAGATGCAATTGCACTCTTTAACGCACCTTGATCACCAGACGCAGTATAGCGGCCGATTTCAACCAAGTCTTTCTGACGTGCATTAAGCTCTTTTGGCGTATATATATTTATCTCAGATATAGATGGTGCCTGTTTAGAAGGTTGTTCTCCCGCCCCATTAGCCTCAAACATATAGCCACCGGCAACGATGGCCACGGCTAATGTTAAGGTTAATACTCTTTTCAAAGTCTTACAATCTCCCTTATCATTAATACTAATTGTATAATACTGCAATAGTAGCGTACATTATCAATGGATTTATTTTACTGTTCTACTGTAATACATACTGTAGATATTATTATATAATACTTCATCTAATTTTTATAGTCCTATTCGAAAAAAATCTATAATCTTTTAATAAATTATATATATTCTGTCTCTTATACACATCT
>NZ_PPCY01000008.1:0-219527 GCF_002959795.1 Veillonella sp. S13054-11
GTATATAACGGTATATATATTAATTTTAATAATAATAAAGCAATGTAAAAACTTTATTATAAAATCTTTTTATACACAGCAAAAATTTGATTAATAATTATACTCTTTATGTTTTTTCATATCTAGCTCGCATTAATTATGAGTCTAATGCATGATTATGATAAAAAAGAGGCTATTACCAAGTAATAGCCTCTAATAAGACGAGATGTATTCAGTTAATCAATACTTTGTTGTAAGCGGTGTGCTCTGCGTGTATCCCACGCTTTACGCAAAACATAAATCACCAAACCTATGCTTACTGCCACTGCGCTACCTACCATAGCATCAAAACCACATGCATAGATTGCATATAGGCAGTAAAGAACGCCTATACCGAACAAGTAATTAGAGCGTTTAATACGACTTTCAGCTACGCCAGCCATACGCATCATTGTAGGTACTGCCAAGATGCACAATACATACGGTACTACGTTAGTTACAACCGCTAAGTTTACTAGGATTTCAAACTGCTCACGCAAGGATTCGCTTGCAGTGAATAAAGTAAGTAATGTTTCAACAGCGAGTAAAATCAATACACCACGAACAGGAGCATCTTTGCTATTTACACGAGCGAATATTTTAGGAAAGTAACCATGTTCTGCTGCACTTTTGAAGACGCGAGACAATGTGAATTGCCAGCAAAGCAAAGCGCCAAAGCAAGAAATAACCATAGCAGCCATAACGATGTTTGCAATTGTATCATTGAACATGTATACGAATGTCAAACCGAATGGTGCGTTAGAATTTAATAAATCAACGTTAGGCACAATACCTGCCATAACGTTTGTGGACAAGATATAAACCACTGCCACTGCTAATGTACCCGCCACAGTTGCGATAGGTACGTTTTTCTTTGGATTCTCAACAGCATCAGCATTAGCCGCTGCGGACTCAAATCCTAGGAAGCCCCATAAAGTTAGGGAAATAGATTGTTTTACCGCATCATAAAGCGGAAGATCATTTGGGTTCCATGCCGCCCAATAGATAGATGGATCAAACCAATACCAGCCGATTGTACCGATTAATAAAACCGGAACAATAGAGCCCCAAATAGTCATATTGCTGAGTCGACCTGTGAAACGATTCCCTCTGAAGTTTAGAATCGCTGCAAACCACAAGAGCACAATTGTTACTTGACTTGTTTGTGTCGCATTGAGGTCAACACCAAAGAAAGCTGCGCCATAACCTACGGCAGATACCGCGATGGCGATATTAGCAATGATGAGAGATATGCTGTAAGCATAGCTCGCCATAAAATGTCCAGTTTTACCGAAGCGATGTTCTGCATAACCGCCCATGCCCCCTTGTTTTTGGGAGAACATACCCGCTTGAGCAAAAATATACGCTAGTAAAAGCGCACCCACAGCTGTCACGAGCCAAGATAAAACTGAAATAGTACCAACTTGAGCCAAATTAGTTGGTAACATAATGATCCCAGCTCCTAGCATATTGGCTGCTACCATTGTGGTTAGCTGGAATACAGACATTTTTTTAGCGGTGGTTTTCATGTATCAATCCCCTTTCACTAAGGTGAATTTTTTCTCGTCCATAATTCACTTAAAATATATATACCGCTAAGTAAATTCAGTTCGTGCTGTGATGGGCTTGAATGTGAATTTACCGTTTTTATTCTTATTACGAGTTAAATAATAACACCTATGAAACCAAAATAAAAGTACTTTATTGGCGGACAAGGCATATTACACGAATTGAATAAATCATAGGTAATTTATCATCAAAATCGAACAGAACTCATTTTAATCGTAGCAAAGTATATTTTTACCCCATTTTATTCTGTGTATAGATGTAATTTTTCCTATCTATCACGGTTATAGTGTCCTAGTACAAGACTATTATTCTCTCACAGTCCACTATATATGTACATGTAAATACATCATTTTAATAGTGGATTATCAATTAGAATTTTGGGCTTTATAGGTATCGTCTAGCTTTTAAATAAAAAATCGATATACATATAAGTATAATGGGCAATATTAGACCCTTAATGAAATCCTTATATGTATATCGATCTTATTTTTCCAGATTTTATTGATAACTATTCTTTATTTTTATCTACTACTTATTCCGCACTAAGCTCTACTCTTCTACAGATTCAACGATTTCTTTCCATTCAGCAATTTGCTTTTCCTCAGCAGCGATAATGATTTTACCATTATTACGTTGTCGTTCCACACATTCTGGAGCCGTACCAGAATAGTTATTACGACCTGCAACACAAGCTTCGATGGAGATAGCGTCAAGAATATCTGCATCAAAATGGTTGGAAATAGCTTTGAAGTCCTCTACGGATAGATCAAGGAGTACACAACCTTTTTCGATGCAATGATGCACCGCATTACCTACGATTTCATGGGCTTCACGGAATGGAACACCTTTCTTCGCAAGATAATCCGCCATATCTGTAGCATTGGAGAAGTCGTCATCCAAGACTGCTTTCATATGAGCCCCATTGACCTTCATACCACGAATCATAGCCGCATTAATGGACAATGCGAAGTGTACTGTATCAATAGCATCGAAGATACCTTCTTTATCCTCTTGCATATCCTTGTTGTATGTAAGAGGCAAGCCTTTCAAAGTTGTTAAAAGGCCTAACAAATGACCATAGGTACGGCCTGTTTTACCACGAACCAGCTCGCAAACGTCAGGATTTTTCTTTTGCGGCATAATACTAGAGCCCGTGCAGTGAGCATCATCAAGTTCAATAAAATTGAACTCATTGGTAGACCACAAGATCAACTCTTCGCTAAGACGGCTCAAATGCATCATCACGAGAGATGCAAAGGATAAGAATTCAACTACGTAGTCACGGTCAGATACGGCATCCATACTATTTTCGTAAATACGAGAGAAGCCCAAAAGCTTTTGCGTATATGTTTGATCAATGCCGTATGTAGAACCAGCTAATGCGCCGGCCCCAAGTGGCATGATGTCCGCATGTTTGAATACCATCAACAATCGATCAAAATCTCGTTCTAACATGGAGAAATAGGCCATCATATGATGCCCAAACAATACAGGTTGAGCCCGTTGTAAATGCGTATAGCCAGGCATGATAACGTCACTATATTTTTCAGCTGTTTCGATGAGGGCCTTTTGCATGTCTACGATAAGCTCCCCCATTTCCACAACGGCTTTACGCACGTACATATGCAAGTCTACTGCACATTGGTCATTACGGCTGCGGCCTGTATGCAAACGACCACCGGCTTCACCGATATCATCGGTGAGGCGTTTTTCAATATTCATATGAATATCTTCAAGAGCTACGGAGAACGGAAACTCTCCTTTATCAATCTGACATTTAATCTTCGTTAAACCTGCTATGATGGCATCTCGATCTGCGTCGGAGATAATATGTTGTTTTGCCAGCATAGTCGCATGTGCCTTGCTGCCTGCAATATCTTCGGCGTACATCCGCGCATCAAAAGCGATAGAGGATGTAAAATCCTCTACCGCTTTATCAGTGCCTTTTGTGAAACGCCCGCCCCACAATTTAGCCATTATTTACCTGCCTTTTCTTTCATCAATGCATTAATTTTGAGAGGTAAACCGAACAAGTTGATGAAACCTTCTGCATCAGCTTGATCGTATACATCATCTTCTTCAAATGTTACAAAATCTTCGCTGTACAAGGAATATGGAGAAGTACTACCCGCAGAAATGATATTGCCTTTGTACAATTTAAGTTTTACTTCACCGGTTACAGTTTTTTGAGTTTCGTCAACAAACGCTTGTAATGCGTTCATCAATGGTGCGAACCACATGCCATCGTATACAAGTTCAGCGTATTTGTTAGCAATGAGTTCTTTGTAGTGGTATGTAGCTCTATCTAAGCAGAGGTATTCAAGTTCTCTGTGAGCATACATGATGATGGAACCACCTGGGTTTTCATAAACGCCACGGGATTTCATACCTACCAATCTATTTTCAACGATATCTACAACGCCTACACCATAGTGTGCACCAATCTCGTTGAGTTTTTCTAATAATTGTAATGGGGTGCCTTCTTGACCGTCTACGGCTACAGGTACACCTTCTTTAAAGGATACAGTTACATAACCAGCTTCATCTGGAGCTTGTTCAGGTGTATGTGTTACCAAATACACATCATCTTTAGGAGCATTTGCTGGATTTTCAAGATCGCCGCCTTCATGGGATAAATGCCATACGTTTTGGTCCATAGAATATGGATGAGATTTTGTAGCTACAACTGGAATATCATGTTTAGCAGCATATTCCATGCAATCTGTTCTAGATTTCAAATCCCATTCTCTCCAAGGAGCAATGATTTTCATGTTAGGAGCTAATGCTTTGATAGTCAACTCAAAACGAACTTGGTCATTACCTTTACCAGTCGCACCATGAGCGATTGCATCAGCGCCTTCTTTTTTGGCAATATCTACAAGAATTTTACCAATTAAAGGTCTCGCGAAGGATGTACCTAATAAATATTTACCTTCATAAATTGCACCAGCTTTTACAGTAGGCCATACATAATCTTTTACAAACTCTTCCTTAGCGTCAACGATGTACGCTTTAGATGCGCCAGATTTGATCGCTTTTTTCTCAACTGCATCATAATCCTCAGGTTGGCCCAAGTCTACACACACTGCAATAACTTCAGCACCATAATTTTCTTTCAACCAAGGAATGATAACAGAAGTATCTAAGCCACCAGAATATGCGAGTACTACTTTATTTGCTTTACCCATGATAACACCTCATAAACCACTATCTATTTAGACTCATATAATCAATACAATATCAGATAATTGTGAAAGCACCGTGGTATCTTCTATTACCGACAGGTATTCTCTCCTTCTGACAAAAAATAGTATACACCTGTATAATTATAAATGCAAGCATTATTTTTATTCATTTTAATAATATATTTCGTTTACGAACTAATAAATAAGCTATATCTAGTAATCGAACACCAGATATAGCTTATTAAATATATTAAGTTATTCTTCCACAAGCTCCAAGTCCTGTTCGTACGCATAGTCTGCTTCGGCTTGTGTAATCATGCCTTGGTCTACCATTTGTTCGAGCACCAGCTTTTGTCGAGCCTTTGCACCTTCATAGTTCGTATAAGGATCTAAATAGGACGGTGCATTGGGTAATGCTGCAAGCATAGCACTTTGTCCTAATGTCAATCGACTAGGGCTTGTTCCAAAGTAGCCGTGAGCAGCTTCGTAGATACCGTAATAGTTATGACCATAATATACGGTATTCAAATACATGGTAAGGATTTCTTCCTTAGAGTAGTAATGTTCCATTTCACTAGCGAGGATGGCCTCTTCCACCTTACGACTCATGATGCGCTTCGAGGAAAGGAACAGATTTTTTACAAGTTGTTGCGTAATAGTACTACCGCCTTCTAGCGTTTCACCTGCTATAGTGTTTGTGTACAAGGCGCGAATAATACCGAGTACATCAATAGCTCCATGTTTATAATACCGCTTATCTTCAATAGCGATTAATGCATTTTTTGTATACTCAGGAATAACATCCCCTTTCACCCAATGCTCTTTTGAAACACGTTGATTAAGAGCTATCTGTACTTTATCTCTAAATGTAAACAGTCGTATAATTCGATCCGTACGACTGAGCGTGTCTTCACTTTGTTCTATTTGTTTTTCAACAATTGTATGAGCTTTACTCTCACGATTTGTCCCTTGAAAGCTATGGTATCCGTCATATATAAACATAGCCAAAATCATGACCACCACGAACACCACTAGATTTCGAAGGTAGCGAAATACTTTCATTTCTTTCACCTATTTCTTAAAGGTCTGTAATATAAACACATGTAAATATAGGTTTATAATCTAGCCATATATACAATACCTTATATACATATACAAATATAAAGTATATTAAATGTATTGTATCACATCAATCAATAAGAAGATATGTAAAACACTAGTTTTTACGTCCACTCATACTACAAATATATTTAATATATCTTATAACGGCACAATACTATATATCTATAAATACCGATTAATGCATATTAGTTATACTTATTAAGTTGTATTAAAAACTTTAAATAGAGTATAATATATAAGATGATAAAAACATGCCTATGGAGGAGTAAAATGAAACAGTGTATGGATTCAGAAAATCTGCATCGTCGATTGCGTAAAATCTTAGGTCAAGTGCAAGCTATTGATCGAATGATTGAAGAAGACATTCCCTGCGAAGATGTGTTGAGCCAAATTAATGCAGCTAAGTCTGCACTACATAAAGTAGGACAAGTAATTCTTGAAGGTCATATCAACCACTGCGTACGAGATGGTATTGAACATGGTGACGTAGAAAAAACCATTAGCGACTTTACAAAAGCTGTAGAGCGCTTTGCAAATATGGGTAAATAAAAAAGGACTCTACAAATGAATTGCACCCAAAAATTGGACATAATTTTTGGAGGTGCAGTTCAAAATGTAGGGTCCTTTTTGTTACCCTCATATTAATCGTGGTTAGTTGTTAAGAATTCGCTCAATGCAGTGAGTGCCTCATCTTCGTCAGCACCGTCAGCAGCCAAGGTAACGGATGTGCCTTTTGTAGCACCCAAGGTCAATACAGTTAAGATGGATTTAGCATCTGCTGTTTTACCATTAGCAGCGATGGTCACTTTGGATGCAAATTTAGCCGCCAATTGTGTGAAAGCTGTAGCAGGACGAGCATGTAAACCGGATTCGTTAGTAATTTCTACTGTTAATTCTTTCATGATAACCTCTTTCTATCTCGATAGGCGGTGCCTATCCATACGTTCTAATAGATATATTGTATCAATATCACGCATTTCAATTCAAGTATATTACATCGTATTTGCTATGTAATGATTCTATTTAACAAAAATAGAATTATAATAAACCTTTTTCAGCTAATACAGATTTAGCGTATTCTGTAATTTCTTCTGCGGTGTCCATAGTAAGTGCTTTATTTGCCACCTCTTCACATTCTGCTTTGGAAACGGAACGCAAAATATTTTTAATAAGAGGAATTGAAGAAGCCGTCATGGAGAATTCGTCGAGACCAAGGCCTAACAGAATCATGGTTGCCACAGGGTCGCTAGCAAGCTCACCGCACATACCTGTAAATTTACCTTGTTCATGACTGGCATTAATAACGTGCTTAATAAGACGCAATACACCTGGATGCAACGGTTGATACAAACTACCGATTGCTTCGTTCATACGGTCTACTGCCAATGTGTATTGGCAAAGATCATTGGTACCGATACTAAAGAAGTCTACATATTTAGCAAGAATTGGAGATATAACAGCTGCCGCTGGTACTTCAATCATGATACCAACCTTGATATTCTTATTAAAATCTTTACCCTCAGCCGCCAGCTCTTTCTTACATTCATCAAGCATAGCATTCGCTTGCTTCACTTCCTCAACGGAAGCAATCATAGGATACATGATGTGAATATCACCAAACGCACTAGCTCGTAATAAGGCACGCAATTGCACCTTAAAGATGTCTGGACGATTTAGGGATATACGAATAGCGCGGTACCCTAGGAATGGGTTCATTTCACTTGGTAAATCAAGGCATTTCAGCTCCTTGTCCCCACCGATGTCCATAGTACGGATGATAACAGGTTGCCCCTTCATATCTTGGGCTACCTTTTTATATTCTTCGAATTGTATTTCTTCTGCAGGCAATTCGTCATTTTCCATGTAAAGGAATTCTGTACGGTACAAACCAATACCTTGTGCCCCCATAGTGAGCGCATGTTTAGCATCCTTCGCCTTACCAATGTTGCCAAATAGCTCTACATGATGGCCATCAACAGTAGTAGCTTCAAGATTAGCGGATTCGCGTAACCGTTTTAGCTCCTCTTGGAACGCTAACGCTTGATTCGTATACTCCGGCCAATCCGCATCAGATGGATTGATTTCCACGATACCATCCGTACCAAGAACAACTGCCTTATCACCATCTGCGAAACTTTCAATATCACCAACGCCCATAACTGCAGGAATCTCTAAGGTACGAGCCATGATAGCCGCATGAGATGTAGGACCACCTGCGGCCGTAACGATACCTTTTACTACAGCTTTATCAAGAGATGCCGTATCAGATGGTGCCAAATCATGAGCCACCAAGATAACTTCGCCAGAAATATGCGATAAGCCACGAGGATTCATGCCTAACATATTACGCATCAAACGATCACCGATATCCTTAATATCCGCACCTCGTTCACGCATATAGGCATCTTCCATACCAAGGAAGATATTTGCAAAGGTTTCAATTGTTTGAGCCGTGGCCGATACCACATTCATATGGCTAGACTCAACAAGGGATTTAATTCCGTCAGATAAGGATGGGTCTTGCGCAATTTGCATATGCGCTTCAAAAATAGCCGCTTCTTCTGGCCCCATTTCATCCAACGCTTTTTTACGAATAGTATCCAATTGTTTTAAGGTAGATGCCATAGCAGTTGCAAACTTGCCAATTTCTTCTTCTACCTTGTCTTCCGTTACATTGTAATCAGGAATGACAATTTCCTCTTGAATATATCTATATACATTGCCTACTGCAACGCCACGAGATCCAGAAATCCCTTGAATTCGCATATGTGTTCCTCTTTCTATTACGATTAACTACATTACTTTTTATTTTATCATTTCTCTGTTAAACAATAAAGTAATCCAAATACCTATATTCCCTTAAATAACCGTCCCATATGGGGCATTTTTTGTTTTACTATAACTCTCAATAAACGCTGTAAGCTTTCCTTATTTTCCCTTTATTTTGCTATAAATTTATACGATTCCATACCATGCTTAGGGCCTATTTATGATATAATATCATAATATAGAATATATAATAATAAACATATGAGACTTTCACGGGCTTCATGGTGAAAGTCTTACTTATTGATAGGAGACTTTATGAAATTAACGAAAATGCATGGTCTCGGTAATGATTTCATCCTCTTTGCCGACCCACAAGGGACGTCTAAAGACTACACAGACCTCGCCATCCGCCTTTGCGATCGTCGCACGGGTATTGGTGCTGATGGTCTTGCTATCCTAGTTCCTTCCGAAACCTGTGATGTGCGCATGCGCATCATCAACTCCGATGGTAGTGAAGCAGAAATGTGCGGTAATGCCATCCGTTGCTTTGCCAAATACGCTTATGAACACGGTAAAACAACGAAGGAGACTTTCACCATTGAAACCTTAGCTGGCGTAATGAAGCCTACATTGACTATCGAAAACGGTATAGTCACACAAGTTACTGTAGACATGGGCAAACCATTTTTTAAGGCCCAAGACATTCCTATGAATGTAAACATGGATAAGGTTATCGACGTAGACCTCGATGTAAACGGTGAAACCGTAACAGTGAGTTCTGTATTGCTCGGTGTGCCTCATACGGAGGTATTCATCGACGACATTACAAAAGCCCCTGTTACAACACAAGGCCCTATCCTTGAAAAGCACGATGCCTTCCCTGCCAACACCAATGTAAACTACATTGAAGTGGTAAACGACAAACACATCAAGGTGCGCACATGGGAACGCGGCGCTGGCGCTACCTTAGCTTGTGGAACAGGATCTTGTGCCTCTGCCGTTATGTCCTTTGAAAAGGGCTTAACAGGCCGCGAAGTAGATGTGGAACTCTATTTAGGAACATTGCATATTTCATACTTGGAGGATGGCACGGTGCTCATGACAGGCCCGGCTGAGGAAGTCTTCGAAACAGAACTTCCTATCGATTAAAATGAAGTGGTTACAACTTATATTAAATGCGTTCCTAAGGTACCAACAGGGCCGCACACTCATGCCACGGAATATAGAGCCCCTTTTGGGACTACTTGCATCCATTCTCGTCATCCTCATCGCCGTAGCCAATAGCATCGCTATTGGTTATGCCTTGATTGTCGTATGGAGCATCATGGCCTACGTGTTCTACCGCAAAGGATATGCACTAAAAGAATTATTAAACCTATCTTGGACAGGTGCGAAAACATCCATCGTAGTGATGCAAATCTTCCTCCTCATCGGTTGGCTCATCGCCATGTGGCAAGCAGCAGGCGTTATTCCTATGATTATCGCCACAGGTATCGATTTAATTGATCCATCCATCTTTATCGTCTGTGCCTTTTTAATAACAGCTATAGTGAGTATGCTGTTAGGTACTGCACTAGGCACTGTAGGAACGATAGGCATCGTACTCATCACCATGGCAAGAGCTGGGAGTATTCCAGAAAATATTGTGGCCGGTGCTATTATTGCAGGCGCTTACTTTGGTGATCGAAACGGTCCACTATCCTCTAGTGCATCTCTTGTAGCAGCCTTGACCCATACAAAGGTATCGACGAATATTCCCATCATGTTTAAAGATGGTATTCCAGCACTCATCATCTCTACAGTGCTGTATCTATTACTATCTCAGTGGTACCCACTCAATTACGAAAATAGTTTACTATCCGATACAATTCACTTTATTTTTAATATCGATTGGACTTTATGGATTCCAGTCATCATCGTCATTGGCCTATTGCCTTTGAAAGTATCTATCCGTTGGCCTATCGGACTCAGTGCATTAGCGGCGGCCATTCTAGCCTATACCAATCAGGATGCGAGCCTCTCAGAGTTGGGATGGTATACCTTAACAGGCTTTGAACTACCGCACTATAATCCACTAGCTAATATCATTCATGGCGGCGGTCTACAAACGATGTTTATCCCTACCCTTTCAATTTTTATGGCTACTGCCATTTCAGGCATGCTCGAAGGGGTTGGCTTCTGGAACGATATACGACAACTGTTAGAGCGAGCTAAAACACGGAGCGATGTATTTGCTGCCAATGTAGGTCTTGCTTTCTTAACAGGTGCGGTTGGATGCAGCCAAGCTATTGCGGTAGTTATGACGCACTCTATTATGCGTATTACCTACGCACAGCAAGGTATTCAAGACGAAGATGTAATGCTAGACTTTGAAAATAGTGGCATTCTCATCGCTCCATTACAACCATGGAATATCGCTGCCTACGTGCCCATTGTCATGATGGGTACAAGTTCAACAGGTTATGTACCATTTGCCTTCTTCCTATATCTAGTACCACTCATCTATTGGTTACGATTACGGAAGCAAGATCAACCAATCATACGCTAATTAGTATTATCTCAAAAGGGGAAATTGTATGATTTATACCATTACCTTTAATCCAGCTCTCGATTATATCGTGCGCCTTGATCACCTCAAGACGGGTACTATTAATCGCACCATCCAAGAATACGTTCTCGGTGGTGGCAAAGGTATCAACGTATCTATCGTGCTCAACAATCTTGGCATGGATACGACAGCACTCGGCTTCATCGCAGGGTTTACAGGCGAAGAAATCGTAACACAACTCAAGAAATTCGGCGTGAAAGAAGATTTCATCCGGCTTCGCGAAGGATTAACCCGCATCAATGTTAAGGTAAAAGCCTCTGATGAGGAAACAGAGATTAATGGCCGCGGCCCAATCATCGGTACCGACGAATTAGAAGCTCTATACAAACAGCTTGATGCGTTGACCGAAAAGGACACCTTAATCCTTGCTGGCAGCATTCCTTCTAGCCTACCAAGCGATATGTACGAACTCATTATGGAGCGCTTACAACATAAAAATATTCGCATCGTAGTCGATGCTACAAAGGATCTACTCACAAAAGTCTTGCCTTATAAACCATTTTTAATTAAGCCAAATAATCACGAGCTTAGTGAAATCTTTGGGCGCACTTTATCTACAAAAGATCAGCTTGTAGAAGCAGCAAAAACATTGCAAGAGAAAGGCGCACAACACGTGCTCATCTCCATGGCTGGTGATGGTGCTATTTTGGTGTCCGCTGACGGCACTGTATATACCAGTCCTGCCCCTAAAGGAACTCTCGTGAATTCCGTAGGTGCTGGCGACTCCATGGTAGCCGGCTTTATTACGGGCTATGAAAAGACGGGTGACTTACAAGAGGCGCTCTATTGGGGTATCTCCAGTGGCTCTGCCTCCGCTTACTCTGAAAACCTCGCAACCCTTGAAGAAGTAGAAACACTGCTTTCACAAGTACGAGTTAAATAGTTTTATATTTTATGTGCATCAAGGAGTACACATATGAAAATCACTGATCTATTAAAACCTCAATCTATCCTACTGAATGCAGATCCTGTCACAAAAGCTGACGCCATTTACACCTTAGGTGAATTGATGGACAAAGGAGGCTATTTGACAGACAAGGCAGAATATTTAAAAGCTGTCTTCGCTCGTGAAGAGTCTGGTTCTACAGGCCTTGGCGACGGTATTGCCACACCACATGCTAAATCTGCAGGAGTAAAAGAACCAGGCCTCGCCGCTATGGTTGTACCTAATGGGGTAGACTTTGAAGCATTAGATGGTCAACCTTCTCGCCTATTCTTCATGATTGCGGCTCCAGAAGGCGCCGCTGACACTCATGTTGAGGTATTGAGCAAACTAGCAACTATGGTGATTGACCCAGACTTCAAAGAAGCCCTAATTCAAGCGGCTACTGTTGATCGATTCTTAGAGCTCATTACAGCTAAAGAAGAAGGAAACTTTGACCCATCCGTAGAAGGATATATCAAACCAGCAGAGGATCAAAAAGCAACCAGCATTACCGATGCTATCGAAGCAAAGGCTACAGAAGCAATTGAAAAGGTAGCACCTAAGATTTCTGTAGATAACCCGCATTATGATGTACTTGCTGTTACTGGCTGCCCTACAGGCATTGCACATACCTATATGGCGGCTGAATCTTTAGAACGCAAAGCTAAAGAAATGGGTGTTTCTTTAAAAGTAGAAAAGAATGGTGCATCTGGTGTTAAAGACGCTCTTACAGCAGAAGAAATCGAGCACGCTAAATGCATTATCGTAGCTTCTGACCGTCAAGTAGAGATGGCACGCTTTGATGGCAAACCTATGATTCAAACTAAGGTTGCGAACGGCATCAATAAAGCGGAAGAGTTATTGCGTGAAGCTATGGCTGGTACAGCACCTGTATACCATGCTTCCCCATCTGACAAAAATGGTGCAGTGGCTGCATTCGATGCGGCAGATAACTTTGGTCGTCAAATCTACAAACATTTGATGAATGGTGTCTCCCACATGTTGCCATTCGTTATCGGTGGCGGTATCTTAATTGCCCTTGCCTTTTTATTCGATGTATTCGACCCAGCAAATCCTAAAAACTTTGGTTCCGGTACACCTCTTGCAGCTTTCTTAATGCAAATCGGTGGCGCTTCCTTTGGCTTCATGTTACCCGTATTAGCGGGTTACATCGCTATGAGTATTGCGGACCGTCCAGGTCTTGTAGCTGGTTTTGTTGGAGGCTTATTAGCTAACCAAGGTGGCTCTGGTTTCCTAGGTGCATTGATTGCCGGTTTCGCAGCAGGTTATTTGGTATTATTAGTTAAGAAATTAGTATCTGGTTTACCTCAAGCCTTAGAAGGTACAAAACCGGTTCTCTTCTACCCTGTGCTTGGCGTATTATTCATTGGTATCGCCATTACCTTTATCATCAACCCTCCTGTATCCGCACTTAACCACTGGTTGATGGACTCCTTGCAATCCATGGGCACAACGAGCCGCGTATTGTTAGGACTTATCTTTGGTGCTATGATGTCCGTTGACATGGGCGGCCCTGTAAACAAAGCGGCTTATGTTATCGGTACTGGTGCTCTTGCAACTGGCGAATACGGTATTATGGCGGCTGTCATGGCAGGCGGTATGGTTCCTCCATTGGCAATTGCTCTTTGTACTACATTCTTCCCTAGCCGCTTCACAGAGGCTGAACGTAAATCTGGTATCACAAACTACATCATGGGCCTTTCCTTCATCACAGAAGGTGCCATCCCATTTGCAGCAGCCGATCCAGTTCGCGTATTGCCAGCCTGCATTATCGGTGCTGGTACAGCCGGTGCGTTATCTATGTTCTTCGAATGCACACTACGCGCTCCACATGGCGGTATCTTCGTAGTACCAACAATTGGTAATCCACTTCTTTACCTTGCATCCATAGCAATCGGTTCTGTTGTAGCTTGCTTCATCTTAGCACTGGTAAAGCCAAGCTTAAAAAATAGTATCACTAAATAAACCATTAAAATTAATCTTCGATTATAACTTATATATGATTGATTGATGGCTGATAATTGTTGATTGTTTATGATGAGTTTCGACGATTAGCGGTTAGTAACTAATAGTTAACATTTAGCGACTAATTGATTAATGACTCTTATCGATGGTGAAAACTGGTGTCACACCAGTAGATATAGTAAAAGGACTAGAATATACGTATTCTGAACTGACCTAAAATTGGACACAATTTTGGAACAACAGTTCAGAAGTATACGTGATCTAGTCCTTTTCTTATATTCAAAAATAATTAATATTATTTTATATTTTATAATCTAGACCACTTTCAAAAGTCGAAGCAAGTCCTCAAAATTGTACAATTACATCGATTTATGTTAAACTATATAAATATTAATAAACTTTAAAATTATAAATTATTATTAGAAATCTAGTTCGGAGAGCTAATTCATGAAATCATCCAAAAATTGTAAGGTTACTGCTGCATTTCTTGCTGCAGCTGCACTGGGTGGTGTTGCCCATGCAGAGCCTACACTTAACATGAATGATTTAGTAGGTACGAGTACCAGTGCTGAATCAACGACACAGAGTCCTACAAGTGTAGCAACTCCAGTCGTGAAACCAATGGCAACTCAGCCAGTCTTACCAGCTACACCACAACCGGCCACCGTTGTACAACAACAAACACCACCGATGGCACAACCTCAACCATCCTACGTGATGCAACCAGCAACGGTTAGCCCTGTACAAACTCAACAAGTTACACCATTGCAAGCAGTACCGCAACAAGTAGTACCAATGCAATCTCAACAACAGGTTCAAACTCAACCGCAGTATGTTGTCAATAAAGATACAAAAACTGTCATGGAACCTACATTAGCAATGCACAGTTTGATAAATGTACAACGAAAAACTGAACCTGTTACTGTAGAGAAACCAGTGGATGGTAAGCAACAAGTACAAACTACACAAGTACAGCGTACACCTGTTGTTATTCAACAAGAATCCATAGCTCCATTAACTGTATCAAATACTACAGTAACAAAAGCCGTGGTAGCAAAACAGAGACTTACAATTCGAGATATTCAACGAGCTGAGCGTGAGCGTCTAGCTCAACTAGCCGCTGAAGAAGCATCCCAACAAGAAAATTTATCACAAGCTGATCAACAACAACTTGCTCAAAAACAAGCTGAAGCCCAACGGCAATCAACTTTACAAGCGGAACAAGAACGTGTGGTAGCTCAACAAGCCGAGGCTCAACGCCAAGCGGCTTTACGTGCTGAGCAGGAACGTCTTGCGGCCCAACAAGCTGAGCAAGCGCATATTGCAGAAGAACGCCGTCAAGCGGCAGAGCAAGAACGCATTCGTATCCAAGAGGAACAACGCCGTATTGCTGAGCAACAGGCGGAACAAGAGCGTATCGCCGCTCAACAAGCGGAAGCTCAACGCCAAGCGGCTATTAGAGCAGAGCAAGAACGTATTGCCGCTCAACAAGCCGAAGCTCAACGTCAAGCAGCTATTAAAGCTGAACAAGAACGTATCGCTGCTCAACAAGCTGAGGCTCAACGCCAAGCGACTATTAGAGCGGAACAAGAACGTATAGCGGCTCAACAAGCCGAAGTGCAACGCCAAGCAGCTATTAGAGCGGAACAAGAGCGAATCGCTGCTCAACAAGCTGAAGCTCAACGTCAAGCAGCTATTAAAGCAGAACAAGAACGTATCGCTGCTCAACAAGCCGAAGCTCAACGCCAAGCGGCTTTAAAAGCTGAACGTGAGCGTATCCTCGCTCAACAAGCTGAAGAAGAACGCTTAGCTGCTGAAGAAGCAGCTCGCCAACGTGCCGAAGCTGCCGCTAAAGCCGAAGCCGAACGACAAGCAGCTATTAGAGCAGAACAAGAACGTATGGCAGCTCAACAGGCTGAAGCTCAACGTCAAGCGGCTATTAAAGCAGAACAAGAACGTATTGCTGCTCAACAAGCTGAGGCTCAACGGCAAGCCGCTTTAAAAGCTGAACAAGAGCGTATCGCGGCCGAGAAAGCTAAAGCAGAACGCGAAGCTGCTATTAAGGCAGAGCAAGAACGTATTGCTGCTAAACAAGCGGAACTTGCAAGACAAGCTGCGATCCAAGAAGAACAAGAACGTTTAGCTGCTGAACAACTAGCAAAAGAAGAAGCGGCAGCGGCAGCTAAAGCTCGGGCTGAAGCAGAGGCAAAAGCTTTAGCAGAAGCGGACGCTGCTGCTAAAGCGCAAGCTGAAGCTGAGGCAAAAGCTAAAGCAGATGCTGCTGCTAAAGCTCAGGCAGAAGCCGAGGCAAAAGCTAAAGCAGAAGCAGATGCTGCAGCTAAAGCGCAGGCTGAAGCCGAGGCAAAAGCTAAAGCTGAATCTGAAGCCGAAGCAAAAGCTAAATCTGAGGCAGAGACTAAACAGGTTCAAGAAAGTAAATTACCGCAATCTTATGTAGATGCTCGTAATACAGCCTCTACAAAAGGCTCTTCTGTAACAGAAGAGAAAAATATTCTTTCCCAACCAATGGATCCACCATTGCAAGCCAATGCATCTGCAAAAATTAGCCTTGCCTTTGACGCGAAAAATTACGAATCTATGTCTACGACAGTAGATAATAAGGAAATCAAATATCGTGCCTTCGAGTACATCCCTTACGTGGCTAATCCAATCGACATAGATCAGCAATACATGAACATTTATGTACCAGAGGAATATTTCAACAACGGCACTATCAACGGTTACAACACCCAAACAGCCCCTATCTTCATGCCAAATGCGGTAGGCGGTTATATGCCAAGTCAAGCTATGACTCCAAAAATGGAAAATGGTAAACCTAACAGTGTTCTTTACGCATTATCCCGTGGTTATGTAGTAGCTTCCCCTGCTACACGTGGTCGTACCAATAAAGCTTCCGATGGCAACTTCATCGGTAAGGCCCCTGCAGTAATCGTTGACTTACAAGCGGCTACAGCCTACTTACACGCCAACGATTCCGCTATGCCAGGTAATGCAAACCGCATTATCACAAATGGTACAAGTGCAGGCGGTGGTGTATCCTTGTTACAAGGTGCAACTGGTAACAGCTCCGACTTCCAACCATATTTACAAGCATTAGGTGCAGCTACCGCGGCAACTAATGTATACGCAGTATCTGCGTATGCCCCTATCACTAACCTCGATGCAGCTGATATGGCTTACGAATGGAGTTATAACGGCATTTCGTCCTTTAATAAAGTGACTATGTCCCCAGGTGAATTACCACAAGCCAATGTAGGCGGTACTCCTGCTCAACCACAACGCACAATGCAACGTGTAAACTTGAATGCAGACGATCTAGCATACTCCAAAATGCTTAGTGAACACTTCCCTGATTACGTAAATAACTTACAATTACGTGACTCTCTAGGTCGTGTTCTAAAACTCGATAAGAATGGTAATGGTACTTTCAAAAATTATGTAAAAGAATTTATCGTTGCTGCTGCTAATAAAGCACAAGCTAAAGGTACTGATTTATCTAAGCATACATACCTTGTACGTGATAATAAAACAGGGACTATCAAAGACATTAACTGGGAAGCATATAACCACTTTGTAAGCCGTTCTAAAGCGCCAGGCGCCTTTGACTCCCGCTCCAATGATACTGGTGAAAACAGTCTATTTGGTACAAGTACTACAGATAATAATCACTTTACAATTACTGCTGCATTACACGATACAACTACTAATCAAGATGTATACGTAGAAAATGCTAAGATTGTTACTATGATGAACCCAATGAACTATCTCGGTTCTCCAGCTGCGACAAATGCACGATTCTATCGTATCCGTTACGGCACAGCTGACAGCAATACATCTGTTGCAATTCCTTTAATCGTAGGTACGCGTGCTCAAGACCTTGGGTACAGAGTAGATATGGCAACACCATTTGATGTAGATCATT
Organism: Veillonella sp. S13054-11; assembly: GCF_002959795.1. Lineage (NCBI taxonomy): Bacteria > Bacillati > Bacillota > Negativicutes > Veillonellales > Veillonellaceae > Veillonella > Veillonella sp. S13054-11. Next base: position 18,126 of record NZ_PPCY01000008.1, read on the forward strand.
CTGGTGATTACGATCTAGAAGAATTATTCAACTGGATGGATAATATTGTTAAAAACGGTAGATAATTACAATTAAATACATACCAAAATACTAAAGGAGCTACCTAGTAGCTCCTTTAGTATATACAATTATAAATTTTTTTGTGTATTCAATAATAAATATTATTGTAAAAGACCCTCTCCCACTATCAATAATCTGCACTATTATCTACTCAGTACATTACCTATTACAATAACAAATGAATTCAGAAAAAAAGGATGCTCCCTGTAAAATACAGGGAAACATCCATGTGTTTGAGCCAGTAGAAAGCAACTGTTATGCTTTCACCATGATAGGTGATTAAACTTCAGGGAATAAAGCTGTAGATAAGTAGCGTTCGCCTGTATCAGGGAGAATTACTACAATATTTTTGCCTTTATTTTCAGGGCGTTTTGCCATTTCTTGAGCCGCCCAAAGCGCAGCACCAGAGGAAATACCTACCAATACACCTTCTGTGTGACCGAAGGCTTGAGATGTAGCAAAAGCATCCTCGTTAGAAACTTGGATTACTTCATCGTAAATGTTAGTATCCAATGTATCTGGAATGAAGCCAGCACCTAAACCTTGGATTTTATGAGGGCCTGGTTTACCATTAGACAATACAGGAGAATCTGCTGGTTCTACGGCAACCACATGTACATCAGGGTTTTGTTCTTTCAAGTAGCGACCTGCACCTGTCAACGTACCGCCTGTACCAACACCAGATACGTAGATATCTACGGTACCATCAGTATCTTGCCAGATTTCAGGACCAGTTGTTCTGTAGTGAATTGCAGGATTAGCTTGATTTACGAACTGACCTGCTTCAATAGCACCGGATGTAGCCGTTACGATTTCCTTAGCTTTAGCAATAGCGCCTTTCATACCAAGAGAACCGTCAGTCAATACGAGCTGAGCACCATAACCAAGCATTAATTTACGGCGTTCAATGGACATTGTTTCAGGCATTACGATTACAACTTTATAGCCAAGCGCAGCACCTACAGCAGACAAGCCAATACCAGTATTACCAGATGTAGCTTCTACGATTGTGCCGCCTGGTTGTAATTCACCAGATTCAACTGCAGCTTGAATGATTGCTGCTGCGATACGGTCTTTTACGGAACCTCCTGGGTTAAAGTATTCCAATTTTGCGAAAATATTAGCGTTTGCACCATATTTTTTACCAAAACGTGTAGCAGCTAATAATGGTGTTTTACCAATTAATTCAACAAAAGATTTTGCAATTTTAGACATAGTGGTCACTCCTTATTAAATAGAACCATCCCAATTATCATATTTTGTATCGAGTTTTGCGTAAGTCCCATCAATTACATCTTGTAGGGTTACGTTTTCTAAATAATCATGAATATAATTTTGTAAGCCTGCCCAGAAACCAACGGTGCGTTCGTTGATTACTGTATCAGTACTCACCCCTTCATCAAGGGTAGATATGATAGCCATCGATTCCTCAGTAGCAAGCAATATTTCAATAATTGTGTACTCCTTAGGGCTTTTAGACAATCGATATCCGCCGTATTTACCGCGGATACTATCCACTAGGTTAGCAGCGCCTAAACGAGCTACGATACCTTCTAGGTATTTTTCAGATATGCCTTGTCGTTCTGCCACAGATCGCAAGGAAACTGGTTTATCTTGCCCTTGCTCTGCCAAATCGATGAGAACCATCAATGCATAACGACCTTTTGTGGAAATCCTCATATATCTTGCCTTTCTTTGTAAACGTTAGTGTTAAACACACCCATATTAAAAAGTGCTTATATTATATTTATAAAGCTATTTATAAAACCTTTCATATTAATAGGAATTAATTTCATTATAGACCACTCACTATAAAAATGCAAGAACTTATTTCCTACTTTTATAAAGGGATATTAACAACACAAAAGGACCAGCCCGAAGACCAGTCCTTTTGCGTATAGTTTGTAGTTTGTTATATGAGGTTTACCATGATGAATTGGAGAGGGTTCATCTGGTATTGGGACTTATCGTATCGTCAGGAAAACGATGCGCGCCCGTGTTTATGTCATTTGAGGAGTTATCTAGATTACTCTAGCATTTAAGTATAAGTTTCTTAATTAGATTTTACCTACAAGATCAAGACCTGGTTTCAAAGTGTCTTTACCTGGCTTCCAACGTGCAGGGCACACTTGATCGCCATGTTTAGCTACGAATTGAGCAGCTTGTACTTTGCGAACCAATTCTTCAGCGGAACGGCCGATACCCATATCATGAATTTCTGCTGTACGCACGAAGCCTTCTGGATCTACTACGAATGTACCACGGTAAGCCATAGCAGATTCTTCTTGGAATACATCGAAGAAGTCAGCCAATTCATGTTTTTTGTCAGCTAACATGTAGTACTCGATTTTATTGATGCTTGGAGAAGCATCAGACCATGCTTTGTGAACGAATTCGGAGTCACAAGATACGGAGTAAACTTCGCAACCCAATTCTTTCAACTCTGCATAAGAGTTTTGTACGTCTTCCAACTCAGTAGGGCATACGAATGTAAAGTCTGCTGGATAGAATACGAATACAGACCATTTACCCAACACGTCTGCAGTGCTAACTTTTACCAATTCAGGTTTTTTGAAAGCATCAAGTGTAAATTCAGGAAGTTGTTTACCAATAATAGACATGTTATGTCCTCCTTATTTGAGTTCCATATTTAACGAATATATTTATATTGGTGTACTTAACACCATATCTATATCTATCTTTGTCTATATAATAACAAATATCATTCAATATTGCAAGCGTTATTTTTAAATTTATCGATATATTTTTCCAACTTTTTTCGATGTAAGCAAAAAAAGAAGAAAGATGCTCATTTCTGAGCATCTTTCTTCTTTTTACGTACTATTTTTTTAGTTCTAAAATTGCATCTACGAAACCACGGAATAATGGGTGTGCATTATTTGGACGAGACTTAAGTTCTGGATGGGCTTGTGTACCAATGAAGAATGGATGATTTTTTACTTCAATACTTTCAACAAGACGGCCATCTGGAGATGTACCTGAAATCACAAGACCTGCATCGGTCAATTGTTGACGGTATTCATTGTTGAACTCATAGCGATGACGATGACGTTCATAAATCAAATCTTCCCCATAAGCCTCGTGAGTTTTCGTACCTGCTTCTACTTTGCATGGATAGATACCTAAACGCATTGTACCGCCTTTTTTATCTACATCAACTTGATCACTCATCAAGTCAATTACTTTGTACTTAGCATTTTCATCGAATTCGCTAGAGGTTGCTCCTTCCATGCCACATACGTTACGAGCAAATTCCATTACTGCAGATTGCATGCCAAGGCATAGGCCAAGATATGGAATATTGTTTTCACGAGCGTATTGGATTGTGCGAATTTTACCTTCTACACCACGGGAACCAAAGCCACCAGGCACGATGATACCTTCAACACCTTCAAATACCTCTTTAGGATCTACAGAAGTATCATCAAGTTCTTCAGAGTCAATCCAACGAATATTCACTTTAGTACCTGTAGCAATACCAGCATGATCTAGAGCTTCAACTACGGATAAATACGCATCATGCAACGCTACATATTTACCAACGATAGCAACTGTAATATCTTTATTAGGATTCAAGATCTTATGAACCATTTCTTTCCATGCAGTCATATCACATGGACGATCTTCAAGACCTAACTTTTTGATAACAATATCATCAAGACCTTGATCTTGCATCATCAATGGCACTTCATAGATAGAGCTACAAGTTTGATTTTCAATAACTGCTTCAGGTTCTACGTCGCAGAACAAAGCAAGTTTTTCTTTCATATCATCAGAGATATGTTTCTCACTACGACATACCAAAATATCTGGTTGAATACCAATGCTACGCAATTCTTTTACACTATGTTGTGTAGGTTTTGTTTTCAACTCGCCTGCGGCATTGATGTAAGGCACTAACGTAACGTGAATGTAAAGTACATCGTTACGGCCTACTTCTTTTTTCACCTGGCGAATAGCTTCCATAAATGGCAAGCTTTCAATATCACCTACAGTACCGCCGATTTCAGTGATAACTACATCAGCATTATCCTCTTTACCTACACGGTAAACATTTTGTTTAATTTCATTTGTAATATGTGGAATTACTTGTACAGTGCTACCTAGGTAATCACCTTTGCGTTCTTTATTGATTACAGACCAATATACTTTACCAGCTGTAATATTAGAACGTTTGCTAAGGTTAATATCGATAAAGCGTTCATAATGCCCCAAATCAAGGTCCGTTTCGGCGCCGTCATCTGTTACGAATACTTCACCATGTTGGTAAGGGCTCATCGTACCAGGATCGATATTAATGTATGGATCAAATTTTTGAATCGTTACATTGAAACCGCGGTTTTTTAGTAAGCGACCCAAAGATGCTGCTGTAATCCCCTTTCCAAGAGAAGAAACAACGCCGCCAGTTACGAAAATATACTTAGTTGCCATGATGCCTCCCACCTATTACATTTTTTCCGGAGCGGAAATACCTAAAATACCCAAGCCTTGACGAAGAACGAGGGCAATCGCTGTGATTAATCCAAGACGAGCTTGTTGCAACGCTGGATCTACGCCAATGATACGACCTTGACGGTAGAATGAATGGAACATGCTTGCCAAATCGTATAAGTACCGAGCAATACGATGAGGTGCACGATGTTCAGCAGCTTGAACGACCTCTTCCGGATATTCAGCTAATTTCTTAATTAATTCTAATTCCATTTCACTTGTAAGTGTTGTGAAATCAGTTTCACTATAATCGCCAAATGCGATGCCAGCTTCACGCACTTGGTTGTAAATGCTGTGAATACGAGCATGAGCATATTGGATATAATACACCGGGTTGTCATTACTGCGAGATTTTGCCAAGTTAATATCGAAATCAAGTTGGCTGTCTAAGGAACGCATCAAGAAGAAATAGCGAGACGCATCTACGCCAACCTCTTCAATCAATTCATCTAATGTAACGCTATCACCACTACGTTTAGACAATTTAACAAGTTGTCCGTCACGGAACAATGCTACCATTTGTAATAACAATACTGTTAATTTATCAGGGTCATAACCAAATGCCGCCATAGCCGCTTTTACACGACATACATAGCCATGATGGTCAGCGCCCCAAATATCAATCATTTCTTTAAAGCCACGATCAAATTTATTGCGATGATACGCAATATCTGCCGCCAAATATGTAGGAACCCCATTATCACGAATAACTACGCGGTCTTTATCATCACCATAATCAGTAGATTTTAACCATAAAGCACCGTTTTTTTCATAAACTTTGCCAAGGGCCTTTAATGCCTCTACGGAATGATGAATCTCATCCGTTTCATGAACTGTACGTTCAGAGAACCAATTATCAAAAGTAACGCGGAAGTTTCTTAATGTTTCCTCTAAGCGAGCTAATTTTTCTTTTAAGCCCTCTTCCTTAAACAAGGCTACACGATCTGCTTCGTTCATAGCATTTAATTTATCAAAGCCTTCGCGTTCTGCAATCGCTTTCGCTGTTTCAATAATATCTGGGCCACGATAGCCATTTTCAGGGAACACTAAAGCCCCTTCTGGAATATCGAACTCAGGCATAGAACCGTCTTCATTGCGTTTAGGTGGGAATACTAATGTAGCACCTTGTAACTCTTGGAAACGGTACTCAATGGAAATAGCCATGTTGTCGATTTGATTACCTGCATCATTGATATAGTACTCGGATTGTACATTATAACCCGCTGCACGCAACAAGTTTACAAGAGCACTACCGTACGCAGCACCGCGACCATGACCAACATGCAATGGACCTGTTGGGTTTGCACTTACGTACTCTACTTGAATCGTATCGCGCGCACGCAATGGTTGAACACCATACTCAGTACCAGCATTCAAAATGGCTTTTAACGTATCGTACACCATATCAGATTTCAAAAAGAAATTAATAAAACCTGCGCCGGCAACCTCAGCACGTTCAAGCCAATCAAAATTCATATGACTAATCAAAGCTTCAGCAATGGCTCGAGGATTTTGACGAGCTACACGAGCGGATTGCATAGCGATGTTTGTAGAAAAATCACCGAATTCCTTTTGAGGTGGCACTTCGAGAACGATTTCTGGATATTCCCCAGCCGGCAAATCACCGCTGTTAATCGTATCTTGTAATGCCTGTTCAATCCCCGATTTCAGGATTTCCTTCATGTCCATGCTCTATATCCTCCCGCACGTCTATATCTAACTGATTATAAAATTGCCATTCACCTTCAACGGAAATATCATATCCTAAATGAACATGACCTACGCCATCATGAAAGTCTACTGTTAATTCATGAGTATTTACAGCCATATGTAAATCACCATATGGTGTTTCATATACGGCTTCACGTTCTTCACCACGGACGTATTGATGACGCATATTGACAGCCCCTGTTCGGAGCAACACGATAGAATCATCATGAATTTTAATGGTCGTCTTAACCCCATCCAATCCAGTCACACTAGATTCTTCATAACGCACATATTGAGCATTACCTTTTTCATGTGACGTACCTGGGGAAATCAGTTCCACTACGGTATCCTTGCCATCCATATCTCGTTGTACACTCTTTACGGACACTAGAACCCGCTTCATTTTCAACCTCCATGGTAGTAATTAATCATCATATTATACCATAATCAAGGACTATTTTGCACCCTTAATGAGTCCCAATTTCTTAGTCTTCGTCATCCGTTTAATAGCATATTCTCTGCGTTGTGCTTCTTGTTTTTGATGAAAGCTTTCAGAATATACCAAGGTCACAGGACGACGTCCTCGCGTATATTTTGCACCACCTGGGATATCTCCATTGTGAGCATCTATTCGACGTTTGAGATCTGTAGTCCATCCACAATACAAAGAATCATCTGCACATCGCACCAAGTACACATAGTGCCGTTCTTCAGACTTAGCATCCTTATTTGCCATTTTTCGCATCATCAGTGATTGGTTCCAATGTGATAGAATTGATAATTACTGGTTCAACTGGTTTATCATTGCGACCAGTCTTAACCTTGCCAATTTTTTCAACTACATCCATACCTTGTACTACAGTACCAAAGATGGTGTGTTTATTATCTAACCAATCCGTAGGTCCCAAGGTAATGAAAAATTGAGAGCCTCCTGTATTAGGGCCACGGTTTGCCATGGCAAGAACGCCCATTTTATTGAAATGTAAATCATTGGAGAATTCATCAGGAATTGTATAGCCCGGTCCACCGGCACCTGTGCCATCAGGATCTCCACCTTGAATCATAAAGCCTTCGATAACGCGGTGAAATGTTACACCATTGTAGAAGCCTTTTTTCACGAGATAATCAAAATTTTTGACCGTAATCGGCGCTTTAGACCCTAACAAACGAACCTTAAATTGACCATAGTTTGTATCAAAAATAGCATATTCATCTGCAATTGGCGCATTCGTAAAATTAGGCATCGCCACAGTTTCTGCTTTCACAGTATTACCTTGTGGTTGCTCCCCAGTTTTGGTACTACATGCTGTTGTACTAAGTACTGTAATCCCCAACATTGCGCATAAAGCCAAGCGTTTCCAGTTCATATGTCCCCCAAAATACTAATATTATATTTAACTAAATGTAGATTTAAAATTTACATAGAAAAACCGCTCAACCCATGAGCGGCTCTTTTTTAGTATATCATATTATGGCACTATTGAGATTAAAAATATAAAAAAATAATATAACAACAAAAAACAGAGCTTCAAAGGAGCTCTGTTTTTGTAGGCCTCAACTAATCACTTAGTTAATTCGATTATTTAGAGTCAAATTGGTCTGGAGTTGTATTATTATAAGACTCAATATAATTATTGAAATTCTCAATCATGTCGTTAAGATTGTTTTCATTTGCATCAGTAAGTACTTGACGTACAGAACCAACTACAGAGTTATAAGAGTTAACAAGCACTTCTCCACGATCATTATTTATGCTCTTAAGCAATGTTTGAATTTCATTAAGTTCTTTTTCTACAGCTTGTTTATCTGCATTTTTAGGAGCTTTTTCTACATTTTCTACAAGAGTAGTCAAGCGAAGCGTAGATTCCATTGCTGCTGCATAGCCTTTTTTACCGTCTTTTTTCAATTTTTCGATTTGTTTCTTAGTTTGTTCGGTGTTAGCTTTGTTAAGAGCATCATTGAACTTCGCATAAGCTGCATCAAATTTTTCTACTTGTGCTACATATTTAGCTGCTAGTTCTTTACCTTTAGCACCACCATCGTTCATGTAGGCTTTAGAATCATCATAAGCTTTCAAATCTTTGAATGTTGGTACTAATTCATTAAGAACATTTAATACATTATCGCGTTCTGTATCAACTTCTTTGAACGTAGAACCCTCTTTTTTAGATTGTTCCAAAGCTTCTTTTAAAGTATCATAGTGAGGTTGACGGCCAATAGCACCTTCTTGGAAACCACCCTTTAATTTAGCCAAACTGTCTGCATAGTTTTGACCCCAAGTAGCATTGTCACCATTGAAGCGATTTGTTGCATCAATAAGTGTATTAAGCTTAGCAGCTGCTTTCTCATCGCTACCGCCATCAACTACGGAGGATACTACGGAGCCAATGCCACCCGCTTTATCACTGCCGCAACCAGAAACAAATAAACCAGCTGTCAATGCTGCTACACAAAGTAAAGTTGAAAATAATCTGCGTTTATTGTTCATATCTTCTCTTCTCCTTTTAACACATGAATATTGAACTAAGCGCATTATACTAACTATACTACACCAATTCTGTAGCCACAGCTACAAAAACAAATCTTCATATAAGCTTCACCTAGTTTAGAGGAATTATCAATAATTAATCGATCCATTTAAAATGCTTACACGCATTATAAATACCATCTTTATCACAGTCTGTAGTAATATAATCAGCCTTTGCCTTTAATTCAGGGCGCGCATTACCCATAGCAATATTTAGCCACTCAGGCCTAAACATAGACAAATCATTATACCCATCACCAAATACAACAGCCTGATTTGGCTTCATTCCAAAGTGTTCAAGCATATTACGAATACCCAACGCCTTTTCCATAGGCTCATATAGAACACAGCCATCACCATAACGAATGAGCTTATGTGTCATATGCTCGATATCCTTCTCCTCTTCCTCTCCTTCCTTGAAAAACACATATATCTTATAAAATTCTTCAACACTATGAAAGTCAAAATTAGGGTCTACAGTTGTTTTAAATACATCCCAATTTGGATGCCACTCTAAAATTTCCTTATACGGCGTAATACGACCGAGTTTATTACGGTCAGTTACGGCCCAAGGAATATTATGTGATTCTAAATACTCTAAATATTTAATACATGCATCACGATCCATACCTATCATGGATACCAATTCATTATTAACAGTGATACTGTGACCACCATCTGCTACGAAATCAGTAAGGCCTGCTTGCTCTGCGAAACGCTTAGCATCCACTTGAATACGACCAGTTGCTAAGGCTACACGGTGACCACGACGCTTTAACTCATCTAAACTGTATTGAGCACTTTCAGGGATTTTACCTTCAGGCCATACAGCTAAGGTATTATCGATATCGAAAAAGAAAAACTTCTGCTCCACAGGCCCTCCTAATCACGTCCACTCATTAACTTAAATCGTTCTTTTTGCACTACATCTGGATATTTTTCACAATCCACATCGCTCACAAACATTTCTAAGGGACGTACATACATATCGCGCTCATCATACAGTTTCTGATATACTACAAACTTTTCACCCGTCTCAGAGTGAGTCGCTACATCTAGCACATAATAATACATGCCTTTAAAATGACGATATAAGCCACCCTTTACAATTTCTTGCATTTATAACCTCATCACATAACATACACAAATAGTTACAAACCATATTAATCAAGAGATTCCATATATTGAATAGCTTTAGTCAACATATCTGCTGTAATTTTATATGGAGATACATCAATATCATGAACAGATGTAGCCTTTTCAACAATTTGAGGAATATGCGATGCAGTAAGATCTAATTGTGAAAGTTTAGTAGGCCAACCTAATTCGCGATATACTGGCAACCACCGTTGTAACTCATCCATTTGTTGGTCAACGGTTAACAAAATAAGTAAGCCATAAGCTACTATTTCACCATGCAAATGATTTTCTTCTGTTTCTTTATTAGTAACACAGCCATAACATACAGCATGAGCCATGTTGCTATTATATGCCATAGGAACACAACCTGATACAACACCGGTAGTAAAGATAACAGTCATAGCAATGGTATCAAAGGCATCACTACGTTTATTAGCTTGACTATCTTTATAGGCTTGTATACCATGTGCTAAAATTGGTTCACTACACATAGAAGCTAGAGTAAGGCCTAACTGAGTATTATAGTCTTGCTCGCGATTGCGAGCAGAAAGATGAGTTTCATAGTGTTTTGCAATAGTATCTCCCATTCCTGCCCACAAGTAACGGCTTGGTGCTTCTACGAGAATATCAGCATCAATAAAGCAGTGCACAGGAGGATGATTTACAAAAGCTACGTCATCAAAAGTATGATCTGCCGTGTATACAGCTGCCACTTCTGACGTTGCCGCACAAGTAGATGCAATGGTTGGAATTGTAAAGAATGGTTTATCATCTAACTCTATAGCTACTACTTTTACTGTATCCATGGCCTTACCACCACCAACAGCAAACAAAAAGTCCGCATCTTTTACAGATGCCATTTGTGCAATTTCCTTGCCTCGAGCAAAAGTACACTCTCCACCAAAGTGGATAATATCTAGCACCTTAATCCCCGCTTTATCAAGCACGGGACGAATGTGTGGCAAAGCTTTAGAAAGAGCTGTTTCGCCACCGATGATAGCTACAGACTTGCCATATAATTTTGTAAACTTTGGAATAGCGTCAAATACATCATGACCTCCAAAACTATAACTAGGTAAACAATGAGTACTACGCATAAAATTTCCTTCCTTCTTTTATCATTTATATCCTTATTTATCCTTATTATAGAAACTTCTACACACAAAATCAATTTTATATGACAACAATCAAAACATAAAAAGGCTCTATACTCTCACAAAATGAAAGCATAGAGCCTTTATCTTTATTACTTATTATCGGAAGCAAGACCTTTATGGATAAGGCCTACAACGAAGCCTAATACCGCAAAGCTCACCCATCCCATACCAGCACTTTGGAATGGAATATATTGAGCAAAGAGCTGTTCCAAAGCTGTAGGTGCAATACCTGCAGTTTCAAGACCAGTCATGAGGGCAGAGATCATTGTGAAAGCCATAGTCCATGCATATACGCAACGACGACCACCAAACACATTATGAAGAAGTGCCAACAAAATGATTACGATAGTCAACGGATACAAGAGCATCAACACAGGGATTGCTGCACTGATGATTGTTTTCAAGCCAAACATACTGAGGACAAACGCCGCTAGAGAGAAAATTACTACATATAATTTGTAGCTAATCTTTGGTGTCAGCTTGTGGAAATACGTACCGCAAGAAGTGATAAGGCCAATACTTGTAGACAAGCAAGCTAGCAGAACGATGATAGCCAAGATGATTTGACCGAACTCACCAAACAAATAGTTAGCACTTACGGACAATACAGGAGCCCCTGTCTCGAACAAACCAAAGCGTTCAACACTTGTAGCACCGATATTAGCGATAAATACATACACGATACCAAGAAGGCCTACCGCAATTGCACCTACCTCCATTACTGTTTTTGTAATCACAGCACGAGATGTAGCACCACTGAGGCGTACAAAATCGATTACAAGAATAGCAAATACTACGGAAGCTAAGGCATCCATTGTATTGTAGCCATCTAAGAAGCCTTGTAACACAGCCGTTGGTGCATCACCATATGCCGGTTGTGGTACCGCATACCCACCAAGTGGAGTAATAAAGGATTTAACAATCAACAACAAAATTACAAGTAGTAAAGCTGGTGTCAAAATATTACCGATACGGTTAACAAGTTTTTGCGGACTAATAGATAACCACAAAGAAATACCAAAGAATAATGCCAAGAAAATTGGTTCCATATTCATATTCATGCTTAAACCTTCAGCAAAAGGTTTAATTGCGATTTCATAAGCTACAGTACCAGTACGCGGCGTCGCAAACATTGGACCAATACTCAAGTATAAAGAAATTGTGTACAACAAGCCATAAATCGGATGCACACGACTTGCAAGTTCTTCAACATCTTTACAGGAAGAGTAACCCATAGCTGCAACCCCTAAGAGTGGAAGTCCTACACCAGTTAATACGAAACCGAGCAATGCCCAACCGACATTATCACCAGCTTGTTGACCTAAGGCCGCTGGGAAGATCAAGTTCCCTGCCCCAAAGAATAGAGCAAATAACATCATGCCTATAGCCAGATAAGCACGGGTCGACAGATTATCGTTACCATTCATAAATGTAACCCCCTTTAGGTTATATAAAAATAATATTACTATTATAATCTAAAGGGGCTTGGGTATACAAGAAAAATATCCTCACTATTCTATATCCGTATAGAGTTATTCCCATAAGTAACAGACTTTAACTTTTACTTATAGAAATAAGTAGATAAATTCCTATTTTACAGTAATCATTACAGACTATTAATTGGTCATTCACTACAAAAGATTTCTTATATGAACTTGTACATCATAAAAGGTGCTCCCCCATCCCTGATCGGTAGGACGAGCTGCGGTAAGCGCATTGATTGCCACGTGAGGATCACTCGATTGAGATTGCCACCATACACCTAGTGTTACCAATGTCCCTCTCTGTACTTCATCGTCGTAGTATGCTTTAATTTTTACACTGCCACGATCGTTATAGATTTCTACCTCAGCACCATCGTTTATGTTATACATTTTTGCATCTTCTGGATGGATGCGAAGTTTCATCAACTCAGGATCATTAAAGTCTAATTCGCAGAAGCTAGAGTCCAAAATTCGAATATCATTACCATTTATAAGCCAAAACGGTGCATTATCACCATATGGAGGCATATACCGAATTAATGGTTCTACATCCTGCGGATTATATAATTCAATTTTTCCAGACGGTGTTTTGAAATCCATCTTATAACTCTCAGGTACCGTCATCTCCACAGGCTCACCATTTAAAATCAACTCTTGGTCCCTCTTGGATATACGACTCGAAGTCCGCACAATTTGTTCAATAAGATCTTTTTCACTAAGGTCAAAAAAATCATCCTCCAACCCCATGCGTTTTGCTAACTCAGCAATAACTTGCCAGTTGGAACGAGATTCACCAATTGGCTCAATCAATTTGTAACCCGTCCCAATTGTGTAATGACCATAAGAATTATAAATATCATCATGCTCCACAGATGTTGTGGCTGGTAAAATAATATCAGCATACTTACAAGTATCCGTAAAGAAACGCTCATGTACCACAGTGAATAAGTCATCGCGCATCAACCCTCTACGTACAACATTCTGGTCAGGAGCTGTGATAGCCGGATTTGAAGAGAAGATATATAAACTATGAACTTTAGTTCCTTCAGGGTTTATAAGCATTTCACCCAGTTTAATCATAGGCATCAATCGTTTAGCTGGCGCATGAACATGAGCCTGTTGCATCACATCTTTGCCAATAAATTTACTACCACTAGCACTCGACAACAATCCACCCCCAGGATATTGCCATGCTCCAACCACAGCAGGCAAGGCATTAATAGCACGGCATGTCATAGCACCATTGCCATATCGAGATAGTCCACTGCCGAGACGAATAAACGGCGCTTTTGACTTTGCATAAGCATGAGCAAACTCAGTCATCCGCTCCACAGAAACACCGCAAATTTCAGCCGCTTTTCCCGGCGTAAAGTCAAGCAACACCTCTTTTACCAACTCATCGTAGCCTTGGACATGCTTCTTAATAAAATCTATATCTGCCAAGCCATCACGATGAATGATATGGAGCATCCCTAAAGCTAGTGCCCCATCACTTCCTGGTTTAACGTAAATATGTTCATGAGCTTGGCTAAAAGTATAAGTTTTATGAGTGTCGATAATCCAAACGCGAGCCCCCTTCTTTTTCGCAATGTTCACATCATGTAAAATATGAACATCTGTGGCTGTCGCATTTATCCCCCACAAGACGATAAGATCACTATGTTGCGCCTCTTGTGGTTTAATCGCTAAGGTATCACCGTAAACAGAACGGAACCCCGCTTGTTTAGCAGGAGAGCAAATACCTCGATCTTGGTCTGTAGCACCAATACAACGGAAAAAATAATCTGCTGCAGGACTCTGAATAACCCCCATTGTTCCTGCATAAGAGTAACGCAAAATACTTTCACTGCCATAAGTATCAATAGTTTCTTTGAAATTATTGACAATTGCATCAAGGGCTTCATCCCAACTAATACGAGTGTACTGATCTTCACCAATTCCCTTTTTACCGACACGCTTCATAGGGGACTTCAAGCGCAATGGAGAATGGATTACCTTTTCATAATGTGCCATCTTAGGGCATAGTGTACCTCTTGTGAAAGCATGTGCTCTATCCCCTCGAACAGATATTACTTTATTATTATCGACTGATACAATGAGACCGCATGCATCGGGACAATCGTATGGGCATACAGATTTATATTCTTTCATGATAAGCACCTCGCTTATAAATTGTATAAACTATAGGATGTATATTTATATTATATTATAGTATGACTCGTATAAGTATAACCTTTTGCACATCTTCTGAATTAAAAAGGTTTTAGAAATGATTATTTTATGTATATCAATGCATTCGATTATCACATTACATTTATGACCTCATCATTTATTTTGATATATATAGTTAGACATTTCAAGTTTTATCGATATCTATCCATTATCATTCTTGTCCAATGCCTAAACAGATATACTAATAAGTTCTATAAAAATACCAAAATTCTTCAAAAAAATCATGTAATCATTACTAAAAGTCATAACCATATAGTTTTAGGTATAATCAGACATTTTAATAGTGTCGTATAGATTATGTGACAAAAATCACCGGTACGTATGCGTATTTAGTAATGTCGTTCAGACTGTAAGACTATTCAATCTCACTTGTTTCTGTGCTATACTGACAGTGTCATTTGAGAGGATATAGAACTCACAAGAAATCATTTTGAATTCATGGTTATCTAATGTGAAGTAGCTATATCAGGTACATATTTTCTGAAAAGAGGTTTTAACGATGGCAGACGCAAAAAACACTGTGTTATTCCCTTATGAAACACTAAAAAAATTGAGCATGGACGCTTTCCAAAAATTTGGTTTCTCCGAAAAAGAAGCTGACATCATCCAAGACGTACTTTTGACTTCTGACTTGTTCGGTATTCAAAGCCATGGTATGCAACGTATGGTTCGTTACCATAAAGGTATCACTAATGGCTTGATTAAAATCGACGCTAAACCTGAAATCGTAAAAGAAACTCCAATTTCTGCAGTTATCGACGGTCATGACGGCATGGGTCAATTATTGGGTCATAAAGCTATGGAAATGGCTATCGAAAAAGCTAAAAAATCCGGTGTTGGTATCGTATCCGTACGTAACTCCAACCACTACGGTATCGCCGGTTACTATGCTAAAATGGCATCCGACCAAGGCTTAATCGGTTTCTCTTGTACAAACTCCGAAGCAATCATGGTTCCTACATATGCTCGTAAAGCTATGCTTGGTTCTAACCCTATCGCTTGGACTGTACCAGCTGATCCTGTTGACTTCTTCTTCGACTGCTCCACTACTGTTGTAACTCGCGGTAAACTCGAAATGTACAATAAAATGGGCAAAGCTACTCCAGATGGTTGGGCTGTTAATAAAGACGGCGTTCCTTCCACTGATGCAGCTGAAGTATTGGGCAACATCTCCCGTCATGAAGGCGGCGGTATCCTTCCTTTAGGTGGTGCTACAGAAGTTCTTGGGGGCCACAAAGGTTATGGTAACGGCATGATTGCTGAATTATTCTCCTCTATCTTGTCCCAAGGCGGTACTTCCAACAAATGTATGGTTGGCGGTAAATCCAATATCTGCCACGGCTTCATGGCTATCAACCCTGAATTCTTCGGTGACCCTGCGGAAATCAAAAAACACTTCTCCCAATTCTTACAAGAATTACGTGAAGCTCCTAAAGCACAAGGTCAAGACCGTATCTACACTCATGGTGAAAAAGAACATGAATCTGTTGCTAAAGTTAAAGCTGAAGGCATCCCTGTACTTAACGGTACAATGCTTGAAGTTCAAGACCTTTGCAATGAATTAGGTTTAGACTTCAAATCCTACTTCGGCGATTATGTACCAGAAGCTCCTGCTACAATGTTCAAAGGTAACTACTAATACCTAAATTTAGTAATGGCCCTAACAAGGACTTGTAGTTAGTACAGAAGGGGACATAAACACTGTTTATGTCCCCTCTCTTATGTTTTTAACCTCATAGCCTATGAGGTTAAAAAATTTTATGTACTATATCAATTTTTATGATAAGTATATCTGTTATTTTATTGTAATCTTTTATTTTAACTGAACTTTTACAACTTAATACAATAGCGATTTACTCATCAATTTAATTGATTAAGCTACATCGTCCTGTTGAGCATATATTTTTATTTTTCTTGAAAGGATGATTTTAGAAATGAGTGCTATCACCGTTCTATTAGCGCTATCTCCAATCATTTGGTTGATTGTAGCGTTATCCATCTTGAAATTACCTGCATGGCAAGCAACAAGTGTTGCTGCGATTGGTTCTTTCATTATCGCTATTACAGCATTCCAAGCTGACCCATTTATTATGGTCACTGGTGCCCTTGAAGGTGCCGCATTGGCAATCTGGCCAATCCTATTAGTTATTACAGCTGCTATCTTCGTTTATAACTTGGTAGTACATACGAAAGCAATGGAAACTATTAAAACCATGCTTTCTTCTGTAACATCTGATACTCGTGTACTTGCATTACTACTTGCATGGGGCTTTGGTGCCTTCATGGAAGGTATGGCTGGCTTCGGTACTGCCGTTGCAATTCCTGCAGCTATGATGGTTGCCGTAGGTTTTGACCCACTTAAATCTATCATCGCATGTCTCGTTGCAAACTCCGTACCAACAACATTTGGTTCTATCGGGATTCCAACAACTACATTGGCATCCTTAACAAACCTTGATCCAAGCCATTTAGGTACATTCATTTCCGTACAATTGTTCTTGCTTAACCTTATCGCTCCATTCTTTGTTGTTATGATTATTGGTGGCGGTATTAAAGCGTTAAAAGGCGTATTCCTTGTAACATTACTTTCTGGTTTAGCATTAGCAGTTCCTGAAACTGTAATCAACGCTGTAATGGGTCCAGAATTATCCGTAATTTCTGCATCCATCGTTATCATGGCAGTTATCATTGGTTGTGCAAAAATCATGCCTCCTAATGATCCTAAATACGCAGTTAAACAAACTGGCGAAGTCCCTAAAGTTTCTGGTGGCGAAGGCCTTGTAGCTGCAATGCCATTCATCTTAATCTTCGTATTATTGTTATTAACTTCTAAATTGTTCCCTGCAATTAATGGTCCTCTTGCGTCCATTAAAACATCTGTACCTATTTATCAAGGTGCTGGTGCAAAACCTTACACATTCGTATGGATTGCAACTCCTGGTATTATGATTTTTATCGCTGGTATTGTTGGTGGTTTCATCCAAAAAGCAAAAGCTGGCGAAATCTTCGGTACATTGGGTAGCACAGTTAAAAACTTGAAATTCACATACCTTACAATCATCACAGTTGTTATGACAGCTAAATTGATGACTTACTCTGGTATGACTGCAGATATTGCAAAAGCAATGGTTGCTGGTACAGGTACATTGTACCCTCTATTCGCACCTATCGTAGGTGCGTTAGGTGCCTTCTTGACTGGTTCTGGTACAAACTCCAACGTATTGTTTGGCCCACTTCAAATTGCTGCAGCCCAAGGCTTAGATCCTACAAACTTCGAAGACCTTGGTTTCTGGTTGGCAGCAGTTAACTCCGGTGCAGCTGGTATCGGCAAAATGTTGTCCCCACAATCCATCGCGATTTCTATTGGTGCCGTAGGGCCTGCTTTGAAAGCATACCTAGAAAACCACAAAGAAATCAGTGCTGAAGAAGCTCATAAACTAGAACATGAAATCGAAGCAAGCGTTATCATGAACAGTGCCTTCAAATACTTCATTGTATTCATCGTAATGCACGGTTGTATTTCCTTCTTCGGTCAACATTTCATCCATGAAATTCACCACTTTTTCTTCTAAGAACTGGTAACAAAAAAAGAACAGCTCTTCACGAGCTGTTCTTTTTTGTTGCCACATATGAGAATACTACATATAACATGGTTTAATGATATTGCTTCTACAGATGAAACCGTAGCTGTCCCGATTACTACTATTGCAGCTAACACAAAACCTTTTAGTTAATATTTCATATAATTCTCCCATCGCCAATAAACACATTGATATTTTTAGATATAATTAATATACTAATTGTAATCTATAAATAGAGATATAGCAAACTCAATATTTCATATAGATATTTTTTCTCAATCATGGTAAAATACATCGTATCAAATAGAAAAAATTAAATGCAGTCTGCGAAGTGCGATTCGCAGACTTTTATTTTTCTCACTTTAGTATAGGAGGGTTTTATGACTCAAGAAAATTCTGCTAAGGTCTCTTTCATCTTAGTAGTATTCCTTGGTCTGTTGACAGCCATCACACCACTTGCAACAGATTTATATTTACCAGCATTACCAATTATGCCTAGTGAACTAAATACATCTGCATCAAATATTCAAATGACCATTGGTGTGATGACTTTTGGTGTTGCATTAGGTCAATTATTTGGAGGTCCTATTAGTGATACTATGGGCCGCAAGTTGCCTCTTATAACAGGCAACTTACTTTGCGTTATCTCTAGCATAATCTGTGCTTATGCACCAAGCATTGAAATACTTTTACTCGGAAGATTTCTACAAGGTTTAACAGGATCTGTGGGCGTTGTAATTGCTAAGGCCATCGCTCGAGATTTTGCATTTGGTCAAGAATTGACTAAACTCTTTGCATTGCTCATGATGGTTAACGGTTTGGCGCCAGTAATCGCTCCGCTCATCGGCGGTCAATTATTACTATTCACTACATGGCGCGTTATCTTCGTTATTTTAGCAATATTTTCTGCTATTCTATTAGCGGGATCTCTTCTCTTCCGTGAAAGCTTACCTAAAGAAAAACGCGTTACAGGTGGCGTTGCAACTGCTACAAAGAACTACATTACGCTTATTAAAGATAAGCGATTCCTTGGGCAAACACTAATCCAATTCTTTGCTTTTGGTGGATTCTTTGCGTATATCTCAGGTTCATCCTTTGTATACCAAAACATCTTCCAACTATCTGCACAAGAATTTAGCTATCTCTTTGGTATCAATAGCTGTGGTATTATCTTAGCTAGTGCCATAAGCGCTAGATTAAGTAATGTAATCACAGTTCGACAATTACTAACATTTGCCCTCTGGCAACTAACAATCGGCTCCTTGCTATTCTTAATAGCTATGCTTTTCGAATGGCCACTTATTCCTGTAACGGCCATTCTATTCTTTACCGTATGTACAGTATCCCTATTTGGCTCTGCCTCTTTCTCTATGGCAATGGCTAAATACGGTAAAATGGCTGGAAGTGCCTCTGCAGTACTTGGCTTTGCTAGCATGTTCTCTGCAGGAATCGTATCTCCATTAGTTGGTATTGGTGGGGAATATACAGGGATTCCCATGGGGACTACAATGCTAGTATGTTCAGCGCTTTCCTTATTATGCCTATATGGTTTGGTAGAAAAAGATTAATCTCTTTTACACATTTGTATAAGCCCCACAATGGGGCCCGACTACAACAGAATAATATTAGTATATAAATAAGATACCCCTTTCCTTGCTCAGTACTTCGTAAAATCGCTTCGTAAAGGGGTATCTTATTTATATTAACACTACCTGTGAAGGCGTCCCATTGCGGGACTTTACAAGCATATTTCAAAATAGATTAATTCTTTAACTCTACAAACACCTAGGCATAATAACGAAAACCACCTACACAACTGATTGTAGGAGAAAGGAGATGTGCCATAGGCACATCTCCACATTTCTCCCCCTCCTCTATCCAGTTATATTTTCAATGGGACATCTTCATAGCGAGCGTTTATAGAAAAAAACACAGCCCTCTCTCTTCTTTTTCCGTTAGATGTATTGCGAATTTTTTGTGAATAATGAGATAAAAAAACGATGGAGCTATTAGATATACAGTAGATTGAATCATTTACATTTTATAATGGGACATCTTCATAATTAGCGTATATAGAAAAGAATACAGCCCTCTCTGCAGCGATTTTACGGAACGTAGTAACGTACTGAGCCAAGAGAGGGCTGTATTTTTTCTATACTAGTAATATGCAGTTGTATTCGGGCCCCATTATAAAATGTAAGGGACCTTATCACTTATTTACAGTAGCTCCATCGAGTTACACAACTATTAGTTTAGCAAAAATTCGCAATACACTAACTACTTACTCGAACATTGTCGATAGTAGTAGTTTCAATCGGTTTGCTTGGTTCACCGCACTGGAGCCTGGATCGTAGTCGATAGCTGCAATTCGCACGTCTGGGTATGCAGCGGATAGTGTTTTTACCATGCCTTTACCTGTTACGTGGTTTGGTAAACATCCAAATGGTTGTAAACATACGATTTGTTTGGCCCCTTTTTCGATAAGGTCAATCATATCACCTGTGAGGAACCAACCTTCACCACATTGATTACCAAGTCCGATGAATTGGGCTGCTTCTTTTGCTACTTCTGTCATACGTTGTAGCGGGTCAAAGTGTTTTGACGCTGCTACGGCTTTTGCATATGGCAAGCGGTAGAGCTCAAGGGCTTCACGAGCCAATGTACCAAAGAAGCCAGATAGCCATGTACCATCAAGGTGCTTAGCACGGTATGTGCTATCCATTGCACAATACAAAAAAAAATCTAGCAAGCCAGATGTAACAACCTCGCCGCCTTCCTTTTCGATAAGCTCATTAATATGATTGTTAGCACTTGGATGGAATTTAACGTAAATTTCCCCTACGACGCCAACACGAGGTTTTTGTACATCTTTATTAACTGGTAAGTTATCAAAATCATGGATGATTTCTTTGATGTACTTATTATATTGTCGAAGGCTGGCAGATGTAATATTATCACGTAATTTTTTAATCCAGTAATCACATAGTGCATCAGTAGAGCCAGGATTTGTTTCGTATGGACGTGTGGCAAGAACACATTGCATGAGCGCATCACCGTATACAACGGCTTGAATCATGCGATGCAAGAAGCCTTTTGTCAACTTAAAGCCTGGTTGACGTTCCATATCACTCGCATTGAGAGATAGGATTGGTACTTGTTTCATACCCGCATCAATTAATGCTTTACGTAAGTAACCGATGTAGTTTGTAGCACGACAACCACCACCAGTTTGAGAGATGATAACAGCCGTCTTATCTACATCATATTTACCGGATAACAGTGCGGACATGAGCTGACCTACAACGATAATCGCTGGGTAACATGCATCATTATTGATATATTTCAAGCCCACTTCAATATCGTCACGTGTTGGAGCTGGCAACATTTCAAAGTTGTAACCTTCATGTTGAAGTACAGGCTCCAAAAGGCTGAAATGTAATGGTGACATTTGTGGCACCAAGATTTTATATGTCTTACGCATTTCTTCTGTGAAGACAACTCGATTGTAATCGTAAGTTGGTAATTTCTCTACCACTACTTCTTCCGGTGCCTCAGGATTATGATGACGACGCAAGCTACGTTCCATTACAGATTGCAAGGAACGCAAACGGATTGTCACGGCTCCAAGGTTTGTACCTTCATCGATTTTGAGCAAGGTGTGGATTTTGTGATTTGCTGAAAGTATATCTTTTACCTGATCTGCTACGATGGAATCGAGGCCACAACCAAAGGAGTTGAGTTCTACAATTTGGAATCCTTCAGTTCTACTTACAAATTCAGCGGCACGATATAGGCGACTATGGTAGGACCATTGGTCTACAACACGCAAATGCTTGATTTCATTGCCTAATGGTGCAACACCATCTTCTGTAAGAACAGCCATGCCAAGAGATGTGATAAGTTCAGGAATACCGTGGTTAATACCGGAGTCCAAATGATATGGACGACCAGCCAATACGATTGTCGGAATTTGTTCTGCCACGAGGCGAGATACAGTTTTCTTTGTCGTTTCACGGTAAGACGCTTTACAGTTTTCCTGCTCTTCCCAAGCGAGGTCTACAGCCTTAGTAATATCCTTCTTCTTTAAGCCTAAGAAATCCAATGCTTTCACAAGGGCCGGAACAAGGGATTTTTTATCAGCTAGCGGCAAGAATGGGGCGTGGAACGGAGTATCGCCCAAAACCTCTTGCATATTATTTTTGATAAGTTCTGGATAGGAAATAACCATTGGACAATGGTAATTATTGTCGCGGCTAAATTCCTTAGGGCCATGTTGAATACAAGGGTACCAAATAAAGTCTACCTGTGCATTCGCTAAGTCTCGAATATGACCATGTACAGCTTTTGCAGGATAGCAAGCCGTATCAGATGGAATCGTATCGATAGCCTTATTGTATTGATCCTTAGTTGTATAATCTGAAAGGATTACTTCATAACCCAAGCTATTGAAGAATGTAAACCAGAATGGGAAGTCCTCATACATGTTGAGAACGCGAGGAATACCTACACGCATTTTACCTTCAAACTCTGGAATGTTTTTCTTCAAGTAGTAATCAAAGTAACGACGTAATTTTACATCTACCAAGTTAGGAACTGGCTTACGCTTCTCTTGGATCATATCGCCAGCACCGCGGTCACAACGGTTGCCCGTTACGTACGTACGACCATCGGAGAAAGCGTTGATAGTAAGCATGCAGTTATTTGGGCAAAGGCCACAATTGCGCATTGTCGTAGATACTTGTAAAGAATTAAGGCCTTCACTATCTAGCAATGTACTTTCACCCTTTTGTAACTCTTCCGCCGTTTCCGCTGCAAGAAGAGCCATACCGTATGCACCCATCAATCCAGATACGTCAGGGCGAATCACCTCTACGCCCATCAATTTCTCAAAGGCACGCAAAACGGATTCGTTATAGAACGTACCACCTTGTACAACGATATGATCGCCTAATTCTTTAGGGTCTTTCACCTTAAGAACCTTATAAAGGGCATTTTTAATTACAGAATAAGCAAGACCTGCCGCGATATCTTGTACCGTAGCACCTTCTTTTTGAGCCTGCTTAACCTTAGAGTTCATAAATACGGTACAACGAGAGCCTAAGTCGATTGGCATAGGCGCCAATAACCCTTCTTTTGCGAATTGATCGATTGGAATTCGTAGACCGGATGCAAATGTATCAATAAAAGAGCCGCAACCAGAGGAGCAAGCTTCGTTCAACACGATATCTTCGATATACCCATCACGAACCTTACAGCATTTCATATCTTGACCGCCAATATCCAAAATAAAGGACACATCAGGGCAGAAGAATCGGGCCGCACGATAGTGAGCCATCGTTTCTACTTCACCAATATCGATGCCGAGGGCGCGTTTAAGAAAGGCCTCACCGTAGCCAGTTACGCCAGAGTGTGCAATATAAGCACCTTTAGGCAATAATGTATAAATTTGCTCAATAATTTCACGAGATTTTTCTAATGGTTTACCGTGGTTAGGACCATAGTGGGAGAAGATAATTTCCTTATTGCTATTAATGAGTACTACCTTTAGCGTAGTAGAACCAGCATCAATACCAAGATAGCAAGGACCTTGAGCATCCTCAATATTCGCCTTTGGCGTTACCGCCTTAGCGTGACGAGCACGAAATTCTTCTAATTCTTGTTCATTCTTAAATAGCGGATCGACACGGTCTGTAGCTTCCATAGGAATACCGATAAGTGCACCGATTTCCTTTGTCAATTGACCAACAGTGATCTCACGGCACTCATCTTTCATCAATGCCGCCCCTAAAGCAATGAACAACTCACCATTCTCAGGGATAATGCGATGCGCTTCATCCAACTCTAAAGTATCGCAGAAGCATTGGCGCAACTCGGATAAGAATGTCAATGGACCGCCAAGGAATGCTACATTACCTTCGATTTTATGTCCGCAGGCAAGGCCAGCAATCGTTTGGTTTACAATTGCTTGGAATACGGATTTTGCAATATTTTCATGAGATGCGCCTTGATTTAACAAAGCTTGTACATCTGTTTTAGCAAATACGCCACAACGTGCCGCAATTGGATAAATCGTATCAGCATTCATGGCTAATTGGTTAAGACCAGATGCATCTGTCTGCAATAAGGTCGCCATTTGGTCGATAAAAGCACCCGTACCACCAGCACAGGAACCATTCATACGGTGTTCTGCAGTTTGACCTAAATACGTAACCTTCGCATCTTCACCACCAAGTTCGATGATAACGTCTGTCTCTGGATAGAGGGCTTTTACAGCTCGCGTTTCAGCAATCACCTCTTGTACGAATGGGATGCGCACCTTTTCGGCCATAGCCATCCCACCAGAACCAGTAATACATACATGAACAAGAGCATCTTCATGACCTACTTGAGCCTCTTGTAGCAAAGTATATACGGTGTCCAATATGTTTGCATAATGGCGTATGTACTTTTTATACAAATAATTATCGTGTTCGTCCAATAATACAACTTTAACCGTTGTAGACCCCACGTCAATCCCCATGCGTAGCATGTGCTGCATAAATACCTCTCTTTTTAACGACCGTATAACCACCTAAGTGACCATACTTATTTTGTGAAAGTCTCACATGTAATATGTACAACATATATACTGTACTAAGCATCTAAAATAAATAATTAAATTAGATAAGGATATAATACTTTCACCAAAATATCTAAATTTTTAAATATCCTATCTTTATTATACAACAATAGCAGTTAAAATCTAAGTTATTTCTATATCTAAAATGTTATAGAAAATATGTTAAGATTTGAATTTCAAAGTCATATATATAATAGGATGTAAAAAATATTATACCATTTTACAATGAAAAGTAACGTATCTTTTGCAACATAACAGGTCAAATCAAATGTATTAATTGCATTAGACAAAATGTAATTTATAAGAAACTAACCCCAAAATTGATTCCAATTTTGGGGTTAGTTCATAAAACAGTACGTCTTATTCGTATCAATAAAGTTAATCTGAGGAGATGCTTTGTGAAATACATTATGTTATTAACAAATCAGTTGATTAGAACGCTGGGATAATAGCCCCTTTGTAATGTTCTTCAATGAACTTCTTAACTTCTGGAGATTGTAATGCTTTAGCTAATTTTTGAATAGCTGGTTTATTTTCATCACCAGGGTTTACGGAAAGAAGATTTGCATATGGAGAATCCGCTTTTTCTACGAATAAACCATCTTTTGTAGGATTAAGACCTGCTGGCAATGCATAGTTAGCATTAATTACAGCTGCGTCTAAGTCTTGAATGGAACGAGGAATTTGAGCTGCCTCTAACTCTGTAATTTGGATATTTTTAGGGTTGCTAGTCACATCAAATGGTGTGTTAGTCAAACCAGTTGGGTCTTTCAAAGTTACAAGACCTGCACTTTGCAACAATAAAAGTGCACGAGCACTGTTTGTTGGATCAGATGGAATCGCTACTTTTGCGCCATTTGGCAAATCTTTCAAATCTTTAATTTTTTGAGAGTAAATAGCCAATGGTTCGATGTGAACTGGTGCAAAACTTACGAAGTTTGTACCATGATCTTTATTGAAGTTATTTTGGTAAGGCACGTTAGCAAAGAAGTTTGCATCTACTTCATGGCTAGATAATGCCATGTTTGGTTGAATGTAGTCTGTAAATTCAATGATTTGAAGATCTACACCTTCCTTAGCCAATAAAGGCTTGATTTGATTTAAGATTTCAGCATGAGGTACAGGGTTCGCTGCCACTTTTAACACCTCTGCTTTAGAGCTACCAGCATTGCTGGAACTTTCATTGGTTGTGGAAGAGCCACAACCACTAATCAATAAGGACGCGCCTAATACGGCCATCGCTGCTAATGCTAACCATTTTTTCATGTAATCCTCCTATCTACGATGAACACCTACATCTATTGACGAGGACTCACGCGTATACAACACACGTAGATATTGTAATAAATTTATATATTCTTATTCATGTATCTACATTCAATTATTTAATAATTTCGATGTTGTAAGTATAGCAATTTAAATCCTACTTGTATAATAGATTTTATATATTAATCTTTATAACTAAAATCTATAGCAAGGATAAAATAATAACGTTTAACTATACCAAGCAAATAAAAACGGTACTAAGATAATTTCCCGTACTACTAGGTAATATACCTAATAGCTAAAATCAAACTTAGTACCGTTATAAATGTCGCTCTATATAATAAACAATCTAATCAAAATCAAAAAGATCAAATTATAAAGTTGACGTTGTTTGCTCAATAGAAATAGTTACAGGTGCTGATAACTTAGCCTCCAACCAAGCTTTTATTCGTTTCGAGTCTACATCAGATACACTAGACGTGGTACGAATAATCACTATATAACGGCTCGCTTTAGCCTGTTCAAGATTATCTATCAAAGGCATGCCTTCCACTTTGCTTACAAACGGGAATAACGCCTTTGCTTCAGCTTCTGTCGTTTTCATTGTGTTTATAGTTTCACTTACTAGTTGATAAGTCGGCTGGTACAGATTACTCAAATTTTTATATTTTTCAAGATTTTCCGAAGATTTATTTAAGTTCGTCTTATCCATAGTAGATTTATTCTCATCTACGCTATTAACAAATCGCAATGTATAAGGCTGCAAGTACTCATCCTTCTGTAACTTGTCATCCAACTGGGCTTGCTCTTCTGAATTCACAGGAGCTCCTATAACTACTAAGTCTACTAGCTTATTCGTTCGATCCAATGAATAATCAATCACTTGTCGACGTCCATCTTGATTAATATCGTTCTTAATAAACTGCTCTATATGATTTGACTCAGAATACTTGATGGTCATATCATAGCCTGCATAAATACTTGGTATAGCCATAATAAAACCAATCACAAGAAATATTAGCTGATTACGACGAATAAGCTCTTCTGCTTGTTTATGGAATGGCAAACTATATACACCCTTTAAAACAATAAAAGATGCAAAGAAGATGAAGAATGCATTTATAAAGAATAGATAGCCAGCCCCAAAGAAATAGTTCCAATTTCCATTAGCAAGGCCATACCCTGCCGTACATAGTGGTGGCATAAGTGCAGTTGCAATCGCGACCCCTGGTATAACATTATCTAAGGTCTTACGCGTTTGCCCAATAATCCCAGCTAACCCACCAAATATAGCAATAAATACATCAAAAATACTCGGTTCTGTACGCGCTAATAGTTCAGATGTAGCCGTCTGAACGGGGGAAATATAAAAATATAAAGTAGATGCCAAAACAGCAATCGTAATCTGTAAGGATAATCTTAAAATAGCGCTTTTCACAACTGTAAAATTAAGCGTAGCGAAGCCAAAACCAGTTGCTAGAATAGGTCCCATCAACGGCGATATAAGCATAGCACCAATAATAACTGCCGTACTATTCATATTCAACCCAATAGAGGCAATAAACATGGAGAGGATCAGGATAACCAAAGCAGGTCCCTTAATCTTAGCCCCACCTATCAACCTTTTAGCAATGGTTGCATCATCGGCTCGCTCAAAATGTATATCAAAGTATTTATTTATTTCCATTCTTCTTCCTTATAATTTCATCAGCTCTGCAAAGGTGCCCACATTTACAAACATATGCTGCGTTGTTTTTAGCATTTGAACCATCAAGATGGCCCCCGTGCCTTCTCCCATCGACATTTGTGCTTGAATAGGAACCATGTCTTGAGTGATCCCCACCTCAGCCAAAGCGATTTCCGTACCTTTTTCTTTAGAATAATGCGATGGCAATGCATAGTCCTTAATACGAGCGTTTATGTGCGTTGCACAAGCAGCTGCCACAGATGTTATAAAGCCGTCAATAACAAAAGGCTTTTCAAAATCTACACAAGCCAGCATCGCCCCAAGAATAGCGGCAATATCAAAGCCCCCAACATGAGCTACGATTTTACGAACTCGGTCAGGCTCATGTTCAGAAGCCATATTGTTCTTATGATGCTCTAAAACAGACCGAACAAAATCAATTTTACGCTTCATCAGCTCTGGTTTGTCTGGCCAGGAACCAGGGCCCACGGTTTCCGTTGGCTTAGCTCCAGTTAATGCAGACAAAACACAAGCAGAGGTTGTTGTATTACCCAAGCCCATTTCACCAAAGGAGAACAGATTGATTCCTTGTTCTACATAATGTTGAATCCGTTCATATCCAGCTTGAAAGGCGCTATTAAATTCATCCTCAGCCATGGCAGGATGGTTCAAAATATTCTTTGTACCCTTCGCTACTTTGCGATTCACACCAATACCATCATCTGAGGCAATTCCTACATCTACAACCTCATAAGGAATATTGTTAAAGTTACAAAATTGTGTCGCCGATGAACCACCGAGTAACATATTACGAGATTGCTTTTGTGTCACCTCGTAGTTATAGCCTACATAACCTTCCATATTACAACCATTATCAGCAGAAAATATGATATGCTGTGGTCGGATTTCACCATTAATCTCGCCCCAAGCCGCGCAAATCTTACGGAAATATATTTCCCATAAACCAAGACCACCTGGGATAAGGCATTTTGGTTGGAGAAATTTATTTAATTGTTTCTCTATCGGTAATACTGACTTATCTTTCATTCTAATCTCTAATCCGCACCTAATGTGCCAACTAGCCTTCTATCAATTCGATATTATTCTATCTGAAAGTATAACATAAAATGCATATCTAGTAATGTGACTATTATTAGTTTTTAGAAGTATAATTTAATTTTGAAATTTAGTATTCTAACAACTATATTTCTAATCGAAATTATCATTACACAATTACAAGCACTCTAGTAGATAAAAAAGGTTATCCCCTTACAGGATAACCTTTTATTTGAGTTATATAATTAAGTATTTTCTTAAGTCTATCTAACCTACGAATTTAAGCACCTTGGAATTGAGGCATGTCGTCGCCACTAGAGTCGTCCAATTTACCTTGAAGGTCATGGTCAACCATGGCACATACAGATGCATCAGACCATACGTTTTCAGCGGTTTCAATCATATCGATAATCGTATAGATTGGCAAGATGATACCAAGCAAACCAATTGGTGCACCGATGGAACTCATCAAGGACAAGGTTAAGAAATAACAGCCCATTGGAACGCCTGCATTACCAATCGCAGCGAGAACAGCAATAAATAACCAAGCCACCATTGTGCCCATAGTTAATTCCATTCCTGCATTTTGCATTACGAATAAGGATGTGACAAGAATGAAAGCTGCGCAACCATTCATATTAATAGTTGTACAAATTGGCAATACGAAACGAGCTACTGCAGGATGAGCTTTCAAATTATCCTCAGCAGATGCCAATGTAACAGGCAATGTTGCTGCAGAAGATTTTGTGAACAACGCAACGGCTACAGCTGGAGACATTTTGCGGAATACATCCACAGGGTTCAAACCGCGGAATAACAAGAACAATGGAATTACGATAAAGAATTGAATCAAGTTACCGCCAATAACAACAGCCGTATATTTACCTAAGGCACCAACAATGACGCCTGCTTCGATTTGTGCAGATAATTGACCTGCAAAGGCAAGGATGCCGATTGGCAATACATAAAGCAATGCTTTAATCAACGTGAACAATAACTCTTGTAAACCAAATAACACTTTCAACACCGCTTCACGATTTTCTGTGCGTGGCATGAAAGCAAAGGCTAAACCAACGGATGCGGAGATGAACATTACGGACAATACATTAGCTTGTAAGTAAGGTTGCAAGATATTATTTGGAATAACGGATAAGAAATGATCGTAATAGGTAACGGTACCGAGTTTTTCTGGTACTTGAGATGCGCCAGCACCGATTACATCAATTGGCAAGTTGCCTGGTGCAATCCAAAGGTATAAGCCAAGTCCTACAGCCGCCGCACAAATCGTGGTTAGCAAAGTATACACTACGGCATGACCAAAGATACGACCTGTATCCTTTTTAGCACCTAGCATGGATAATGTAGTAATTACTGCTAAGGATACGGTTGGAATTGCGATAAATTGAAACAAACGGGTAAAGATCGCTGCAATAAAATTAAAGAGCTCATTTAAAGCCGGAATATGTTGCCATCCTAAGATAGCACCAATGATGAGTGCCCCCATCCATAAAATGAACTGGCGCAATTTACCTTGACCACGACTTTTTAAGGTAATCTCTTGCGCTAAGACATCCACATTCTTGTCGTTTTGATCTGTCATAATAACACCTCTCTACAAACTAAACTACTAGAGACTAAAAAAAGAAATCCCAGCCCTAGGGCTGGGACAGTGAATATCCGAGTCTCTCTTTAATTCACATTATAGAGATATGATTTAAAATTGTCAATTCCAATATTTGAACACATTATAATATATTCAAGTATTATTTCAATTTTTTATAGACATTCTAATAAAAACTAATGATACATATCTATATCTACAGTAATCATTCGCG
Source organism: Veillonella sp. S13054-11 (assembly GCF_002959795.1). Taxonomy (NCBI): domain Bacteria; kingdom Bacillati; phylum Bacillota; class Negativicutes; order Veillonellales; family Veillonellaceae; genus Veillonella; species Veillonella sp. S13054-11. The sequence goes on from NZ_PPCY01000008.1 coordinate 48,992, forward strand.
TTCGCTCTGGATTAAACATAAAGTAAATGACTCTAGGCTGATCATGATCAAAGTTATGGTAAACAACATATACTATATATTTCTCAGCTGATATCCGAGTACTATAATAATAATCTTCCTTAGGATCATCACCGATACTCTGTGTACCATCAATTACCCAGGGAAATAATTTCCAGTTTTGTCGTTGAACGGTAATAATCTCATAATATTCATTCACGTCACTAACTAATAAATTTCTATCCTTTGGATATGTAAATGAATTAAGTGCTTTAAAGGTACTATCATTTTTCCTGCCATTTACAAACGAATACCAAGCATGAGATTTAACAGTTTCCTCATACTGTGAAATAGTAGCTTCATCACCATCTAATACCAAGCAACTATAACTCCCACCCAATCCAATTACCTCAGCAGAAGAAACCACTTTCAAGCTCTCTGGTAAAGACTTAGGTGTTTGTAATGGAGCCGGAATATACCCCGCTTTAGATGAGGGCCATGTAGAGTGCCACTGTTTTGTATCATAATGAGATACCCCTATAGCAGAAAATGCTAAATTAACAGCTAATGTGGGAAGCATACACAGAAAAAAGATTACATAAAAATATGTTAAAAATCTTTTTCGTATAGCTTTCTCACTATCGATTACTCCACATTTTTCAAACAATAACACAATCGTAGCTACTAACAAAATCAGATAGTATAACCCAGAATATGATATCTCATCCGAAAACAAAAATGTTAGTACCCAAAGAATTATAAAGAACCATATACTTTTTCTATATGGAGGCTCAGTAAACAAATTCTTTAAATACATTAAACACTGTCGCATATACACTCTCCACAATCGAATTTGTAAAAGTCTTAAGTATTTTAATTCGACTGATAAAACACAGCTCGAGTCCCATCATCATTGATTAACAGTTCTACAAAATGAGGCCTTTTTATATCACCATTATCTACAAATACATATAGTCTATGATTACGAACGGAGCTAGTACTTTGATTAACCACCGTTTTTGTTTCTTTTCTAGGTGCAAAGCGCAACCATTCAACAAAATCTCGCTTAGGTAGATTTATTGGCTCTTCATTTATACTTTCAATAATATTATATTCACTCGGATGAGATATTGACGTTTTTCGTTCTCCCGTTTTTAAATCACGTAAAACACCATGCTTATCGATTTGTACTTGATAAGTAGCTTGTGCCTTTGCAATTTTCTCATACTGTGCAATAACTGCAGGGTCCCCTTCTAAAACGGTATATTTCGTAGGATATGCACCCGCCCAAGCTAAGTCATCACCAGATGCTGAGGCTCTAATAATCCCTTCTGGAAGTACACTAGGACGCTTTAATCCTTCTGGTAATTCATCACTATCAGGCCAACCACGTTTCCAATCCATCGTACTAAACTCAAAACCATCAGTTTGATCACGAGTCGTCTGAGTATCATATTTAAGCCAATCAGCTACGAGCCAAGATATACAAAGGGTTATGACAACAAACAAACCACAAGCCAATCGATTATAGGCTCTTTCAGATATAGTTCGTTTCTTAAAGCGACCATATTGCAGTAACACACTCAATACTATAGCTATACCAAAAACCATGTATGTAATAGGTGCTATGTTAAATAGCGCTACCACGATTGCAAACAACACGCATAGCATAACCGTTAATAGGCCATAAAATTCTTGAAACAAAACTCTCTCCTATCATGACAATACTTAGAACATTTTCTTATACAACATTTCTATATCTTCCTGACTCACATCGGCCACTGTATTAGCAATATTGCCGGTAGCTACGACATACACGTTATCGACAAGCCAAGGAATGTCTTTTTTTGTAAAGCCTAGTTCTGTAAGGTTTGTGGTAAGGTCTAACTCATGTACAATTAAACGCAGTGCTTCACCTAGTTCGGATCCATCTCCATGGTTAAAGATACGTGCCAAGGTAGCAAACTTATCGGGATTAGCACTCCATGTATATTCCACTACAATCGGTTCGATAACGGCAAGACCTACACCGTGAGTAATATCCTTAAGCCCACTAGCAGGATGTTCCATGCCATGAGCAAGTGTTACACCGGCGGTATTAATAACCATGCCTCCAATTGTGCTAGCCAATGTAACGGACTCCCAAGCTTTTGTAAGTTGAGTTTCGTTGAAAACAGCTGATTTGCTTTCAGCCTTTGCTTTCACATGTTTATATAAAGGCACGAGATATTGAGCCAATAATGTTACTGCATAGTGGGATAGTGCATCTGTAAAAGGTTGTGCCGTTCTTGATGTGTATGCTTCAATATTATGACAGAGTGCATCAAAGCCCACAGATGCCAGTACATGTGGCGGCATTGTGCCCATCACTGCCGGATCTACGATGGATACCTTTGGTACGATGGCATTACATCGCAAGGATTTCTTGTCTCCCGTTTCAGGGTTCGTAAGCACCCCGAAACCATTGCCTTCAGAACCTGTACCACAGGTTGTGGGAATTACAATTAGAGGCAACGCCTTATCACTGGTTTTACGGTTAAAGATATAGTCGTTAATGTCACCATCGTTAACGGCCATAAATGCAATGCCTTTTGCACAGTCCATGATGGAGCCCCCACCAATGGCAATGACCATATCACAGCTTTCAGATTTAGCTAAAGCAGCACCGTCCAATGCAATCGTCGTTAAGGGGTTCGCATCCACTTGATCAAACAGCACATGTTCGATATGTGCCGCATCAAGTTTTGCCGTCACACGGTCATATAGTCCAGATTTTTTAGCACTCGTACGCCCTGTTACGATGAGCGCCTTTTTGCCATAAGGCTTGACAAAATCAGCAACACGGTCGACTTTATCCCACCCAAATTGGATATGTACTGGTAAAAAATAAGAGAACTCCATGTGAACGACCTCTTTTCTATAAATACTAGTTCTTAATGTTATTGTAATGTATATTCAGACGCCTGTAAAACCTCATAGGACTTTCACCAGAAAACATGTATACTACATATAAGAGGGGTCATTTATTTTTATAGAGGGAGAGAATCTATGAAATCTGCAATTAAACATTTATGGTCTTCGCTGCGAGACCTAGCAACGCAGTCACCTATATTGCTAGTATTAATCGCCGTATTTTCATGTACACCATTATATATTGAGCAAGATTGGTTTTCTGATATAGACCTTGGATTGTACACGTTGTATTTCTTCATCGTCATACTGGAAACATATATAATGCGAGATCGAAAGTTCTCCATCATATATACTTTATTAAGTATAGGCATCAGCGTTGGTCTATATACGATTCACGAAACGTACCATCACATACGAGGCATCGAGTTGGCCACAGAAAACATATCATACCTATGGCTATACTCTATGATTGCGCTGTACTTTACGTCACCTGGTGAACACTACATCGGTGAAATCATCAACCGCATAAAACGGATTGGTATCACCATTGTTACATCAACACTGTACAATATAGTCATAGTCATGACCTTATGGTTCTTCTTCATCATTTTGGATAAACCATTCACCTTTGAAGATCTAATCTTTAAAGCACTAGCCGCTATTAATATTTTTATCTGTATGTCCATGCTGTGCACTTATAAAGAGGAGCTTGATGGACCGCCAGAACCAAATACATTCTATAATGTTGTTTTTGGAATCATACTACCAAAAGCTTCCATCATTACAGGTATTCTAGCTAATATCTACTTGGTATTGATCCTCTTAGGCCTCCGTGAAGATGCACGGTTCCTTTACACATATTATCCGTATGTAGCCATTTTCTATCTATTTTACTTGGCTAGTTTCAGGTCTAGCGAAAGCAGCAAGACACAAAAGATCCTATGTTTCTTATTTATTACGATTACAATATTATGCTTAATCCTGATTGGCAAGCGTGTAATAAATGAGCCCGTACTCTGGCTCAATACGATTTATGTGGCCGCATTCAATCTAATCTTCTTAGCACATAATGTATACTCCTTTGTAAAGCGTTTGACTCCATCGATCCATACAACGATTATGGCGCTCGCCCTAGGTGCAGTCCTTTTAATGCCTTTTATCGGTTACACATCCCATCGAGAGTTTACAAACTATACGAAAATTGACGGTCAATGGCACGTATACTTGCCTATTACAGAAACATTTAACCCTGATTTTACAGACTATGGCAGGACGATTATACAGGGGGATTCTTCAAAACTAGGAGCAACGGAAATATATAAGGAACGAAATATTCAGTTTATCAGCTTTACGGCCGTTGAAGAACCTCATGTTATTTCGCTTGTAGGATATAACAAATTCATTTCTAACATCGAATTAGAAGTACGTGAGCCTACTGATAGTACAGCTGACATACCAACAGCATCCTATGAATCTATCAACTTTAGATTCATCAATGAAGGCCTTGATTTAGAGGTATCTCTACCAAATGGCGTGACCGAGGTTCATCATATATATGAAAAATTTCTCACTGTTCCTAAAACGGCTTCAGATTCAGTCATTATAGAAGGCACGGGATACAAACTCTTAATCCACTCCTACTACGCATATCAAGACAGCGCACGAAGAATTATTTTTAGCGTATTATATAATTAATTATGAAAGCTAGTAATTTAAGGCATCTTCAGCCATATCGACATTTTTTGTAAAACTATATTAAAAAATTTCCAAATGTCAATATTGAATATATAGATTTTTTTCGCTATAATCGTAACATAATGTATAAGCCAAATAAGAAAACTACCATATATAGTAGTTTTCTTATTTTTCTGATTAGACTCAACTTAAAGATATTTTATATAATTCATTCTAATCTTATATATGCTTATACGACTATATTAACAGTTTTATGACTTTTTGCTCTCAAGGGGAACAGTAATGGAGATTATGATCAAGAAACGGGATGGCCATTTCGAGCCGTTGTCCGTTGAAAAAACGAAACGAATGATAGCCTTCGCATGTTTGGGGTTAGATTCTTGTGATCCACTAGAATTGGAAATGGATGCGAAGTTGCAATTCGTTGATGGCATGACTACTAAAGAAATTCAAAAGACTTTAGTCCAAACAGCTATCGAAAAAGTTATATCTAAAAAAGACGACGGCTTCGGCAACCAAGTTAATAAAATGAACCAAGATTGGCAGTTCGTAGCAGCCCGCCTATTCTTGTTCGATCTCTATAAAGAAGCCGCTATTACTCGTCGTTACAAAGCATTTGGCTACGGAAACTTCCCAAATCTAGTCAACATGCTTGTAAAAGAGAAAAAATACGCAGACTTCTTCGTTACAGAGTACACAGCTGACGAATTGCAAGAATTAGGCGATTACATCAAACCTAAGCGAGACTATCTCTTCAACTATGAAGGTCTCAAATTATTGGCTGACCGTTACTTGGTAAAAGGTTTTAACAAAGAAATCTTTGAATTACCTCAAGAACGTTTCATGGCTATCGCAATGCATTTGGCTCTTGTAGAAGGGGAAAATAAAGTAGAATACGCTAAGAAATTCTACGATTTGATGAGCCAATTAAAAATGACGACAGCTACACCTACTTTGGCAAATGCTGGTACACCATTCCACCAATTGTCCTCTTGCTTTATCTCTGGTGTAGACGACAACTTATGGTCCATTTACGACGTAAATAGCAAGTTCTCTCGCGTATCTAAACACGGTGGTGCTCTTGGTATCTACCTTGGTAAAGTTCGTGCATTGAACTCCGATATCCGCGGCTTTAAAAACTCCTCTGGTGGCGTTATTCCTTGGATCCGCTTGTACAATGATACTGCAGTTGCGGTAGACCAATTGGGTAAACGTAAAGGCGGCGCTACAGTAACGCTTGATATTTGGCATAAAGACTTCTACGAATTCGTAGAACTTCGTACAAATAATGGTGATGATCGTCGCAAAGCGCACGATATCTTCCCTGCTATCTCCGTTCCAAATATCTTTATGGAACGTATGTTAGCTCGTGAAAACTTCACCCTCTTCGACCCTCATGAAATTTTGGCTGTAAAGGGCTATTCCTTAGAGGACTATTACGATACTGATGACAATAAGGAATTCACGAAACGTTACCTCGAATGTGAACAAGATCCTAACTTACACGGCATCGAAGTACCAGCATTAGATATGATGAAAAAAATCATGCGTTCTGCTGTTGAAACTGGTACACCATTCATCTTCTTCCGCGACACTGTAAATGCTGCAAATCCTAACAAACATGCAGGTATGATTTACGCGTCTAACTTGTGCCACGAAATCGCACAAAACGTTGGCTTCACTAACTTAGCTGAAGAAATCATCAACGAAGATGGTACAATTACTACTAAAACAAATACAGGCGACATGGTTACATGTAACTTAAACTCCATCAGCCTTGGTCGCATTGCAGACGAAGAATTGGAAGAGAACATTGCCCTTCAAATTCGCATGTTAGATAATGTTATTTCCATCAACCAAGCACCAGTACCAGAATCTCGCATGACTTCTGATAAATACCGTGCTATCGGTCTTGGTACATCTGGTTATCACCACTACCTCGTAAATCATGATATCCAATGGGAATCCGATGAACATATCGAAGTAGCGGACAAATTATTTGAAAACATCGCATTCTATGCGATTAAAGCTTCCATGGAGCTTGCTAAAGAAAAAGGTGCGTACCCTGCTTTCAAAGGTTCCGAGTGGGAAACTGGTGAATATTTCACACGTCGTGGCTACATATCTGATCGTTGGAAACAACTCGCTGCAGATGTTGCAAAATACGGTATCCGCAACGGTTACTTGATGGCCGTAGCTCCTACAGGTTCTACATCCAACATCGCTAATACAACAGCTGGTATCGACCCTATCTTCAAAAAATTCTTCATCGAAGAAAAGAAAGGTTCTTTCACACCAAAAACGGCACCAGATTTAAACGACAAAACATTCTGGCTCTACAAAGAGGCACATACTATCGACCAACAATGGTCCATCAAAGCTTGTGGCGTACGTCAACGTCATATTGACCAAGCACAATCTTTCAACTTGTACATTACGCCTCAAATGAAAGCAAAAGAAATTCTTGACCTTTACGTAGAAGCCTACAAACAAGGGATTAAAACAATCTACTACATCCGTAATCAATCCCTCGAAATGGATGAGTGCACTAGCTGCTCCTCCTAATATTGGAAATATAATTGCTATATTTTGCAAAACCTATTCACAATAAATAGAGAGTACCGACTTCGAGAAGGATACTTTCACCAGTACTATAAATCTGATGACGACCTATAGCCGTATAGGTCGCATCGTTGTATAAAGGAGTCCTACTATGGATAAAAAACTGATCTTTAACGAACATGGCGAACGTGGCACTCAATCCATGATTGGCGGCAACACAACAAACCTTCGCGAATGGAACCGTATCAAGTACGACTGGGCAAATCAAATGTACCGTACAATGCTCAACAACTTCTGGATTCCAGAAGAGATTTCCTTGAACGAAGATGTTAAACAATTCCCATACTTAACAGATTACGAGCGTCGTGCCTTCGATAAAATCATTGCATTCTTGAACTTCCTTGATTCCATTCAATCTGAAAACTTGCCTAATTTGAGCCGTTATATTACAGCATCTGAAGTGGCATCCTTATTGAATATCCAAGCATTCCAAGAAGAAATTCACGCTCAAAGTTATTCCTACATTTTGGACACTGTAACAAATCCGATTACACGTGACAAAATCTATGACGAATGGCGTACAGACAAAACATTGCTTGAACGTAACCGCTTCATCGCCGATGCATACCAACGTTTCAGCGATGATCCTAGCGAAGCAACCCTTATTCATACAATCATCGCTAACTATATCTTAGAAGGCATCTACTTCTACTCTGGCTTTAGCTTCTTCTACACATTGGCTCGCCAAGGTAAAATGACAGCTACATCCACAATCTTCAAATATATCAACCGCGATGAAGTAACTCACCTCGTATTATTCCAAAACATCATCCGCGAGTTACGTCGTGAACGTCCTGACTTGTTCACACCTGAACTAGAAGCAAAAATCACGGACATGATTCGCCAAGGTGCAGAGAATGAAATCGCTTGGGGCCAATACATCACTGACGATAAAATCCTCGGTCTTAACAACGTTCTTATCGAACGCTACATCAAATACCTTGCCAATATCCGCTTAGAAGCAATCGGCTTGCCTCATCTCTATCCTGATATCAAGGAAAATCCAATGGAATGGATTGAAAGCTTCTCCAACTTGAATAGCACAAAAACTGACTTTTTCGAAGCTAAAGTTACAAACTATACAAAAGCAGCGGCATTTGATTTTGACGATTTAGAATAATAGACGTTATAAAATACAATATCTAAGGACGTACGGGCCAATAGAAAAGAGCTAATAGCTATAACGCTATCAGCTCTTTTTTCATGATTATTTAAACCTTAGTTATGAGGAATTACTGCAAATTTAAACAGCTCTCTCCTATTTATCTCTAAAAAAATACTATCATATCAGTGTATATGTTGATAGAAATATAGTCCCCAAACGCCACCCTCGTTTTTACAGTTGACACATGGTTATACATTGTAAATTGTATCAATACATTTGTGCGCAAATAGGCCTACACCGTAGATTTTCATTCGCCCCATGAATGTATTCATAATAAGCTTGGTAAAAGCAAAAGTTTTTGTGTCCACCCTGTTTCAAACTACCAACTATGATTAGCTTTCAATCAATTCAGTTGTCCAGTTAGCAGACTGCAATAGATTGTCTAATAAGCGGACTTGTTTTGCGATATGATCAGCTTCTTTTTGGACGTCTGCCACATTCACGGTCGGCATTAGCTTAATCTCAGACCCTCTCGCACGGAAATTAATACTACCTGCGCTAGATGCCAATGTTCGATAAGCAGTTAGACGCAAAGCAGCGCAATCTTTTTCGGCAATGATTTCAGTAATAGATCGACCTTCTATAATAGTTTTGCAATTTGTTAAATTAATATCTGCAATTAATTTTTGAAGTCTATTTACACATTGTTCTAATGTTTTCAAAAGTTCTTCAGGGTTCTCATTCGGTACTTCCCCTTCTTGCACTAAACTGTTTTGAGTTAAGCGAAGCTCTAAATCGCTTATTTTATAATTTAAATCAGATCGTTCTTGTAATGCTTCTGCTAGTTTCATAAACTCTCACCTCTCAAAAAGATATATCAATTTACTTATAAAATACTATGTACAATAATAATATATCCATCAATTCTTATTATACAACACTATTGAACGGCTTATAATACTTTCCGCATCATCACATGCGGACAGCCTTCATCAAGGTATTCGTCCCCTTCAGCACGATATCCAAGGGATTCATAGAATGGTTTGGCCTGTACTTGCGCTGACAAAGAGCACGTTTTAAAGCCGTCACGACGAATAGCATTTTCGGCGTCCATCATGATCTTAGTACCTAAATGTTGTCCACGATACAACTTGCGTACCGCCATGCGCCCAATATGTGCATCTCCAGCTATGTCACTTGGAAAATATCGACACGTACCAGCCGCTTTACCATCAATGGATAAGAGCACAAACTTTGCAGTCTCATCGATTTCATCAAACTCGTCTTCAAACCCCTGTTCTTTCATAAATACATCGACACGAATTTGTTTTATTTTCTCTGTTATATGATCTAAGATTTGAATAATCATAGGTGCCCTTTCTGATTATAAGCATATTTATAAGAATCGATTTAGGCGTATTACGAAATATCCTATAAGCAATAAAAGCTTCTTATTTTTATTATATCAAAAATACGCTTAATGCCACAAAACGTCTCAGTTCCTGTTAATTCCCATATCAAAAATATTTTAAAACTTCCATGAAATTCATTTTTAGGTATTGCATAATTTTATCATTTGGGTTTATACTATACCCAACATTTTAGAAAGGAGCAACCAAAGATGACTAACCAAATTAGCCTCACAGCAAAGCAATACTTTTATTGGTTCTTTATCCAACGTACGGGTAAGGAACTATTTGTGATGCGCTAATAAAGGATTATTCAACATTAGTTGCTTAGAATAGTAAAAGGGCTACCCGTATTAGATTACGGGTAGCCCTTTTTGTTTGCTATCCGTATGGTCAGCCCAACTATTCACTGTAGTTACAAGGAGGAATTATCATGATTATTACATTGAAACAAAATGCAGCAGCAGAAGAAGTATCTCGTTTACGCAGTGAATTAGAGGCTCAAGGATTTGTTATCCACCCAGTAGAAGGAACGCGATACAATATTCTAGGTCTGATTGGTGATACTGCATCTCTTGATGCGCGTCAAATCGAGTCCCTAGATTTCGTAGATAAAGTAACTCGCATTCAAGAGCCATACAAAAAAGCAAACCGCAAGTTCCATCCCGATGATTCTGTAATCAACGTAGGTGGTGCACTTATCGGTGGTGGTCACTTCGCAGTAATGGCCGGTCCTTGCTCTGTGGAAACACCTGAACAAGTATTAGCCACTGCAAAAGCATGTAAAGAAGCTGGTGCCACAATCCTTCGGGGCGGCGCTTTCAAACCTCGTACATCCCCATACTCCTTCCAAGGCATGGGGCCAGAAGGCTTGGAATTGTTAGAGCTTGCTAAAAAAGAAACAGGTCTTCCTATCGTTTCCGAAGTTATGGATATCTCCCAATTACAATACTTCGATAATGTAGATATGCTTCAAATCGGCGCTCGTAACATGCAAAACTTCACGCTTTTAAAAGAAGTCGGCAAATTGAATAAACCAGTTCTATTAAAACGGGGTTTATCTGCCACATACGAAGAATGGTTGATGGCTGCTGAGTACATCATGTCCGAAGGCAATGAACAAGTTGTATTATGCGAACGCGGTATCCGCACATTCGAAACTAAGACTCGCAATACCTTAGATGTAACAGCAATTCCTATGATGCATGAATTATCTCACTTGCCAATTATCATGGATCCTAGCCACGCAGCAGGTATGAGCCGCATGGTTCGCCCACTTTCACTTGCATCCGTAGGCGGCGGTGCAGACGGACTTATGATCGAAGTTCACAATGATCCTTCCAAAGCATTGTGCGATGGCCCTCAAGCATTGCGTCCAGACCAATTCACTAGCCTTATGAAAGAAATTATCGCATTGCGCCAAGCATTGGTGGAATGCACTAAATAATCTCAAATATCACACAAATAAGCTAGTATCCGTTATAATAGATACTAGCTTATTCTTTTATGAAAGGAACCATCATGACTCGCATCCATATTAACGCATCCACACCGTATGACGTTGTCATCGAGGAAGGCGCTTTACAACGCATCACCGATTATATTAAACCATTAAAACCAAATTGTCGTGTTATCATCGTCAGCGATAGCAATGTAGCGCCCCACTATTTGGACTCTGTGAAAGCTAATATGGAACATGCAGGTTATGTTGTTTGTGATTATGTGTTTCCTGCTGGTGAAAGCTCCAAAAATGCTCATCAACTCATCGATTTAGTAGAATACATGGCGGGCCAATCATTGACTCGCAAAGACTTGCTCATCGCCCTTGGGGGCGGTGTTGTAGGCGATATGGCGGGCTTTGCAGCAGCAACCTATTTACGTGGTATCGACTATGTTCAGGTTCCTACATCTCTATTAGCCGCAGTAGACTCCTCTGTAGGTGGTAAAACAGCGGTCAATCTCGAAGCTGGGAAAAACCTCTGGGGTGCTTTCAAACAACCTATCCTCGTCCTCTGCGATCCAGCTACACTCAATACATTGCCTGATATGGAATGGATTAATGGGTGCGGCGAAATTATCAAATACGGCTTCCTCGACGTACCTGGTTTATTAACCCAACTAGAACATAAACCATTAATTAAACATCACGATAGTGTTAGTACTGTCATCGCTCGTTGCGTTCAAGCAAAAGCGGATATCGTGGAACAAGACGAACGCGAGTCTGGCGTTCGTGCCCTCTTAAACCTCGGTCATACCTTTGGTCACGGCATCGAAAAAGCAAGTCATTTCGAGGTACATCACGGTTATGCCGTTGCTATTGGTATGGTGCTCATGGCACAAGGTGCTGTCAAACATGGAGAATTAGATGTAGAGTCGTTAGACAAATTAAAGGCCCTCATCAAAGCACACGATTTGCCAACCACAACAACGATAAGCAAAGAAGAAATTCTAGCTGCCGCTAAGCACGACAAAAAAAGCGAAGGAGCAACCATTAAAATCATAGTACCTACTAGCTATGGTCACAGCGAGCTCAAAGTAGTAACGCACGATGAACTTGCAACCTATTTAGACTGAGATATAAAGGAGATTTATATGCATTCCGTAACGAACGCCATCCCTACAGGGACTATCGCGTCCATTCCTGCAAAAGCTCATGCGCACCGTGCACTGATTTGCGCAGCTCTCGCAAACTCGCCATCTACCATACTACTGAGCCGCACCTCTAAAGACATCGATGCAACTATGGACTCCTTGCGAGGCTTAGGCGCACACGTTGTGTATGAAAACAAAGTTGTCACTGTTACACCAGGTCCTGTGCCAACAAAGGGCAATGTAGTTCCCCATGAATCCGGTACCACATTGCGCCTCTTATTACCAGTGGCAGCGTCCATTTGTAATGAGGTAGACGTGGATGCGAAAGGGCGTTTACCAGATCGTCCTTTAGAGCCCATGCTCGGTGAAATGAAAGCTCACGGCGTAACATTCTCCCAAGATAAACCACCATTCACTATGACAGGTCGTCTACAAGGCGGTGAGTTCGGTATGGTTGGAGATGTGAGTAGCCAGTTCTTCTCTGGATTATTATTAGCAGCGCCACAATGTGGAGGTGCTACAATCACATCTACTACACCACTTCAATCTAGCGACTATGTAACATTGACGACTACAACAATGGCAAACTTCGGCGTAACAGTCGACCATACTCCCGCCTCTGACACAGTCCAAGAGTCCTTTGCAGTAGCGGCTAATACTACTTTTAAAGGTCAAAGTAATTACCAAATCGAAGGCGATTGGTCCAATACGGCTATTTGGATGGTAGCAGCGGGCATGACAGGTAAACCAATTACCATTACGGGTATGAACAAAAATTCTGTGCAAGCGGATCGTCGCATCATGCAGATTATGATTGATACCGGTTGTGATGTAGTATGGGATGGCATGAACGTAACCGTTATGGGTCGTGCAGTAAAACCAATCCATGCCGACCTCGAACAAATGCCCGATATGTTGCCAGTTATGGCAGCCCTCGCTTGCTCTATCCATGGTGAAAGCTCCTTTGTTAAGGGTGCACGCCTACGCTTGAAAGAATCCGATCGCCTCGAAGCCGTTGCTAATCTGGTCAGAAATTTAGGCGGTACGGTTCGTGAAGATGGTGATGACCTATATATCATCGGTAGTGGTATACTAAAAGGAGGACAAGGTGATTGTGTTAACGACCATCGCCTTGTTATGGCAGGTACATTGATGGCACTCATCAGTGAAAATCCTGTAACATTAAAAGATAGCGAAGCTATCACAAAATCCTATCCAGACTTCTTTGAGGACTGGAACTTACTAGGAGGTAATGCTAATGGCATCTAATTTCGGTAAAACCATACAAGTATCTACCTTTGGCGCGTCTCATGGGTATGCCATCGGTGGTATCGTGGAAGGCCTCCCTTGTGGACATACCATCGACATCGATGAGCTACAAACCTTCTTAAAGCGCCGTGCGCCAGGTCAAAACCAATTACAGACGCAACGTAAAGAAGCCGATATACCTGAATTCTTAGCAGGTATGGTAGATGGCATGCTCAGTGGATCTCCATTGGCATTTATGATTCGCAATACCTCTCAGCACTCTAGCGATTACAATAATTTGCGCGACATACCTCGTCCATCGCACGCAGACTTTACGGCTCGCATGCGCTACGGTGACAAGGTAGATATGCGAGGTGGTGGCCACTTCTCAGCGCGTCTTACAGCACCTCTTTGCGTGGCTGGTGGCATCGCCCTTCAACTACTACGTGAAAAGGGTATCGAAATTCACGGCCATTTAAAACAAGTTGGCACAATCCAAGATACTCCTATCGATATGGTTCATCCAAATATGAAAGCCCTTTCTGAAATCGCTACAGAACCTATTGCTATGGTCGATGCAGACAAGCGTAATGAAGTAGAAAACTTGGTCATGAAACTCAAAAAGGACGGTGACTCCACAGGTGGTATCGTTGAAGTCGTTGCTACAGGGCTACCAATTGGACTTGGCAATCCAAACTTTGATGGCATTGAGAACCGATTAGCTCGCGTTATCTTTGGCGTACCTGCCATCAAAGGCGTGTCCTTTGGCGGTGGCTTCGACATGTGTTCTCGCCTTGGCTCCGAGGTGAACGATGCTTTTACAATGGATGGCGATACAATCACAACAACTACCAATAATAGCGGTGGCATTCAAGGCGGTATCACCAACGGCTTGCCCCTCGTTATACAAGTAGGTATCAAGCCTACTCCATCCATTTATAAGGAACAACATTCTGTGTCGCTTTCACAAAAAGAAGACACATTACTCACCATCAAAGGTCGTCACGACCCATGTGTAGCGCTTCGTGCTGTACCTGTTATCGAAGCCGTTACGGCCCTTGTCATTCTTGATTTCTTAGGAGATATTGACCATGAACTTAGATGAAGTACGCGTTAAGATTAACGATATAAACGACCAAATGCTTGCCCTCTTCAAAGAGCGCATGGAACTCTCTAAGGACGTAGCGGCTGCAAAAAAAGAAATGAATAAGGCTATTTACGATGCCAAACGAGAGCGCGACATCCTCGACAAGGTAACAAAAGATGCAGGTCCAGACCTAGATCTATATGCACGACGCTTTTTTGAAGCATTATTTAGCTTGAGTCGTACATACCAATCTGAGCAACTATTCCAAGACAATGAATTTACTTTGAAAATGAAAAAAGCCATTGAGCAATCCCCTACTTTGCCACCTCAACGGGGCAGTGTAGCTTGCGCCGGTGTATTCGGCAGCAACGCTCAAATGGCATGTGATAAATTATTACCTCTCAGTCAAATCCATTATGTAACTGGTTTCCGTGCCGTATTCGATGCCGTCGAGTCAGGCGAATGTCAATTCGGTGTATTGCCTATCGAAAACAGCTCCAATGGTTCTGTAAAAGAAGTATATGACCTTTTAGAAGAGCGCAAATGCTATATCGTTCGCGGTACGCGCCTTTGGATCTCTCACGACTTGCTCGTGAAAAAAGGTACAAAACTAGAAGATATTCATACCATAATTTCCCACCCTCAAGCGTTGGGCCAATGTAGCCACTTCCTAGATAAGTTAGAAGGCGTAGAATTACGCTCCTATGACAACACGGCTCGAGCTGCACAGCTCGTAGCAGCTAGTGATGACCCTGGAGTAGCGGCTATCGCAGCACCTCAATGTGCAGACCTATATAATTTGTCTCCATTATTGAGAAATATCCAAAACAGCGATAACAACTATACACGCTTTATCTGCATTAGTAAGGATTTCCACGTATACCCAGGAGCCAATAAAATCTCAGTAGTAACGACTGCAAGTCATGCTCCAGGCGGGCTTGGTACATTGCTCACCAAGTTTGCTAATATCGGTGTGAACCTTACAAAACTCGAGTCCCGTCCGATTGTAGGACATAACTTTGAGTTCTTGTTCTACCTCGATTTAGAAGCATCCTTGGCAGATCCAAAAGTACTTTCCGTATTGGCAGAGCTCCACGCATCGCAAGATAAATTCCGTTTGCTCGGCAATTATCCTGAAAATTAATATTTTCCTCTGTGGTAGTGCTTATTAATGGCATATATAGTACAATGGATATAGTTTTAAAACTCCAATGGCTAATAGGTGACAGCCTATTAGCCATTTTGTGTATATTGACCTAGGAGGTCCTATGAAATTTGGTTTACTTGGCCGTACGTTGGTCCATAGCTTTTCCCCACGTATCCACAATGCTTTGGGAAATACTAATTATGAATTATTTGAACGAGAACCGAGCCAACTGCAAGAGTTCTTCGCAAACCCAGAATTACAAGGTATTAATATTACCTTCCCTTACAAGGTTAATGCCCTTGAAACCTGCGATGTAGTTGACCCTCGCGCGGAACGCATTGGTTGTGTAAACACGATGGTCCGTAAAGACGGCAAATGGCATGGTTACAATACAGATTACGATGGTTTCGTATTTACTCTAGAACACGCTGGTATAAATGTATCCGGTAAAGAATGTATTATCCTTGGCGATGGTGCCTCCTCTGCTACGGTTCACGTGGCTCTTGAAGATCTAGGTGCTAAGAGCATCACGCATCTATCTCGTAAAACAGCTCCGCTCTATACTGATGCACCTAATTACTACGAAACAGCACAAATTATTATTAACTGCACACCTATTGGTATGTATCCGCATAATCCAGCTAACCTCATAGATATTATGCAATTTTCTAAATTAGAAGGTGTTGTGGATCTCATCTACAATCCGCGCCGTACAGTTTTGCTTTTACAAGCAGAAATGATGAATATTCCGTACTGTGATGGTCTACCTTTCCTCGTAGCACAAGGTGTTGAGGCGGCTAATCATTTTCAAGGTGAAAGCTTTGGTACGAAAGAGATAGAACAAATCTTGCGAGATGTGCGCCGTGAAAAGGAAAATATTATCCTCATCGGTATGCCTGGTGTTGGAAAAACAACAGTAGGCAGAGCAATCGGTAAAGAGATGGGCCGTACTTGGTTTGATGTGGATCACGAGCTGGAAAAAGAAATTGGCAATGTTTCTACCTATATTACAGAACAAGGGGAGGCTGCGTTCCGTGAAAAAGAGGCAGAAATGATTGCAAAACTAGGCACCCAAACAGGACTTGTCATCTCCACTGGTGGCGGCTGTGTAACAGTACCTAAAAACTATGCACATCTGCGCCAAAATGGACGTATTTACCAATTAACACAACCTGTAGAAAAACTATCTACGTCAGGTCGTGTTCTCTCTAGTGGCGGTATAGAGCGCTTACGTGAACTCGAAGAAACTCGCACTCCAATGTATGAAAGCTTTGCACAATGCATCGTAGAACATAATCGTAATGCACCGGAAACAGTAGCGGCTATACTAGAAGACTTCGAAGCAAACTTATTGTAAGAGTTTATATAACGGTATTTATAAGATTGTTTCCTCTATATAAGTAAGGACTTCTACATTTTTAGAAGTGAGAGCATTTACATCTGTATTTTTAGATAAAACTAAAACTCATATCATGACATACATGATATAAACTGAAAAGCAGTAGCTATCCTCAGGGTAACTACTGCTTTTTTAGGTCTCCTATGTATTATATATATTGGTAGAAAACTACATTTGCAATTACAATGTAATTACAAATAGGATTGAGTAACTTAAATACTTTTTAACATAAAATCAACAATATAACCAAGATGTTTCAGTCATAAGCCAAAAGAATACTAGGAGAGATACTATGAAAACCGTAAACCTACAAGTCCGTATCAACGAAGATCTAAAACAAGAAGTATCTAGCATATTAAAAGCACAAGGTCTATCATACACCTCTATGCTAGATGCACTATTCCGCCAAATCATCAAAGAGCGTCGCATTCCGTTTGCCATTGCGTTACCAACGGCACCTATCGATGAAACACCTACACCAAGCACACTCAACAACGGCACCTATGAAAAACCACAAACTACATTAAAAGCCTCAGATTATATAGGTGCATATGGTACACCAAGAGAAGAAAATCAAGAAATATCCTTCGATACAATCGATAAGACAGGAGTTCTTAACATCCGTATCAATCCTAAAGTTAAGACACTAACAACAGCTATTCTAAAAGAAATGGGATTAACCATGTCACAAACAGTTACACTTGTATCTAAACAAATACAATTTAATAAGGATATTCCACCTACTATCCTCCGTCCAGAATGGATTGATGCTATTAATAATGATTTCTGGACTGAAGAAGATTTAACTACAAGAATACAATTAGGGCTAAATCAAGCAGAAAAAGAAATTGGTGAACCTGCGGAAAAAATTTTTAATGAACTCCTTGAAGATTTATAAATTTGGAGAGCTGAAATGAAGTATACAGTAATTATGACGCCTACAGCTAAGTCTGATATAGTAAATCTCAAAAGTTCACTAGAACAACAGATTATAGATTCTTCCTTTATTAGAAAAGAATTAAAGTTGATTTATCAAAAAATTTCTTCATTAGCTATCTTTCCTGAACGTTATCCTATTGTAAATAGTAATACCAATTACAGAAAATTATCATACAAAAAATATCTTATTCTATATAAAGTCATTAATAATAACATATATATTTTTTATATCCGCCCTTCAAAAATGAATATACTACAAGAAATACAAAACATATAAAAAAGTCGGCTCTCGCCGACTTTTTTAATGCACTTTTACGCGTTTATGTTGTTGTTCGTCAAATACACCATCTACATCGATGGTATCTAGAATTCGTTTTAAAGCATGTACATCGATTTGCCCTGGTGCCGATGCTTTACCAGCAGAGGCAAAGGTCATGGCATTTCCAAATAGAGCACCTACAGTGCGTGTAACAGCACCTAGTTCTCCCATTGCCATCGTAATAATTGGATCCGAAGGATACAAAGCTTTCACTTCAGCAGTTGCTTCAAGTAGCGTCAATACATCACCAGTTGTGTGAGGCATAACGGCAATCTTTGGCACATCGGCCAAGAACTCTTTCATTTGAATAAGTCGATTTACAATGACTTCACGGCTCGGCGTACAATGGAAATCATGGTTGCTCATGATAATAGTGATTCCATGAACCTTAGCAAACTCTATCGTTTTAAGCATTCTATCTTGATCAAAAAACAGCTCAATATCGATAGCATCCACCAATCCTGTAGGAATCAAGCGCTCCAGCATTGTAAAATAATCTTGTGTAGAAATCGTTCTTTCCCCACCTTCACCTTTTGTGCGCCATGTAAAGAGCAACCCACGACCTTTCAGTTGTGGCTTGATGAGCATTAATAATTCAATAATAGCGTCAATGGAGTGGGCCCGCTCGAAATAGTCAATGCGTAGCTCCACTACATGACACGGTGTATTACATGCTACCGCGGTGGCATCTAGAATCTCTTTCATTGTTGTGCCCACAATAGGCACGCATATTTTTGTACCCTTTTCTCCGAGTACAGTATGTCCGATACGGACCATAATAACTCCTTTCTGTCCCACGCGGTGAGACTAGTGACTTACCTTAAACTAACTATATACCAATATTTTTGTAAAAGCAATCAATCAGCCCATATTGGATTGCTATTCACTAAAAACGTATGAAAGCCTGCTATTATGCACTAAAACAGTATTCTTAGATTAACGATTAACATTACTTTTTCTTATACCCTAGATTAAGACCTCTTACCAATAAACAATCTGTACTTGAAAGTTTCGTATTATAAAAATAGCCTAAAAAAGTAAAAGCTCCTTACCAATATATTAGTAAGGAGCTTGTTAGACTCTAATTCACACACTATATTTATCATGTTGTACGGATAGTTTCCGTGATTGGAATCCCATATAGAGTAATAGCAAACCTGTAATGCTAAATACATAGGATATCCCAATATAGGTAGATACAATACTTGCAAACACTGGACCCACCATGGAACCAAATTGTTGAGCCGTCGTCGTCATACCAAACATGCGACCTCTAAAGCCTGGTTCTGTATTAAGTGTTACAGCTGCACTCAAAGATGGGTTGATCCCTACAATACAAGAGCCAATTAACACTTGTAGTACACCAAACCACCAGATACCTACTGGTAAGCTTTGAAGTAAGAGAACAACACCACTACCAAGCATACAGTAGGAAATGGTTCTAAAGTACCCACGACGCTCACCGAGGCGCACCCATATATTGGTCGTTAAGGAACCGGCTAAACCACCGATACTGAGGATTGTACCTGAAATGATGGCTGCCCCTTCCATGGTGCCTTGCATATCACCTACATAAAGCGCCAAAATAGGCTGTAGCATCATGATGACACATTGCATAAAGAAGTAAATCCATAAAAGTCTTACTAATACAGGTTGTTCTTGAACCGACTTAAAATCCTCTCGCAAGGATGTAGCTTTTACCGGCTGTTTGGACTGCTCCTTAGAAGTTGTATTTTCAACTTCTAGTTTTGGTTCTTTTACAAGAAACAATACCGCCAAAGTAGCAATGAATACAGCTATACCAGAAATATAAAATACAGGGCGCATACCTACGACACTTTCAACGGCACCACCTAAAAATGGGCCGATGACATTGCCTAAAATCAGACCTGTTTGGAATATGCCGAGGGCACGGCCCACATGTTTCTCATCAACGCTCAGGGAAACCATGGTCATCGCCGCAGGATAGAAACCGTTGGCAAAACCTACCAAGGCACGCCCCATCAACAATTGGTACTGATCCGTTACCATACCGATGAGGACATAACTGACAGCAATGGCAAAACCAGCGCGCAAAGCCATCCGCTTTTTCCCTTTATTATCTGCAATTTTGCCCCATATAGGCGCCATAATACCAGCAATAAGGAAGGTAATACCAAAGACAAGACCTGACCAAAGTGCCACATCAGCCTTAGGAACACCGAGTTCCAACAGATATATAGGCAGAAAAGGAATTATCATTGTGTAACATATGGCTAGCACGGTCATACTAGCCGTAATAATCCATACATTGCGCATGCCACCGCGAGCATCATATACACTTGTACTCATAGTACCCTCCCTTCCACATAAAATTGTTTAGATAAACTAATATACACATAAATCACTTTTAATTACAGTTCCATTTAAATTACAGTCCTACTTAGATTTCAATCTATGTTACTATTCATAAAATGTTATTACATTTTAATTTCATATATAAAGAAGAGCCGCATACGAAACGCGACTCTTTCCATAAAAAATACCTAAAATATAGGTATACAATGTAGTAATCCTCAAAGATTATTCAAACTAAAGTTTTCGGACTATCAATTATTCCGTAGGAAATTTGTGATCCATTACATCTTGCAAGGAAACATGTTCCATAACATGTCGGAACTCATCTTGTAAATACTGCCACAATGGAGCTGTCAAGCAGTCATTAAACATAGGACACGGTTCTACATCATCTTCTAAACAAGACACGAGAGCAATGGAGTCCTCTGCGGCATATAAAATTTCATATACATTGTATTCAGCCGGAGATTTCACCAAACGATATCCTCCATATTTACCACGTCCACTTTTAACAAGGCCCGCGGAGGATAATCGAGATACAATCCCCTCTAAATATTTATCGGAAAATCCTTGGCGTTCTGCAATCTCACGAATTGGTACATTTTTTTCTACTCCATGTTCTGCAATATCCGCCAATATCCGTAAGGCATAACGCCCTTTTGTAGATATTTTCATAAGTTAACCTCTATATCATTCATAATATATTAATAGTATATCACAAATTCATACAAAAAATGGTGGGAAATATGATACACTATACATATATCGAAATATCTTTATTTAGGTATGATTTTAATTTCATATAGGGAGGATTTTATCTAATGTTAGATAAATTATTTCAACTCAGTGAGCGTGGCACAACCGTTAAAACAGAAATTTTAGCAGGTATCACTACGTTTATCACGATGGCGTACATCCTATTCTTGGCGCCAAACATTCTTAGTCTTGCAGGTATGGATAAGGATGCGGTCCTCATTGCCACAGCCTTAGGTGGAGGTCTTGTGACGATTGCTATGGGTTTATTCGTAAACTACCCAATTGCTCTCGCTCCAGGAGTTGGCCTCTTGGCATTTTACTCCTTTACTGTAGTTCTCGGTATGGGCGTATCTTGGCAAACAGCATTAGGTGCGGTATTCATTTCAGGTCTCGTATTCCTCGTATTAACACTTACGTCGGTGCGACAAATGATTGTTGAAGGCATTCCTACCTCCATGAAAATTGCCATTACCGTTGGTATCGGTCTCTTCATTTCTATCATCGGTTTGAAGTTATCCGGCTTGATGGCCATCTCCATTAGTTTGTCTCCAAACTCCTTAGGTCAGGTTGTACAAACACATGGTAATTTAGTCCCTCCAGCATCTGAGGCACTCTTAACGCTTGGTAATTTGCACAGTGGTGAAACATTGTTAGCACTATTCAGCCTCATCTTTACAGCTTTATTGATGGCTCGCAAAATTCAAGGTTCCCTCTTGATCGGCGTTTTAGTAACAACAATCATCTCCTATGCGACAGGCCTTTCCACAATGCCTGAGAACTTCACCGTATTGGCCGTTCCTGATTTCTCCAAAGCAGCATTCTTGCAATTAGATATTCCTGGTGCTCTTCACATGGGCTTAATTACGATTATTTTCTCCTTCACATTTGTAGAATTATTCGACTCTATGGGCACTTTGATTGGTACCGCTACAGAGGCGAAAATCGCAGATCCTAAATCTGGTAAATTCCCGGGTCTTGGTAAAGCCATGACCGTAGATGCTATCGGTGTTAGTGCCGGTGCATTACTCGGTACTTCTACAATTACGGCTTTCGTTGAAAGTGCGGCAGGTGTAGGGGCTGGCGGCCGTACAGGTTTAACAGCTGTCACAACAGGCGTACTTTTCCTAATTTGCTTATTCTTGGCTCCATTGGTATCCTTGGTTCCAAATGCAGCCACATCTCCTGTTCTTATCATCGTAGGTGCCCTCATGTTAGGTGCCATTCGCAACATCGACTTCGATGATTGGACAGAAGGCTTCCCTGCATTCCTCGTTATCGTATTAATGCCGTTCACATACAGCATCGCTAACGGTATCTCTGCAGGTCTTATTGCATACCCTCTACTCAAAATCATTGCAGGCCGTGCAAAAGAAGTTAACTGGATTATGTACGTATTGGCGGTTCTCGTTATCATCCGTTACGTATTCTTCTAATTAACATATACCCATAATGATGCTATTAGTGAAAGCTACTTTATATTCGATAGCTATAAAATCACTAATACCTAAAAGCAAAATATATGTAAATTACATACACTAAAAGAACCTATCTCCAAAGATATTACTCTAATATCTAGGAGATAGGTTCTTTTTATTATGTGTTATTTTATAGTAAATACTAATATCGTATAGCCTCACCAAATTATGATGCTATAGTTATAGTTTCTTATTACTGTTTCTTATTAACGAATTGTTTTTACACCGATTAAGTCTGTACGACTTGGATCAATATCATTTAATGGTACTACATGATCTTTATAAAACTCTGCTTCAGATGCTTTCACAGGCACTTGGAAGAACAAGAAATATGACATGTTATCTTTGCTCCACGTAATACTGCGAACTAAGCTCTTATCTACATTACCTGTATACTGCACATCACCGGTTGGCGTAGAGTCAATCCACTGTACGTCATGGTATTCCGTTGGAACATATTCTTTAGGCCATACAGTATCCTTAGAGTAACTCATGCGGAAGGCCATAACATGATTTACCCAACGGCCGCTGCGTTCTTGATATTCTTGACCTTCCTTCCAATATACAGTTTCTAATACATCATTATCATAAAAATGTGTAGCATAGTATGTATAGCCAAGAGGCAAGTAACTTGGTACAGATACGTTATAGGACAGCTTACGAGATGCATCAATTACACCGCTAGGTAAGCCGATGGATTTACTCGTAAGTATAGGCCACTCAGAATTCGTATGTGTACGCAATGGCAGCCCAATAGATTCAAAATAAGGTCTATCTTGTTCTCCATTTTGTTTAAAACTTTGCGCATTATTGCCTTTAACATTTTGCTTATCATTTCGGTCACCACGTAATCTAGTATCATCAGAAGCCACATTACTTAACGACCCTACTGAATCTACAATTTTGCTTACATAGTTTTGGTTTCTTGAGGAAGCAAAGTAGAGCATATAAACTTTGTTATCTTTTTCCCAATAAGCAATTTGAACAGAATCGTTGCTAGAGCCTAACGTATGTACAGAGATTCCATTAGGGGTAGTAAAGCTAACGACATCATCAGCATTGTATTTTGTCTTTTCCAATATAGGCTTTACTACGGTATCGATAGCCCACCCCATACGATACACAATATCTGTATTAGAGAAGGTTAATTTCTGACCATATTCTCCATTATGGCCCGTTTCCGTATACACGATTTCTAATACGTCATGATCTCTTGACTTTACATCGCGTACTGCATAGTCTTCAGGCATATAAGATGGAATCTGTAAATCATATCCAAAATAATTTGTACTGGCGTCAACATTAAGCAGTACTATATCACCATTATCAATTTGATCATACCACCGATAGCGATTCACTAGCTCTTTATTCTTTTCCACTGTGTCAGTGGTAACAGTATTTCCATTTTCATCCACTAAAGGGGATAACGCACTAGCTGATTGTACTCCAAAGCTACTTAACACAGCAGCTAGTATTCCCATTGCTAATAATGATTTTGTTGTTTTCAATCTCATAATTTCTGCTCTCTCTAAATTTAGATATTTATAAGTATATATTACCGAAGTAATCATTTATCTATTACATTTTTTAACTCAGATCACTGACTTTCAAGAGTATTACGTACCATTAATAAATCACACCAGTCTATGCTTTCATAGGCACTACATGTTCCTGTTTCATTTCTTCAATAGTTTTAGGTTTAATCGGTGTTGTCGGATAGTTACCAACTAGTTCATAACGAGAGCTATCAATACTCTTCAACGGTACTACATGCTCTTTATAGAATTCCGCATCAGCCTCTTTCATCCGTTCTAAGAAGAATAGAGAATAAGCCATACCATCCTTCGTCCACGAAATGCTGCGAACCATATGTGTTTCAGGATTACCTGTAAAATAAACATCACCAGAATCACCTGATTTAGACCATTCGAGATCGCCGTACTCAGATGGAACATATGGTGTATCTCTTACGGTATCCAAGGAATATCCCATTCTATATGCCATAATACTATCTATATATTTTTTCCCATCCCGATAGATAGTCACACCTTTTTTATAATATACAACCTCTAATACATCATTTTGATCTTGACGCGCTGTATAGAGCTGATAACCATAAGGTATATAGCTAGGCGCCTTGACCTCATACGGCAGTTGCTGTGCAGCTCCTACTATTCCTTTCCAATTACGAGCTCCTTCTTGAGTTTTCATAGGCCACTCTAATAAAGTCTTTCTTGGTAATGCTTTGATTGCTGAATCAGGATGAACTCTAGGCATATCATTTGTAATGGTAGCGGAAACGCCAACATTATCGGTAGATATTGAATCATTAACAACATCAGCTGAAACATATCCTGCACACAATAATCCTACAGCCATAGCAGATAAAACGGACTTAACTAGAAGCTTCTTCATGATCTCTCCTTTTATAAAAACTTGATATATACTTTACACATATAATGATATATTTTCTTATTTATATCAAAAACATGCCACCGATTCTGTTGCCCTAGCTACTTCATAAAACTTTTATCTTTCCTATTGTGAAAGTATAGTTATGAGCCATTAGCTGCTTTAATGCTAACTAGTTATACATAATAAAACATCCTACTAAACGCTATATTACAATAGAGTTCAATAGGATGTTTTGTCATTATTTAGTTAATGGAGGCATAATAATATCTTGTTCAAGTTGTCGTCGTCTCTTTGCAGTATAGTCTACAACTTTAATTTGAACTACGCCCACAGAGTTTACCATAGCATCGGTAAAGGTAAATTCTCGACCAGTCTGATGCTTCATCAACACTTGTAAACCATGAACTTTTTCATCAATATTCTCTAAATAAGCAGCCTCTCCTCGTCCCATTACACTGGAATAGACTGAACTATATTTACAAGGAATATCTCCACCTGAAACGAGAGCCTCATCATCACCGTCAATTTCGATAAATACATGGGGATTCGCTTGCATCAAACTAAACTTCTTCCCCTCATGATGTCCATGCACAAAAATATGAAGTACATCATCTATAAATTCATAGCCGAAATGCAAAGGTACCACGTAAGGGTAATCACCATCCATCATCCCTAAGTGAATGATGCGAGTGCTATTTAAAATACCTTTAATTTCATCTATATTTGTAACCATACGATCTTGACGTCTCATAATAGCCTCCACAAGAATCGGAAAATTGATATACCTTACGCTTCATGTAATCTGCCAAGAAGATGTTTAAATTGAGCCTCATCACTATTCAGCTTTCCGAAAAAAACTTCATCAATTTGTTCAACTAATGGAACTGCTTTTTGTAATATTTCACTGCCCTTTTCATTTAAAAGAACCGCTTTCGCACGTGTATCTCTAGAGTGTTCTTTTCGCTCTACAAAACCACGTTTTTCCAATAAACTCAATATTTGAGATACCGTCATAACATCTATCCCTGAAAGTTTTGAAATCATAACTTGAGTAACTTCGTTATCATTTTGTGATAGATACGCAAGAGATGCTAAAACAACAAATTGAGGATGTGTTAAGTTCAACTCTTTTAACGCTTGTTTTATAGTAAAATGCCATTTATTGTACACCCTCATGAACAATAATCCTGTTGATTTTTCTGAATTGTCTTTATATTTTGATGTAAACAAACAGCAATCACCTTATCTTTCTAAACAGTTTTTTAGAATAAATATAGATTGGGGAACATCTGAAAAAACTTGACTTAAAAATTCTAAATGTTGCTTATCTTCACTTTCTAAGCTTACAGTGTGTTTTACATTTACACTTCCGTCATGATTATCAATTATTTGATGTCCGAAAAGTATAGCTCCAAATGGAGTTTCAGTCTTATCCCAAAACTCTTCAAAAGATTTTACAAGAGTAAGCTGATATTCCATAAGTGGCATGCCTTCAAGCTCCATTGTACCACATGAACCAGTCTCAAATTTACCGTTTAATGTAATATTTTTTAGATCCTCTTCCCAGTCATACCATTTTTCGATATTCGCATAGTACGCCCACACAGCTTCTTTTGGCGCTTTTATGTTCAAACTAAAACTAAATTCCATTTTATATCCTCCTTTTTTATGAGTGCTTTATTATAAGTGTACTTATTATAAATTATTTTATATTATTCGTCAATTAACTTCATAAAAAAGATATTCTATGAGTTTATCAATATAAGGGTATACTCTCATCAGAAAATCATCAGACCTTTTGTCTACTGCAAAAATACATTTGACTTTTTAGGATAGATACTGTATTATAAAAAAATAGTTTTAAAGATTCTATAGATTGTTAAAGCTATGGTAATCCATAGCCTTTATATTTATAGATAGTTTGTAGAAAAGAGGTCTTTATTATGTCTGATACGCATCAGTTAAAACGGGGTCTTAAGAACCGGCATGTACAGCTGCTCGCCATCGGCGGTGCTATTGGTACAGGCCTATTCTTAGGCTCTGGTCGCGCCATTCACTTGGCGGGTCCATCCATCATATTCGCCTATCTAATAACAGGCGTTATGTGCTTCTTTATTATGAGAGCACTAGGCGAGTTATTGTTATCTAACCTAAATCACCACTCTTTTATCGACTTTGTAGAAGATTACTTAGGGGATCGAGCAGCCTTTATCACAGGATGGACATACTGGTTCTGCTGGCTTTCACTAGCCATGGCAGATTTAACAGCCGTAGGCCTCTACATGCAATACTGGATACCGTGGCTTCCTCAATGGATACCAGCCTTACTTGTTCTAGTCGCCTTGCTGTTAATGAACTTAACAGCGGTAAAATATTTTGGCGAAATGGAATTCTGGTTTGCCTTGATTAAGGTAATCGCTATCATCTCTCTTATCATTATCGGTATCATCATGATTGTTACTGGTTTCACCACAGATGCTGGCGTCGCCGCCTTTAGCAATATGTGGAATTACGGAGGATGGTTCCCGAACGGAACGATGGGCTTTATCCTATCATTCCAAATGGTTGTATTTGCTTTCACAGGCATAGAACTCGTAGGTTTAACGGCTGGCGAAACAGAAGATCCTGAAAAGGTTATTCCAATGGCCATAAACAATATCCCATTGCGTATTATTTTATTCTATGTAGGCTCTTTAGCCATCATCATGAGTATTTACCCTTGGACTGCCGTTAACCCTGCTGCAAGTCCATTTGTAGCTGTATTTACCGCCGTTGGAATTACAGCCGCCGCAGGTATCGTAAACTTCGTTGTTCTTACTTCTGCAGCCTCTGCTACAAACTCTGGTATCTTCAGTACAGGCCGTATGATTTATGCCTTGGCAAAACGCGGTCATGCACCAAGCTCAATGCGGCGCTTGACGCACAGCAGTGTACCATATCAAGCAACGATTTTTTCAGCTGCCGTATTATTGATTACTGTCGTACTCAATTATGTAATGCCTGAAGCCGTATTCGTTATGATTACATCAATCTCCACATTCTGCTTCATCTTTATTTGGGCCATGATGATTATCTGTCACCTTAAATATCGTAAGAAAAATCCTGAACTAGCAGCACAATCTAAATTCAAAATGCCTCTATACCCTGTAATGAATTACATTATCCTAGCTTTCTTTGTTTTCGTTCTTGCAATTCTCGCCTTAAACGAAGATACGCGAATTGCTCTCTTGTTTACACCAATTTGGTTCATCATTCTTTGGGCCTTCTACTCTATGCTCAATACGGATGATGAGGATGCTCTTGGGGAAGAACTCATCGAAATGGCTGGTGTAAAAGAAATTTACAAAAAACCTAAAAAAGATGATTCCGATGATTACGTAATCTAATAACAAAAAGCCCGTGCATGCACGGGCTTTTCTATTACTTCATAGTCGGGAAGTTTTCTTGTTCATATTGTTGTTGATACGCTGGTAGATTACCTATATTTTCATTGTAATTAAAGATAGTCTTAATGCGATAGCCTTCTTGAGTAATGATGATATCAATAGAGGATGGTACTTCTTGACCATTCTGTTGCAAATGGTGAACTAATTCTTGCAATGCCTCTATTTGACGTAAAGAACCTGCCATATATTTACCCTTGGATAGGCCTGTATTTCTAATGACTTGACCATTATATACTTGCCCTCTATTATCTTTGTAATAGAAGCGCACAGCATCCTTATCCCCCGCAGGAACTGCTTTAATATAAATAATCTTCCAATTCTTCTTAATCATCACTTTTGTAGCTTGTGCTAAATTATTAGACAAACGTCGTGTTTCTTGATTAGTAGATTTAGATACACCATTAACCTGTTGAATTTCATCATTCATAGGCATTTCAATAGGTGTCATTACTGGATCTTGTTCTACCTTTTTTGCATCTACAGGCTGAATCGCAAACACGCCAACAACCGCCATTACAGCTAATGAGGTAAGAGCAATTTTTTTCATTCCATCTCTCCTTAGAGAATTTATCAACACAAATTACATTTTATAAAATTAGTTACTAAAATCCGTATCTACAATAGCGAATTGTGTATAGTCAGGGTAACGTTTTTGCATTTCTGCCTTGATTTTTTCTAATGTACTATGTGGATCTTCTTCGTCAAAGTCAAAGATAATATCGTAGTAGATAACCTTCTTTTCTTCTTGTACGTAGAAGGCATGTACTTGTACTACATGTGTATATAAACTAATAACTTGATCAAGAGCTTTTCTAATTTCAAGTACTTCTACACTTGGTTTATTTTCAGCATATACACCAACGGTCATATTGATGCCAAACTTTTTATAAAGATGAACCGCAATGCCCTTTGTTAGAGGATGAACTTCTGCCATTGTCATAGAATCTGGTACAGAAATATGAACGGAACCAATTGTTTCTCCCGGACCATAGCTATTTAATACCAAGTCATATACACCACCCACATTCGGATGCTGTGCGATTGTTTCTTTAATATTACGGATTAAATTATCATCTGCTCGAATACCAAGCAAATGATTGTACATTTCACGTAAGATATCATACGCTGCTTTTAAAATCAAAACAGAAATAACAGCGCCCACATAACCTTGAATATCAAAGTTAAAGAAAAAAACTAAGCCTGCAGATACCAATGTGGCAAAGGTAATCACTGCATCAAAAAGGGCATCTATACCAGATGCTACGAGTGCATCGGATTTATATTTCTCACCTTGTGCCTTGATATAACGACCCATCACTACTTTCACCACGATGGCAACAGCGATGATAACAAGACCTGGAATATCAAATGTAGATACCTCAGGATGGATAATTTTTTCCACAGATTCCTTAAGGGATCCAATACCTGCACCGAGAATGATGAAAGCTATAGCCATGGTAGTCATATATTCTATACGACCGTGGCCAAATGGATGCTCCTTATCAGCCCCTTTGGCAGCTAATTTCGTGCCTACAATAGTTAATACAGAAGACAATACGTCTGTTAAGTTATTTACCGCATCAAGGATGATGGCGATGGAATTAGACGCAAGGCCCACAATCATTTTAAAAATAACGAGAACGACATTACCTATAATACCTTTTATACTGGCAAGCGTAATCCCCCGATTACGTGCTGCACTATTATCCTGTAAAATCATACTACACCTCTTACATTCTGATTTATAGTTTTTAAATTGAACTATATCGATTTACTTATATTCCTATTATAGCTTATCGATTATCATTTGTCATTATTTTTCTTGAAAAATATTTTTAAAGTTATTGATTTTGCTGAGTTATCAATAATTCTCATTTCTCAATTAGAAAATTTGATGTATTGTGACTTCACAATGTATAGTACAAACTTATTATTAACAAACTAGTATTTTGTATTACGTAACAAGTTAATCAGATCAGATTATGCCGTAACCGTAATACGCTCTCCTGTGCGCATGTGTGTGAATACTACCTTTTGAGCCCGTAATTGGAATGGCTGTTCCGTAGGTTGTGCACCGTATAAGGTATCTCCTACAAGAGGGTGACCTATGTGGCTGAAAGCTACTCGAATTTGATGTGTTTTCCCTGTGTACAAACGAACTAAAACCTCTGTATATCCACATTTATTGGACTTATACACAGTTTTGTCCACATTTTGACTACTTTTATCAACATCTCCCAGGTTTATATCCACATTTTTTGCTGCTATATCCACAGAACTTTTAGACTTATTCACAGAGTTATCCACAGCCTGCGAGGAATGTCTACATAGGACGGAAAAATCTGTACGTGTCTCTTTTCCCTTAGAATTCACTTCGTAATGAATCCCATCAGCACTGCGTTCCATAGGGAATACTAAAGAATCCTCATCGGCTTCTACAATGCCTTCCACAGTCGCCATATACCACTTTTCAAAGATATTATCATCCATTTGCTGTTGATAAATACTTTGTGCTAAACCACTTTTTGCAATGACAATGCAGCCCGTCGTATCTCTGTCGAGACGGTTCAAGAAACGTACCTTTCGCTTGATACCATGTTCTTTAAAATAATGCGCCACCCCATTGGCAAGAGATACTTGATCTTTGGAGTTTACCGTCACACCGCATGGCTTATCCACAATAAGGAGATCATCATCTTCATATAGAATGTGTAAGTCCATTTCAATAGGGTCATGATCTATTTTTTCCTTGGCCATAGCAATCCAAATCTCGTCGCCTTCAGAGATTGCATTCTTTGGCGTAGCCTTATGACCATTAATATGAATTAATTTCTCTTCAAAGAGCTTAACTAAGGACTTTCGAGGATATCTAGTATCTAACACTTCACCAAGTGAAATATCGCGTATTTCTCCAATATGCTCAGAATCACGACTTGATATGTCTTGATTGCTACTCGATATATCTCGATTTTTACTTGATATATCTTGACCATTACCTACTAGCTTTTGTCTTGCATTTTTCTTACTAAGTACAGCTTCTATATCTACAGCTGTCACGGTCCACAGAATATCATCGGGGCGATGTGTTTTTCGCGCCATTAGTATCTCCTTTCTACGAGTTCAGGATCTCGTGGCATATAGTTAAGTAGCGAACTTGGTTGAACCGCCCTACCTCGTATATTCGTCTGTTCAAAGGTAATAGTCAATTCTTGTTTAGGTCGCGTGATGGCCACATAGAACAAACGCTTTTCCTCGTCTTCACGACCTTCTGCAATGGCAAAGGGACTCGGGAAAGTTCCTTCATTTAACCCAGCCAAGAATACATGGTCAAACTCGCTACCCTTCGCTTGGTGAATGGTAATGATAGGAATGCGATCTTCGTTTCTCACCTGTTGTGCTGGTTCACCCGCCGTAAGGGCCGCCATCTGTAAGATTTGGTTTAATCGAGCCAAACCTGCAGGCCCTTCATAAGCCGCATCTAGTTTTTCCATGATGCGATACAAATCGCGTATATGCTCTACCTTTGCCGCTTCTCCATGAGATTTATAGTATTCTAGAACCCCCATTTGGTTCATGATATACGCCAATAATTTCGTTGGCATCTCCGTATAGGCTTTTCTACGCAAGGTCGCCATTTGAGAGGCGATATCCGTGAAAGCTGCCTTATATTTATTAATAGCTACCATGCGACCCGTTGTGGTCGGTACGATTTTTTCTTTCACCGCATAAATTAAAAGCTGTGCAGTGGCCAAGATATCATCCATTGCATTATGTGTTGGCTCATGGTGTATAGGGAACTTAGATGCTAGGAAGCCCAA
The DNA here is from genome assembly GCF_002959795.1 of Veillonella sp. S13054-11. Lineage (NCBI taxonomy): Bacteria > Bacillati > Bacillota > Negativicutes > Veillonellales > Veillonellaceae > Veillonella > Veillonella sp. S13054-11. The sequence continues at coordinate 81,711 of NZ_PPCY01000008.1, forward strand.
TTTATGATTTGGCAAATTAGGATAGAAACGACGGTAGATATCGAGGGTATCGTAAATAGCCTTGAACTCAGGATTGCCTAAGTTATGACGCGCCAATTCATTCGTAAAGATGGTCACATCATAGTTTACATTATGACCTACAATAATAGCATTCTTAGAAAATTCCTTAAAGGCTTGTAGCACTATAGCTGGCTCTTCGCCGTGTTCTTGTAAATACGCATCGGAGAAGCCATGTACCTCTTCGGATTGACCAACAGGTACACCAGGATTGATAAAGCGTTCAAAGGCCTCTAAGACCTGTCCATTTTCATCGATGCGAATAGCTGCAATTTGAATGATGCGGTCTTGAGACGTATCTGTGCCGGTGCTCTCCACGTCATAAACAACTACTTCGTGCTGCTCTAAGCCACTGACAAGCTTTGCATAAGGCTCCGCCTCAAAGATAGGCATATCCATGAAGTCCGTCAATTTTAAACCTACTTGGCTCGTCTCTGGGCTTTCAATAGCAGCAATACGAGCGTCACCAATACCAGTAACATATCGCTTGATAATGCGTTTCGCACTGACAGAATCATTAGGATTCATCAACAACTTGAAGTAAGCCATAACATCTTTAATTTCTTGACGTCTAAAGAATTTAAACTCGTCGATAATCATGAAGTGTCGGCGTTCCTCTTCAGGTCGTTCGCCATTAAGACGTTCAAAAGAATCGCTTAGCTGCTGTGCCTTTTTATTATCCCTCACGAGAACGCCGATATTAGCATCCTTCGGTAATGCACAGATAGCGTCGTAGATATATCGGCCCTCAAGGTAGCTATTTTTACAACCTTTAATGAGAACAGGCTTGCCCTTGCTTTCACTATTGGCACGAGGCAATTCAGTGTAGATTGAACCTACGAGGTCAGGGAACATATTTTGTAAGGTCTTGAAAGCCATCGTAAAGAGCGTCCAGTTGGAACGATAGTTTTCATAAAAGATGATTTTCAAAGGCTTGAAATCCGCATCAAATTGCTTGAGCAAGCGGATCGGATCGGAGCCACGCCATTCGTAAATTGTTTGGAAATAGTCGCCACATAGTAGCACATGATTACCTTCCCACAGCATTTCTAGAACCTTGTACTCCAGTACGCCCGTATCTTGCATTTCATCTACAGAGATATAGCTGTAACGACTGCGCCAGCGCTCACGAACTACAGGGTCTTGAAATAGGCGATGAACACCGCAGATGAGATCTGTAAAATCTAGGCCGTGCACGGAAGCTAAGCTTTCATCATACGCAGCAATCCATTCGTGACCATGGTTCAAGAAATCATGGAGTTCACTGTAGAGGACATTACCAAAGCTAGAGAAGAGCTGCTCAATAGCTTCGCGCTGTTCCTTCTGTAAGCGTTCGATTGTCCGCTTGTAGTCACCTACGAGATCATCAGAATAAAAGCCATATAAGGAACGATATTCTTTCACCATAGAGATAACATTAGCAAAGGACATTTCTCGCAATTTACCAGGACGGTACGGTTCAGAGAGTTCCTTGCAGTCTTCTTCGTCAAAGATGGTCACATCCGTGTACAAGGTTTCGTTGCGCTTGCCCTCTTGTTGGAGAATGAAAAAGCAAAAGCTGTGGAATGTACTAACCTCCACAGCCTTTGCAGGACTGCCCACGAGCGATTGAATGCGGCCTTTCATCTCGTTTGCGGCCTTGTTCGTAAAGGTCATACACAAGATATTCTCCGCCTTCGCATAGCCACCCTCGATGAGATGCGCCACCCGATAAGCAAGTGTATTCGTTTTTCCCGTCCCAGCGGACGCTAACAAGAGGATATTCTGTTCCACTTCATCAATAACGCGTTGTTGTTCACGATTGATAAGCATAAAAACCTCCTGTTATTTAATGCCGTAATATATAGCAGCTAAGACCATAGGAATAGGGCCTAAAATTGCTGTTAATGCCCAAATACCCACCCCAATATCCATTGGAATATTAAGTATATGAACGCATACCCAGTAGGTTAACCCACCAATCACAACATTCATAGCCACCCGTTTAATGGTGAAAAATGCTACTTTGAAAGCAATGTAGGCTACAGCAATGGAAATAACCGCCGATATAATCGGTGATGCTAATAAAGCTCCCATACTATTATCCTTTCATTTCTTGACGGTTCACTACGGCACCGCCTAGCGTTAATTCATCGGCATATTCGATATCGCCGCCCACAGGAACACCGCGGGCAATGCGCGTTACCTTGATGCCACTTGGACTTAATAAGCGCGCCAAATACAGAGCTGTTGCTTCCCCTTCGACATCTGGGTCTGTCGCGAGGATAACCTCTTGTACAACACCATCACGAAGGCGTGCAATCAACTCTTTTACGCGAATATCGTCAGCACCAATGCCCTCCATAGGGGATAAAGCGCCTTCCAATACATGATACAAGCCCTTATAATCACCACTGCGCTCGATAGCAATCACATCGCGAGATGTTTCAACAACCATAATCGTCGTTTGATCGCGATTTGGATTGCTACAGAATTCGCAAGGATCTTGAGCTGATAAGTTAAAGCAAATAGAACAGTGCCTTGTAGCCCCCTTCGCTTCTACGATAGTTTCCACAAGGCGGTCTACCTCTTCCTTCGGCATTTCTACCAAATGATAAGCCAAGCGTCTAGCCGACTTGGAGCCGATGCCAGGCAAGCGGCGCAGCTGTTCTACGAGCCGTTCTAAAGCGTTTGTCATTTAGAATAAACCTGTTGGCAAGTTTAGACCACCAGTCACTTTGCCCATTTCTTGAGCCAAGAGGTCGTCTACTTTTTTGCTAGCTTCGTTTACCGCAGCCATTACTAGATCCTCTAACATTTCTACATCTTCAGGATCAACAGCTGTAGGATTCAATTTTAAAGATTCGATGATTTTTTCACCGTTCATCACAACGGTTACTGCACCGCCACCTACGGAAGCTTCTACAGTACGAGTTTTTAACTCTTCTTGCATTTTCTTCATGTCTTCTTGCATCTTTTGAACTTTTTTCATCATGCCAGCCATGTTGCCCATACCTTTACCAAACATTGTATTTCCTCCTTTTAAGACATCGTCCTATACTAACATTCTAAGTCCACATCATTAACAATATATGACATAGATTTATAACATATGTGTCACCTAATAGCCCTAAAGCCAAAGGTTATTATATAACAATTACTTTTTTATCTATTCTTCGATAACCTCGACTATGATGTCATGGTCTTCAGATAATTTTTCTAACGTTTCCGCCAAGAGAGGATTGTTTCGTTCCTCTTCTGTCATATGCTCTGGATCCCAAGCGTATTCTCGAGCCACCGTAACACTATCGATAGCCTCTACTTCAATAGGTGCTGCTGAAAGCATATCATTGTCATCACCTTGATGCGGGGTTACCTCACGAGATTCACCCCCATCAGACTTTGGGACAGCTTCAACCTCAATATGCGCACCGCTATCCATAGGGCGCTCTAACACTTCGCCATCCTCGCTGATAACAGTCACACTATCTAATGGATGTGGCGGCATATCATCTAAGGATGATACATAAGAATCCTCCATATCATCTACAGGCACATCATCAAAGGAATGAACTGGAATATCATCCCCTTCTATAGAACCTGCTAGAGACTCAATAGGAATTTCACCATCTGGCATCTGTGTCGCAGGACTACCATCAAAGGATGTAATTGGCACATCACCACCGGATGCTGGCTCTGTTTCTACGCCAGCTCCTAATGCAGTTTCTGATGCAGCTATTGTAGTTGTATTCGCACTATCACTAACTACCGTATTTGCAACGGCACCGCCGGTTTTCTTAGCTAAGAATGCCATCGCCGCAGCCTTAGCCGCGTCCACGGCTGCAGAATCAGGCTTACTCTCTTGAGGATCATTGGTTAAATCCATTTGTGTCGGTTGCCCACCAGAGGTCGTCTTTACGTCAACCATCGGTTCTTGTGGTCGTTGGGGTGCTTTTACTTGGCGTTGTGTGGTGCTACCAGCAGCCTTTTTATAGTCTTTATAAACTTGCGTGAGGGCATCCACGATTTCTACGTGTACTGCATAGCCCAGTGTATAGGTGAAAGCATCAACCGCTTCCGCCAAGTTCACTTCATTGGTCATTACATTGAGATGTAATGTATTTTTAAAGGCCATGACCGCCTTGCTTTGGTCTACATACACTAGCTGACCTTGACCGATAACGGTAGAGGTCATATTGCGATTACTATCCTTCAAGTATTTAATGACATTGGATTGTACATTACGATACTCTTGAGCAGATAAGATTTGTTCACTAATGATGGCCTGTGTACTAATTCCTTTTTTAGCACGACCCTTAGCTTGGTTTCTTGTGGTTTTTCGGGAAACTGGGTCCCCATTATTCGGTGGTGGCGCCATGCCAACGCCGCCCAATGGTGGCGGAGCCATGCCCACTCCATTCATCGGAGGAGGTGTACTACCTGGTGCTCCCATCGGTGGTGGAGTCATCCCCACATTCGCAGGCGGTGGTGTCATGCCTACGCTGCTTGGAGGTGGCACAGTGCCAACAGCAGTATCTTGAATACTACTCATGGAAGTATTCTGTACAGCAGCATTATCTACAGGAACAAAGCTGTTCGCATAGCCGCTAGGTGGACCAAATGCATTAGCACCATAAGCTGGTGTAGGAGCCGCTGGGCCTCGTTGTTCCAATTGAGCCATGCGGTTCAATAAATCATTTCGTTCAGATCGCTCAGCACTTTCTAGAGCATATATACGGTCTTCTAAGCTTTCATCAACAGAGCCTAATTTAGCACAAAGCACGAGTAGACCCATTTCGATGATAGTTCTTGGATTGTCCACTTGTTTCGAATCATTCATGATGGATTGAGCACTGCGCACATATTGGTTAAGTTCATTGAAATCAACGCTATTGGCCTGAGCTAGGAACTCATCCTTAAAGGCATCGTATACCTTGAGCTCATCCGCATCAGGAGCCACCTTACCAACGAGCAAGGCACGCACATGTTGAATGAGGGCTTCCATAATTTGCGTCGCATCGCGACCTTCTGCCAAGGCATCGTGAACGTAGGATAATACTTTAGGACCATCGCCGTTACGCAAAGCATCTAGGAAGTGAATAATCCATTCCTTACTTACGAGACCGATTAATTCTTCCACCACTTGCGGTGTAATAGAGCCCGTTGCCATACCTGCACATTGGTCTAAAATACTCAAGGCATCACGCAAGCCACCATCTGCATGAACAGCAATGAGCTGCGCTGCCGCAGAATCAAGGCTAAAGCCTTCTTTTTCTGCTACGTAAGATAAGCGTTGTGCGATATCATCAGATGTAATGCGTCTAAAAGTGTACCGCTGACAACGAGACACGATAGTAACAGGCAATTTTTCAATTTCTGTAGTGGCAAAGATAAACATCACATGAGCAGGAGGTTCTTCGATTGTTTTTAAAAGCGCGTTCCACGCCTCTGTAGTGAGCATGTGGGCTTCGTCTATAATGAACACCTTTTTACGCCCCTCAACAGGCATAAATTTGACGCTTTCACGAAGAGCACGAACCTCATCGATACCGCGATTGGATGCGGCGTCGATTTCAAGAACGTCCATGGACTGTCCACTCAAAATCGATTTACAAGCACTACATTCGTTACAAGGGTGATCCGTTGGACCATGCTCGCAGTTGATAGCGCGCGCAAAAATCTTCGCCATGCTCGTCTTACCAGTCCCCCGCGGACCGGCAAATAAATAGGCGTGAGCTACCTTATCCTCACGGATAGCGCGCATCAATGTATCAGACACCTGATGCTGACCGACCACATCGGTAAATGTCTGCGGTCGATACTTACGATATAGCGCAATATATGCCATTGGAACACCCCCTTTTTCCGAAACTTACAATACTTTATTATACCATATTCAAGAAAATTAGGCATAAAAAAAGCGGCCCCACAGGCCGCCTTGCAATATTCGATCACGACAGCCCCCGGGGTCCCCGTGGCACATGAAGGTTACCGCTTAGTGCTGCTACCTCTCAGTCCTGACACGATTCACAGGCCCCCATTGCACAGGCCCGAGAACTGCCATGATCCAATATTGCAATATAAATATTATACATGAAAAAGCCTCTATAGTCAAAGCTATAGAGGCTTTTCACTGTATTCTTATATAACAAAAATTAACTAAGGAGAAATATATTATGCATATTTTTCTTTAAATGCAGCCAGTTGTGCTTCTTCTAAGGACAAGCCTTGTTCTTTGAAGCGTTCAATAGCAGCTTGCATCTCTTCATAGGCTACGGGCACAACTTTTGTAAATCTGTTTACAAAGTTATTCCAGTTTTCTAAGATGTGACGGCCTTTAGCAGAATTAGTATGCAACACATGTTGTTCTACTAGTTCTTTAATGCGTTTAAGGTCATCATTATTCGCAGTACGTAATTCTACGAGACCTGTATTTACATAGCGTTCATCGCAATCGAGAATGTACGCATAGCCACCGGACATACCTGCTCCAAAGTTACGGCCAATTTTACCGAGTACGAGCACTTCGCCACCAGTCATGTATTCACAGCCATGATCGCCGACGCCTTCCACAACGGCAGTGATACCGCTATTACGAACGGCGAAACGTTCACCGGCCACACCGTTGATGTAGGATGTACCAGAGGTTGCACCATAAAATGCAACGTTACCGATAAGGATATTTTCATCAGCTTCAAAAATGGATTTCTTAGGTGGATATACAGTAATGGTACCGCCGGACAAGCCTTTACCGAGGTAATCGTTTGCATCACCTTCAAGTTCTAGTGTCATGCCTTTAGGAATGAAAGCACCGAAGGATTGACCCGCAGAGCCTTCGAAATTCAACTTGATTGTATTGTCTGGCAAGCCGCTTTCACCATAACGACGTGTAACCTCAGAACCAACCAAGGTACCTACAACGCGGTTGATATTGGTGATAGCCAATTTAGCGCGAATCGGTTTTTGATCCTCAATAGCAGGACGACACATACGCAAAAGTTTCGACATATCCAAGGTGCGTTCCAACTCGTGATCTTGGTCAACCATGTGCATATGGCCTACAGAAGCATCGATGTATGGACGGAACAATATACGTTTAAGGTCAACGCGAGACAATTTGAAGTTATCATCTTGAGATTTTTGACGCACAAGATCGATACGACCAACGAGCTCAGCTACGGAGCGAATACCTAAACGAGCCATGATTTCACGCAATTCACGTGCAATGAAAATCATCAAATTTTCAACATATTCAGGCTTACCTGTGAAACGAGCACGCAATTTTTCATCTTGTGTAGCTACACCATAAGGGCATGTATTAAGATTACATACACGAGCCATTTTACAGCCCACCGCAACGAGTGGCAATGTGCCAAAGCCGAATAACTCAGCACCGAGCATAGCTGCTACAGCCACATCGAAACCAGTCATCAACTTGGAGTCTACTTCTAATTGAACACGGTCACGTAATCTGTTGAGCATCAAGGTTTGATGAGTTTCAGAGAGACCAAGTTCCCAAGGTACACCTGCATGTTTTACAGACGTGCGACCTGCTGCACCTGTACCACCATCGTATCCGGAAATCAAGATGTTATCTGCTTTTGCTTTCGCAACACCAGCAGCGATTGTGCCAACACCCGCTTCAGAAGTCAATTTAACGGAAATACGCGCATCTTTGTTAACACATTTCAAGTCGTAAATCAACTCTGCCAAGTCTTCGATGGAGTAAATATCATGATGCGGTGGTGGAGATACGAGCTCAACACCTGGAGTGGAGTGACGAGCCTTGGCAATTTCAGGATATACTTTTTTGCCTGGTAATTGACCACCTTCACCTGGCTTAGCACCTTGAGCACATTTAATTTGCAATTCTTTTGCATGAATGAGGTAGTTCGCAGTTACGCCAAACCGCCCAGATGCAATTTGTTTTACTTCGGAATTCATACTATCGCCGTTTGGCAATGGTTTAAAACGCTCTACATCTTCGCCGCCTTCACCAGAGTTAGATGTGGAGCCTAAACGGTTCATTGCGATGGCGATAGCTTCATGCGCCTCTTTACTGATGGCACCGTAACTCATAGCTCCCGCTTTAAAGCGTTTTACAATAGATTCTTCAGGTTCAACCTCTTCGATAGGAATACCGCCGCCTACAGGGTAGTTCAATTCCATCAAGGAACGCAATGTTACGTGATAATCGTTGCGAATCGCTTTGGAATATTCTTTATATTTTGCGTAGTCACCGTTGATAAGAGATTCTTGTAAAAGCTCGATTGTCTTAGGATTGAATAGATGCTCTTCCCCATCTTTTACAGGACCATACCAACCGCCTGGTTCGAGTACTGTTTCATCGGATTTGAAAGCACGTTCAAAACGAGCTAATGCTTCATGTGCTACCCCACCAAGACCAATACCACCAATACGTGTTGATGTATTTACGAAGAACTTATTAATGAAGTTAGTATTCAAACCCAACGCTTCAAAGATTTGTGCACCGTGGTAGGAACGAACTGTGGAAATACCCATTTTGGACATGACCTTCATAATACCACCTACAGCGGCCTTGATGTAGTTCTTTTCTGCTTGTTCTGGTGTAATATCTCCAAGACGTTTACGAGCTTGTAAATCGCGTACTGTTTCAAGCGCCAAATATGGGTTGATAGCCGTTACACCATAGCCAATTAATGTACAGAAGTGATGTACTTCACGAGGCTCACCAGATTCAAGGATGAGACCAATTTCTGTACGCAACACTTTGCTAATCAAGTGATTGTGAACAGCAGCTACAGCCAACAACGCTGGGATTGGCGCATGATGTTCATCGACACCACGGTCGGATAAAATCAATACATTTTGATCTGTACGAGCTGCTTCTTCTGCCTTAGCACACAATTCATCTAATGCATCACGCAAGCCTTCGGCACCCTTAGTTGGATCAAATAAGATTGGCAAGGTTACAGATTTCATGCGACGGCAATCAAGAGCTTTGATGGACGCCAATTCTTGGTTTGTAAGAATTGGGGTACGCATGGACAATGCATAGGTACCAGCTTTGTTAGGTTCTGTTAAATTACCAGAGTTACCAAGCATAACACGTGTAGATGTAACCATTTCCTCACGAATAGAATCGATTGGAGGATTCGTTACTTGTGCGAACATTTGCTTAAAGTAGCTGTATAACAATTGTGGTTTATCTGACAAGATAGCCAAAGGCGCGTCCGCCCCCATGGCACCAACAGGGTCTTTACCATCTTTTGCCATAGGCACAATCATGCGAACAAGGTCTTCTTGGGTATAACCAAAAGCTTGTTGTTCTTTGAATAAATCATCTACTGTTGGAATTGTACTTTCATCGGCTTGCGTGATTTCAGACAAATGAATAACGTGTTCCTTTACCCATTCATTGTATGGCAATTCAGTAGCAACGCGATGTTTGATTTCTTCATCGGAGATGATACGTTGCTCCTCTGTATCAATGAGTAGCATTTTACCTGGTTCCAAACGGCCTTTAGCACGGATGTTTTCAGCATTTTCGTTTACAACGCCAACTTCGGAAGCCATAATAACGCGATCATCTGTTGTCACATAGTAACGAGCAGGACGCAAACCGTTGCGGTCAAGGACACCGCCGATAACTGTACCATCCGTAAAGCCCATAGCCGCAGGACCATCCCAAGGTTCCATCATAAAGCTATTGAACTCATAAAAATCATGTTTTTCTTGGCTCATGAGATTATTGCGTTCCCAAGGCTCAGGAATCATCATCATAATCGCATGAGGCAAGGAGCGGCCTGTCATATGCAAGAATTCTAATGTGTTATCAAACATAGCAGAGTCAGATCCGCTATCATCTACTACAGGGAATACCTTTTTGATATCTGGGAACAATGGGGATTCCGCTTTACCTTCACGAGCGTTGATCCAGTTTACATTGCCGCGGATGGTGTTGATTTCACCATTATGAACTAAGAAACGGTTAGGATGTGCTCGAGCCCAACTTGGGAATGTATTCGTACTGAAGCGGGAGTGAACCATTGCCAACGCAGAGGTAAAGTCAAGGTCGCTCAAATCAAGGTAAAAGTCGCGCAATTGACCAGGTGTTAACATACCTTTATATACGATTGTTTTAGAGGATAAGGAGGCAATATAAAAATCGCTAGACAATTCCTTGCTTAATGGAATAATGCGTTTTTCCGCCAATTTACGAATGATATATAATTTGCGTTCAAATTCCTTATTGTTCGTTACATCGGGGCCTTTACCGATGAGGATTTGAATCATCCAAGGACGAATCGCCGCAGCCTCTTTACCAACCTTTGTACCATCAACCGGTACTTCACGCCAGCCGAGAACAACTTGACCCTCTTCGCGTACGACCTCTTCAAGAATTCGCTTCTGCTCGTTACGGAGACTTTCATATTTATGTGCAAAGACCATACCTACGCCATATTCGCCAACTGCAGGTAGGTTAATACCAAGCACTTCGCACTCGCGCTTGAAGAATTCATGCGGGATTTGTACTAAAATACCGGCACCATCCCCAGTATCCTTGTCGGCACCGGCACCACCACGATGTTCCAAGCGCTCCAAAATGCGTAAACCATCGTCGATAATATCATGAGATTTTTTTCCCTTAATATTAACAACGAAGCCCATGCCACACGCATCCTTTTCAAATTGGCTGCTGTACATACCATTGGCTTCAAGTCTAGCTTGATCTAGACGTTGTTGCTCTATTGTGCTTTGCTTCATATCCATAACGTGCACTCCTTCATATCACTTGATCATTCCAAGCACTGCGGCATCGTTCCGTTCGGTCTTGGTAAAAGTATAACTAACAAACTATTTCTCTATAAAATTATCAATTTAACATTCTATAGAATTTTATGTCTATACACAGTATACTCCTGTCCACTGTGAATTGAAAATATAAAAAAAACATAGTCTATGCTTTTCATGCATAGACTATGAGTTTTTATCACTATTGTTTTTTGTATACAAGGACACAGGGATAATAAGCTTCTCATCCAATAAATACGATAGTCTTATTATTTAGAGTGGAAAAATCAACAGTTATTTTTCTCGACCAAAATTATACCCTACTTCACAGGTAATCGTAATAGCTTCGTCTTTACCATACGGCACGAAAGTTAGCTCTGATGCGTGCAAACATTGGCGTGTATAGGACTTCTTGCGCGTACCATACATAGCATCACCTACGATAGGATGACCAATATGTTCCATGTGAACCCGAATTTGATGAGTTCTGCCAGTCAACAATTTAAAACGTAACAGCGTATTGTCTCCTTCATAACCGAGAACGGTATATTCCGTTTGAGCAGGCTGACCAAACTCATCGATAACACGGCGATTATCGAATACTGGATCTACCCCGATAGGCGCATCTACCATGCCATCCGCATCAATGCGACCTTCTACAAGACCTGTATAAATGCGGTCGATACGACCTGCTTGTAGCTCATCAGTATAGTATTGTTGTGCTTCCTTTGTTTTACCAAATAGAATACAACCCGATGTATCTCGGTCGAGGCGGTGCACAGGTCGAACCTTATGGACTACGTTTTTCTTCGCATAATACCCTGCCACATAGTTACTCAATGTACAAGACTTCGTTTGCCCTGCAGGATGAACGAGCATAAAAGGAGCTTTATTCACAACTAGAGTATGAGCATCTTCGTAGAGAACGGTAATCGGCCCCTGTTCTACGTCTACCCCATAATCCTTATCTTGTGGTAACTCCAAAGTTAATACATCACCCTTTTTAAGTACTCGCTGCGAATGAGCCACACGGCTATTAACTTTCACCCGTTTCTTGCGAAACATCATTTGTATATCCCGAGAGGATAGGGAAAATCGTTCCTTTACATATTTAGAAACCGTCAACTCAGTTGGTTCTTTCACCGTATATGTTTTCCAGCTCATATTACCACCATTCGTTAATATACGTTTTTTGTTCAGGATAGAGAATATCGAAATAGTCTAACCATTCTTCGCTTACTGAAAGTTTCCCTTCAAACGCAAGGTCTCGAGCCGTAAGTGTGCCCATTAATAACTGGCTCAACGCACCGACCTCAATGGTAATATCTGTTTCACCCTCTATCGTATCAGAAATCTTTTTAACGGATGGAGTTAATGCACTGCCATATTGTACTTCATAGCGACCTTTGTTCCAACTGCAAAGCCCATCTTTTACAGCAAAGGTCATTGTTATAGGCATCATCAATGCCTCTTGATTGACAGGAATTGCTTCAAAAGCAGCTTTTACATCTACAATACGACTCATCATATATGGCATGGTAGCGTGGCCAGTTCTACCATCAGGATAGAAGCGATAATATGTATCGTGAAGGCCTTCATTCCAACGGATAGACGTACCTTGAGAACGGTGATTATAGAAATAATTTAATAATGCACGTTGTGCACGGCGTGTCGTGTAAACCAACTCAGTAACAGGAATTTCAGGCTGACCTAAACGATACACTGCGTAGCCTTCAATGACATGGTCATCGTTGCGCACTACAGCAACATTTACGCCTTCTGCAAAAAAGCTGCCTAACAAACGTTTCCATTCCTTTTCACCACGTTCTGCGTAGCCAGAAAGACGAGCCGTATATGTTTTATATACTGGATCTAACAAAGTCCATTGATCTACGCTATTTAGTAAGCCAAAGCTCAACGTTTTATCTGTCATAGGGCGCAAGTCTTCTAGCGATATGGTATTCACCCATTGATGAGCATAAAGCTCCCAACCATATTGTTGATAGAACGCTGCCTTGGATGGCATCAAAATCGTCATAGCTTGACCGCGTTTACGAAGCTCCTCTAGTGCAGCAGTTAACAGTGCACCGCCTACACCACCACGGCGGGCTGCTGGATGCGTTGCAACGCCTACCATATAGCTCGTAGGCAATACGGCACCACGTACATTAAGATTGTATTGACGCAAATGAACGGTACTCAACAATTGATTCTGTTCTAGTCCGACCATTGTATTCTCTGGTTCATAACAATTTGTAAAATAATATTGGAAGAATGGATCTTCCTTTGGTTCAAAGCAGTACGCCCATAGATTTTCCACATGAGGCGTATCTTGAGCCGTCGCAATTCTAAATTCCATAATTATGTCCTCGTTATATCATAAGAGCCACTATCTATCGCGTCACAGCGTATAATATCTAACCTGTCGCTATATCGCTATATCGCTATGATGATACGATAGTTACATTCAAATAGATAGGCTAACAATTCTATTATAACAAAATGAGCTATGGAGCACATCGGCTTCATAGCTCAAATTTTTATTTACCGCCTGTCGCATTATCAGCTTCGTTAGCATATACTGCGTCATATTTTTCAGCAAAATGATCTGGGTTATAAGATTCTTTTGCTTGACGAAGGCCAGGCAAACCCATATCTTCTTCGCGGTTGATAAATTCTACTTCGCTAAATTCATGACGAATGAATTCATTATTGATAGCTTGATACAAACCACGAATATCTGGATTTGCTTTTTCAATGTGAATCAAAGCAATTCTGTCATTGAGAAGCTCACCGATACTAAAGGCTTCGACACGGCCGAATAGTTTAATAGCACCGCCCTTAAGTCCCAACACATCCCAGTTATCAAACAACAAATTGATGGCTACCAATTCATCTTCGATACCTTCTTCATGATGCGTTTCTACCCAAGATGCTGCCGTTTCACGACATAATGGGATGATATCATCTGTAATTGGCACATATTCATAGTTAGAATATTGCATGCGGAATTGATTTAAATGGTTTTTCTTTTGACGGAATTTCTTACCAGACAAGTTGATAAGATCTTCGGACTTGTAAATGTATTCGTAGTTGTCGCGGTCAGGTGTAAATGCATAGCGACCAGGACATAGGTCTTCCATGCGTTCTTTTACATCTTTGCTAACGCCTTTAAAACGGAACGGCAATTTATTTTCTACGAACCATTCTTTAGCACGCAACAAACCATCAAGGAACTTTGCATCTTTACCAGCAAATGGAGGCAATAGGAATGGCTCACGCTTGCCACCACCTTGGATGTACAATACGCCATTCTCTTCAGCCCAGCGAATACCGTACGGGTCTTGCCACATAAACAATGTAGTAAAGCAATTATCGGATGCTTCATAATGATGTTGTTCAAAATATTTGTCGATTAATGGTTTATCTCTCAATTCAAAACGTTTAAATTCTAAAATAATAATCCCTCCTATCAGATTCCTCTTTTGAGGTTACTTTCACAATCTGTAAAAGTTTTGATTCCATCACATTTAAACATAATGCTAACAATCTAGTACTAAAATCTTAGGTCTCATAATTACAATTTTACAAATTCACCTAACACAAAGGTGCCATCCGTCGTAATAACCTTATCACCTTCGTTTAAGCCAGAAATAATAGCTACATCATCGCCCTCTGTGATGCCTACCTCAACAACACGTACATCAACTGTATTATTCTCAGTCAATACATATACATATTTCCCATCTTGATTTTCCCGAACCGCCTTAGTTGGAACGGTCAGCATCTTGGCTTTCACATTAGATTCAATAACGAGTGTATAGAATTCACCAGCCTTGATTAGGCCTTTCTCATTATTGAAAGTGGCTTTCACAAGAACACTTGGCACATTTTCAGGTTGAGTAATATCTACGTAAGTCAATTCACCTGGTAATTCTTGGTCACCTACCTTGAGAAGTACCTTCATGCCATTCTTCGCTTCAGGTGTACCTAATTTCATAGCCGCATCACGAGGAATGCTGAGGGATGCAACCATCGGCGTAGATTGCTGAATCATCATAAATGGACGGTCTGCAATCGCCATTTGACGGTCTTCGTTATAGATAGATGTTACAGTACCTGCTATAGGAGCCACGATTGTAGATGCCGCCATCTGAGCCGATACTTGTGCGATTTGTGCCTCAATGGCCGCCGTATTGACACCTCCCCCACCACCGGTTGTAACTGTTGTAGTTTGTGGTTGAGATCGTTCCAAAATACGATCATATTCTTTTTGTGTGATTATGCCCGCTTCACGCATGCGTTGAGCCTGTTCCAGTTGAGTACTGTCTATAGATGCTGCAGTCGTAGTCGTCACAGCTGAGGCATATGATTGTGATTGGGCTTGCGCTAATTGTCCTTGCAAGGATGCTAGCTGTTGTTGTAAAGCCGATGTATCTACAGTTGCCACAGTTTGACCTTGCTGTACTTGATCGCCTACTTTCACGGCATACACGACCTGCCCCGTCAAGGTCGGCGTTATCGTCGCCTTATTAAGGGCCGTTACATTGGCATCATTATGAATCTGCAACGGCATATCCTTGTACGTTACCTCTGCGACGGATACGGTTTTCGTACCACATCCCGCAATAGCGAGTGTCATAATCATAACACCAAGGATAGCAATTACAGAGCAAAAACGATTTATTTGCATTCTGTCACTTCCTATCATATTGATTTTTATCAATACCTTAGTATATCATAAAATCAGTTAGAATTGTATGAAAGCTAATTCCTTTAATTTATGGATATAACGGAGGTTCTCATGGAAGAACGGATGGACTTTAGGATTTTAAATAATGGTAGCTTCATTCCCTCCATCGGTTATGGTACCTATAAAACAGGTACCGAAGGAGAGACTGAACAAGCTGTTGCCAATGCACTTGGCGTAGGCTATCGTTTACTCGATACGGCCGCCTATTATGGCAATGAAGAAGCCGTGGCTAAAGGAATCAGAGCATCTGGTATCAAACGAACAGATATAATCATCACTACTAAAATTTGGCACACTGATGCAGGCTACGATAATACGATGCGTGCTATTGAAAGTTCCTTAAAGAAATTAAATACCAACTATATTGACATCATGCTGGTGCATCAACCACTGGGTGATTACTACGGTTCTTGGCGCGCCATGGAAGAATTATACGATCAAAATGTACTTCGTGGGTTAGGCCTATCTAACTTCTACGAGGATCGCCTCATTGACTTGTTGTACCACTGCAATGTAAAACCGGTGGTCAACCAAATCGAATGCCACCCGTTCAACCAACGTCACTCCCTCTTACAATTGATGAGAAAGCATCAAGTTGTAGGTATGGCATGGTCTCCATTTACCCGTGACCGCCAACCAATTTTTGACCATCCAATCATCAAAAGCTTGTCGGAAAAATACGGTGTTTCAAAACATCAAATCATCTTGCGTTGGCACATCCAACGGGGCATCATTCCATTGCCAAAGGCAAATAACGTGAGCCATATGGAAGCTAACTTTGATGTATTCGATTTCAAATTAACTAACATCGACATGGACGTTATGGAATTATTAGACCAACAAGACTTCTTGGAAGACCATCATACTGCGCCAGGTCTTGAAAGACTTTTACAACTAAAATAAAACATAAAACCACGTATATCTAACCTTTCATAGGAATAGATATACGTGGTTTATTTTATCTTGTTACATTAAATATGGCTTGTACAAGAATCATATACGCTACAGTTCCTGCCCCAATAGACATGAACATATTTCGCTTCCACATATGAAGCCCCACTGTAACTAAGAATGCAATTAATTCAGGAAGTCCGTAAGGATATATTAGAACTACAATATCTTTAAAAGTGTACACAACAAGCAGACCCATAATCGCTGCAGGTAGAGCCTTACCTAAGTACAATACAAAGTCTGGCGCCTTTTTACCGGGAGGGAAAATGAGAAAAGCCGCAAATCGTGTGAGCAATGTACCTGCTACTACAATAGCAACAGTAATGACCATTTCTAAACTAGTCAAGGCGTACACCTCCCCACTTATACGCTATATAACATACTACGAGCATACACCCCATAGAAGCAAGCATAAATAAGGATTTTCCCGTTAATAGAAGCATTGCTAGGGCTACAACGGCTCCAACAGCACCTAAGCCTCGAATATTATTACTTTTAGCATTAAATAACATTTCAAGGAATATAACAATAAATAAGCCAGGTAATACAAAACCAATACCTCGCAAATCTACAGATGCTAATAAATCGCCGAACAATCCCCCTACAAGAGTACTCACAACCCAGAAGATATAATTAAGCCACGATACATGGAAGTAGAACCATTTTTCATCTACATCATCGGGTAACTTCGTAGATACATTAATTGCAAAACTTTCATCACACATCCACGCAACTGTAGGAAACCACTTCCATCCCATATGCACATATCGCTGTAGTGCAGATAGACCATAGAAGAAATGACGCCCATTGACAAACAAGGTCAACATAAAAGTATTCACTGGATCAAAGCCTGCCATTAACAGCCCAATAGTTACGAACTCCATGGAGCCTGCAAATATGGTACTAGCTAAAACAGGAGCGGTCCACCAAGGAAACCCTTGACTGGTAGCATACAAACCAAAGCCTACTCCAAGAAAGAGGAAACTAAGCCCCATGGGAATCATAATAGGAAGTGCAAAAGAAAATGCACTTCTATTTTTTATTTTATTTATAGGGAGCGCCTCCTTTCCATATCATACAAGTTTACACTGTTAATCCCCTTAATTATAAGGCACGCATTAAAATCTCGCGAGCTACTTCTGGTGTTACATCACCATTTTCACCAAGTTGTGTCATGCCATGGTCCTCTAATTGTTTCACAATTTTATCAACTGCTTCTTCACCAAGACCATAGTCTTTCAAATGCGTAGATACGCCAAGGGACTCGAAGAATTCACGAGTTTTAGCGATGGCCTTGTCCGCTTTTTCTTCGTTTGTACCTTCTGTAATATGCCATACCCGTGTAGCATATTGTGCCAATTTTTCAAGTTTGTCTGCTTTTTTCACTTCTAACAATGCAGGTAATACGATAGCCAATGTAATACCATGGTCAAGATGGTACGCCGCAGTTAACTCATGGCCAATCAGATGAGTTGCCCAGTCTTGTGGCACGCCGGCACCAATTAAACCATTTAATGCCAATGTAGAGGCCCACACGTGGTTAGCACGAATATCGTAGTTTTCTGGATTTTCTACTGTTTCTTTGCCGATTTCAATCATAGTTTTTAAAATACCTTCGCTGAAACGATCTTGAATACGACCTTCTACAGGGTATGTTAAATACTGCTCTGTGGTATGCACAAAGGTATCGATAACGCCATTCTTAACTTGTCTTTCAGGCAAGGTGAAAGTCAATGTTGGATCAAGCATGGAGAACTTAGGGAATACTAAGCTACTGAATACAGGGTATTTACCGTCACCATAAGTAATAACTGCACCATTGTTCATTTCGGAACCAGTTGCAGGTAGTGTCATAACTGTGCCAAATGGTAATGGATTTGGTACCATGTCTACCGGAACCTCTGGCACACCAACTTTCATTACCTCAATAACGGGACCATCATAGGTAGCACCCATAACGATAAGTTTTGTAGCATCTACTACAGAACCGCCGCCTACAGCGAGAACGAAATCTACGCCATGTTCTTTAATGAAAGCTACCGCACGTTCACAAGTTTCAAGAGATGGGTTTGGCTCAATACCACCAAACTGCTCAACCTTGCGGTTACCAAGAGCTTTCACAATGCGATCAATAAGACCACTGTGCACAGCGGAGCCACCACCATAAGTAATGAGCACCTTTGCATCCTTTGGTACCAATGTATCTAATTCATCTAAACGGTCTTTACCAAATACGATATGTGTAGGGTTATAAAAATCAAAATTATACATACATCCTCCATTAATCCGACATATAGATATATGAATCCATATTAGAATTATACAAAAATATTTAAAATATAAATTTACTACCTAGCGATCACACATTCAATATAACACATTAATCAATATATTATATTGAATTGTATTATAAATGAGCTAGAATTTCACCATAGTTTTAATCTATAGCTAACTGATATGCTTTTATCATATACAAATCCCCTTCATCCATGATAGGATATAACCATTATAAGACTTGAAAGGGATGATTATATGAAATTAAAAACATTGTTAGCACCATTACTTATCGGTGCTCTTGCATTTGCTATCGCTGGTTGTGGTAGTACATCAAATCAATCAACACAAACACAAAAAGAAATCAAAATAGGTGCTACATCTGGTCCTCATGCACAAGTAGCTGAAGCTGTAGCAAAAGAAGCTAAAAAACAAGGAATCGATCTTAAAGTAGTTGAATTCTCAGACTATGTAACACCTGATAAAGCCCTTGCAGATGGCGATATTCAACTGAATGCTTATCAACATGTACCATTTATGGAAAACTTTAACAAACAAAATGGTTCCAACTTAGTAGCAATCGGTAAAACAATTTTGGTGCGTATGGGCTTATATAGTAATAGCGTACACAGCGTACAAGATGTACCTGAAGGCGCTACTGTTTCTATCCCAAATGACCCTACTAATGGTGGTCGTGCATTAGCATTATTAGCTAAAGCTGGATTAATTACGTTAAAAGATGGTGTCGGCTTCAAAGCAACAGTTGCAGATATCACATCTAACCCGAAGAATATAAAGATTCAAGAACTAGAAGCAGCTCAATTACCTCGTAGTCTAGATGATGTAACAATTGCAGTTATTCCAATGAACTATGTGCAAAGTGCTGGTCTTAGTGTAGAAAAACAAGGTTTCTTCTTCGAATCTAAAGATGAACCACTAACAGTTATCGTACTTGCAGTTCGTAGTGAAGACAAAGACAACGAAACATACAAAAAAATTGCAGATATTTACAAATCTGATGCTATTAAACAATACATCGACGAAACATTCAAAGGCACTATTACAACTGCCAACTAATAAAGTTTATATCGTCACTATATAACTAAAAAGAGATGCCCCAATGATTACAATCATTGGGGCATCTCTTTTTTACTCTTCTGTATCAAATGTAACATCTAATGGTTGACGCTCTACAATATTGCGATATCGTACTTTAGGATATCCCATAAGAATGCCACCAGCTACAATTTTATCATCAGGTACACCTAATTCATCTAATAATGGTTGGTATTCAGCTTCTCCAGCATGTTCAAAGAAACCAGCCCAACAAGTACCAAGGCCTAAAGTCGGCGCATATAGCTCAGCATAAGACAAGCAAGAGTGACCACTATCATGGGTACGATGAATATCTTTTTTAGAGCCAATTGCCACTACGAGAGCCGGCGCATCGCGCAAGATATACTCCTTGCCTTTATCTACCTCTGCTTGAGCAGCACGAGCATAGAGACGCATAATCGGTACTGTTTTTGCAGCCAGATGCATCCACTCTAGAACAAGATCAGCAATACGGCGCAACGTTTGTTTATCTCGGATTACTATATACGAAATACCTTGTGTGTTAGTCGCTGTTGGCGCCATTCTTGCAACGTTTAGCACTTTGCGAATGAGCTCTACAGGGACTGGTCTATTTTGATAGTTACGAATAGAGCGACGACTACGCATGAATAGCTCAGCTTGCTCAGGCGTTAACTTAGGTTCCTTTGTAATATCGATTTGCTCCTTACGCGGTGTCATATCGCTATCAAGAGCAAGCGTTGGGCATATGGAAATACAATGCCCACAGGAGATACAACCTCCCCTGCCAGTTACAGGTCCAGCATCGGACATCACCAGCAATCCGGTCGGACAGTCAGCAACGCAAAGGCCGCATCGTGTACAGACTTCTGTATTGACGGTAAATAACATCTGAATATCCTCCAAATACTACTATAAAGCCTATTATAACATACAAAATCAAGTCATATCTAGTTTTAAACAATTATTCTAATTGTAATGGAGCTAATCCCTGTTCCTATATTTGCCTTTTGGATGGGGCCCCGTTTCATTAATACAACTTGGTAAAAAAAGTAAGAATACGCTTGCTTGCTCCGTTCTTCGCAAAGTCGTTGCACAAGCGTATTCTTACTTTTTTATCACTGTATTTATAAAGATGCCCCATCCAAAAGCGTAAATAATCTAGCTAATACTTATATAGAGTCATTACAATTACACCTTGAAATAAATCATAGAAAACACTATCATTTTACACATTATAATAAACTTTATAGTAGTAGCGCCATGCCCACCGTATGGGAAGGACTAGCCAGAGGCTAATCTACTGGCTTGTCTTGATGCAAATTCAGTCAAAACTACTTAACCGCTCTCGCCTCTCCGCTCCTCTAATTATAAAAGCATATTGAGTAAATATCGAATGTAGCTTGTCATGGGGCCGCTCTGTATATTAGTAAGGTAAGTCGCTTTGCTATGGGACTAATTTACATCAGGTGTTATAAAAATGAAACTGGGTACCTCTGCAGCGACTTTACGAAGGACGGAGCAAAGAAATACCTAGTTTTCTAAAAGCTTCCCCCATCATATAAAAGCATATTGAGTAAATATCAGATGTAGCTTGTGATGGGACTGGTTAATAGCAGACGCTCAAATAATAAAAAGAGTTCCCTATGCAGCGACTTTGCGAAGAACGGAGCAAAGAGGGAACTCTTTTTATTATTTATTAAGTTGTCGCAATCTAAGTGGGCCCCATCACAAGCAACCCAAACATATTTACGCAAATGCTTTTACATATTTACTCAAATGCTTTTATAAGATTCATGTAGTCCCCTTTATGCGTAAGTCTCCAGGTCCCAAAGTCTGGTTCTGAGGATTCGTTTAGAATATTTGCTAAAGATTCCAAAAATTCTGGAATTCTTGTAGCTACAATATTACCGGCCATTTTACCGAAGTTTTCAGAGCCCATGTGTTCTGAGCCACCGTCTACAAGGATAAATGCTACCATAGGTTTCTTATCTACTAATTTTACAGCACCATGGAAACCAATTTCGCCGATTTGGTGTGTACCACAGGAGTGTGGGCAACCAGATATATGTAAACGAGGTAGTTTTCTTGTATCTATGCCCTTTTCTTCAAGGTGTGCGAAGATATCTTTCAAAAGACCGTTAGAGTCTTGCATACCAATCTGACATATAGTAGAACCAACACAAGATACGGAACGGCGGAAATCATTTTTAGCGCTATCATCAGTTAATTCCACAATTTTGCGTGCTTCATCAGCTGTGAGATTGATGAAGAACAATGCTTGGTCTGGCGCAATACGTGCTTCAACTTGATCAAGTGTCACCGCATAGTCAAGGGCCGCCAGCAAGTGTTCAACGTTCGCATCGCCACCTGCCGGATGGTATTCTACATAGTATAAACCATCTTGTTTTTGACGATGAATACGATAGTTTTCCACAGAATCATCACGCTTACCAGTTTTTGTAATTTCATAAGCATAATCAGCCGGCTTAATAGTTAGGTGTTCTACTTCTTTTACCATAGCTAGGGTTTCTTCATAGATTTTGATGAAAGCTTCCGCCCCACCCATTTCAGCAGGCATGTAACGAGTACGAGCCTTACCGCGGTTTTTGAAGTTACCATGGTTAGCAAAGACCATAAGCATAGCTTTCACATGGTACAAAACATCCTCAGGCGCTACATCATGTGCCACCGGAATACCAATGCGAGGATTAGGACCAATACCGCCACAAGCATACACATCAAAGGTATTGTGTTTTGTTAAGTTAAAACCTAGGTCCTTGAACGTAGAATGTGGGGTACTATCAAAACCATTATCTATGCCCATTTTAAATTTACGAGGAATCTTGATATAGAACATTTGCTCCATAAGAAATTCGCTAATTGCTGTTGCATACGGCGTAATATCTAGAGTTTCACGAGGATCAATGCCGCGTAAAATACTAGCCACCACATTGGGATTATCACCACCAGCACCACGGTTGTAAATACCGTGATCATAACATTCCTTATAGAGCTTTAATATTGTATCACCATCGAGGCCGTGCATTTGTAAGCATTGACCGGTAGTGAAATGTACATGTTGTAGGTTATATTTACGAATGGAGTCCGCTAAAAACTGCATGTGCTCGCGCGTCATGTGGCCACCATTGAAACGCCAACGGCTCATACCAGTATTTGCACCGCGCTCAGCGTAACTACCATAGGCACCAGACTGCCCTTTATAATCTGCAATAGATAGTTCTTTCTTATAGAACTTATGTGTCATATCCTCAAACTTTGGATAATCTGCAATTAATCGATCTTTCAATTCTTGTGTAATCATACTATTACCCTCTTGGCTTATATTTATTAAGCATAATTCGTAACTTTATAACGCTTAGTATACCATATATGCATAAGTATGTTAGTAGCTAAGCTCACAATTTCAATATCGATTCTTAATAATATAGTTTACAATCTGTAATAATTATCACTTTTAAAAAAAGGCAAAAGAGGCTGTAACCAAATGTGGTTTTACCACATTCAGCTACAGCCCCTTTTTATAATAATTATATGATTAAGTGTTGCTAGTTATTATACTCGACCTTCGTTAGGATTATTGTATGCGTCTTTATCGATAGTTCCCATAATTTTATCTACTACGAGAGCATTTGTTAAGGACCCAGATACGTTCAAACATGTACGTCCCATGTCAATCAATGGATCGATAGCTAGAATTGGGCTAATGGAGGTGAAGTATGCTCCAAGGCCTGTACCACTAAGGGATACAGATGCCGCCATTGTAGCCGTACCTGGCACGCCTGCGATACCAACAGAACCAATAGCAATAACGATAACACTCATGATATACATAGTCATATCAAATGGAATATTGGCTACATTAGAGATGTACACCACAACAAGTGCTGGGAACACGCCGGCACAACCTTGCATGCCCGCAGTAGTACCGAAGGAAGCTACTGTATTAGCAGTTGTAGCATTTACACCAAGACGTTTTGTCAAGGTCTCTACAGTTAATGGCAATACCCCCATCGAAGAACGAGAAGTAAACGCCAATAAGAGTGGTGCTTTTGCTTTCTTGAAGTATGTAATCGGATTGTAACCAAAGCTAGTAATCAAGATCGCTTGTACAACAAACATAATCAAAAGACCAACGTAAAGCAATACTACGAACAAGCCCATATCAAGAATAGCTTGTACACCGCGTGTTGCCAATGTAGAAGCTAACAAAGCAACTACACCATATGGCATAAGACTAATGATGAAATCAGCTACCCAGGAAATCAATTGGTGAAGTTCATCAAATAGTTTTGTGAATACCTCCATAGAGTTTGTCCCTGTTTGTTTTAATAGACGAGCTACGCTACCCAAGATAATTGCAAATACGACAATGCCGATAACATTTGTTTCAGCAGCCGCTTGAATTGGATTGCTAGGGATTAGTGCTCGGAATGTATCAACCATAGGTTTGATTTCACGAATCTTCTTGCCAGATTCAACAATATCAAAACCTTGACCTAAACCGAAAGCATTCCCCAAAATTAGGCCGACTATAGCAGCAACAGCTACCATGCCGAGATTTGTAGAAATCATAGCAACTACTAACTTTTTGAGGTTAGCACCTACCTCCATGTGCAAAATAACGTGAACAATAGAGATAAAAACGATAGGAATAACAAGCATGCGGATTAAGTCGATGAAACCGCCCCCTACGAGAGAGAACCACTTTGTACTTTCCTTGATGTAAACCACTTTGGATGGATCATCAGGGAAGCCTGCAATAATTTGGACCGCTATACCAAGTACGGCACCAGCAATAGTACCAATAATAACAAGATTACCGAAGGATGTGCCCTTGCGTTGCAATACATAAATACCAATTAACACGAGCACGAACACCGCGATAATACCAATACTTAGTGGATTGCTTAACATGAGGTAATCTGTAAAGAATGGAATATTCATAATACACCTCTTTAATTCATATCACAATAATAGGTTATGAACTTAGTATAGCATATATCGAAAAAAATACAAGTATAATATTTAATTTTTGGTAACATTTAATGTATTCTGTAATATATACACCAAAAAGGCGATTTTCCAGAAGAAAATCGCCTTTAGTAAATCTAGCTATTATATTATCTGTTAACTAAGATATAGGTTACTTGGATAGGACCATGAGCACCATCTACAGTTACCAATTCGATATCCGCCGTACGGGACGGACCAGAAATCAAGCAGATATTTGTAGGGAACTTAGCTGGATCGTTGTGATACCGTTCAGCCAAATGTTCCATTGTTTGTGTCATACGAGGGTTGATTGTATCAGTATACAACACAGCAATATGTGTTGTAGGCAACAAGCTAATCGCACGGCCAGAGTCCTCACCAGAAGCTTGTACTACAGTAGCAGTCTCCGCAATACCGCAGTATGGGAATGTAATACCAATATCAGCATTAGCAGTATTAGAAATACATTCTTCACGACCTTTAGCTGGATCCCATTGGAAGTATGTACGAGTGCCACCATTATTAGCTGCATCTTGTTCGAACAATTCTTTTAATTTATATTCTTCTACTTCAGGAGAGCTTGGGAATACAATTTTACCGTTTCCCCAGTCTTCGATAGCTGCAAAAATTGTTTCACCTAGTTTGTCAGGTGTAGTTTCAACAAATTTTGTACCAACACGTTGACATTGTTCCTTAAACATTGTCAAAATTTGATCGCGACTCAAATCTTGGAACATAGTTTCTTGAGGACCATGGCTATAATCAAAGCCTTCTACAAAAGCAGGGCACATTTCTTGATCACGGCCTAATGCACGAGATAAACGTGCAATAAATTGATTACGTTTAGCTACATCCATTATTTTTTCTCCTTCTTCTTGTTCTTTTCATGTTCAGCATATAAATCACGGAATTTCTTGAATTTCAAGGAACCCAACTCTTTAGACTTAGTCCAACCGTTCATAACTGGAATAGCTTGAGTCCATTCAGGCATGTTACCTTCTTTATTACTAATTAAGTTCATACCGATAGCACCAGCTTTTGTGCCAAGATCAAATAATGTTGCATTACCGAACATCTTAGCAGCTGCTGTGAAGATAGCTTCTTCTGCTTTTGGACGAGTCTTTTCAATATCAGCCATGATATGACGGTGCTCCATCAACAATTCATGCAATGGAATAGCTACTGGACAGTTTTCTGTACATGCACCGCATAATGTAGAAGCATATGGAAGATCGCCGGCTACATCGTAACCTTTGAATAATGGAGTCAATACAGCACCCATTGGACCTGGATATACAGAACCATATCCATGACCGGAAACGTGACGGTATACAGGACAGATATTCATACATGCACCACAACGGATACAACGTAGCATTTCTTGGAATGTACCACCCAAGATGCCAGAACGACCGTTATCAATAATGATGATATGAGTTTCTTCAGGACCATCAGCTTCACCAGGACGCGCAGGACCAGTCATCATGGAGAAGTAGTTAGAAATCTTAGAACCTACTGCAGAACGGTTCAACATTTCCATCATAACATCAAGAGCTTTGAAATCAGGAACAATACGTTCTGTACCTAAGAAAATTAATTGAGTCTTAGGAATAGAACTAGCCATACGACCGTTACCTTCGTTGGAAACGATTGTACATGTACCAGATTCAGCAACTGCAAAGTTACAACCATTAACACCTACATCAGCTTTTAAGAAACGCTCACGTACATAACCACGTACAAAGTGAGTCATTTCCGTAGGGTTTTCAGTTCCTGTATAACCTAATTTTTCAGCGAAAATTTCGCGGATTTTGTTACGTTCAAAATGAAGACCTGGTACTACGATGTGAGATGGAGGACTTACTGCAGTTTGCAAAATAAATTCAGCCAAGTCAGTTTCGTTAACTTCAATACCAGCCTCTTCCAAAACTTCGTTCAAACCAATTTCTTCAGTTAAGATAGTTTTGGATTTAACGATCATTTTTGCTTCGCGTTGGCGAAGGATATCTAATGCAATTTGAGTAGCTTCTTTGTCATCGAAAGCAAAGTGAACTTTAGAACCAGCTTTTTCAGCGTTGTCAGCAAATTGACTTACATAGTAATCCAAGTTGTTAAGTACGTGATCGCGAATTTTAGCCGCTTCAGCGCGGAAATCTAACCATTCAGGAACATCCGCAACTACTGTATTACGTTTATCATAAAACACGTCTTGTGCTTTTTTAATAGCTGCAACTTTGAAATCGTCAGCCAAACATTCTTTTATACGTGTTTTATAGGGGCGATTGTCATATATAAGTGCCATGTCGTCTCCTCCTTAACGGCAGTTTAAGATTTCAGCAATATGCATAACTTTGATACGGCGATCAATTTCGCCTTCTTTATGAAGACGATCAAGCATACCAGCGATGTTCATTAAGCACGCTTGGTCAGAACCGGAGATAACGTTGGCACCTGTGCCAGCAATTTCCAATGCTTTTTCGCGTGTCATAACTTCACTGATTTCAGGGTTTTTAACTGAGAAAGTACCGCCGAAACCACAGCAACGATCTGCACGTGGTAATTCAATCAAGTTGATATCTTTAACGTTTTTAAGGAGTTTGAAAGGAGGCTCTTTAATGCCCATCAAACGAGTTACGTGGCAAGATGTATGGTATGTAACGGATTCGTTAAAACGAGCCCCTACATCTTCAACACCTAATACGTCAGTAATAAATTGAGTGAATTCGTAAATTTTACCACTCAATCTTTCTGCGCGCGCCAACCACTCTGGTTGATCTTTTAAGAAATGATGATATTCATCGCGGATTGCAAAAGCGCAAGAACCGGACATGCTGACTACATATTCAGCGTTCTCAAAGCATTCGATTGTATTCTTAATTGCGTCCATAGCCGCGTCATTATAACCGGAGTTAGTGAACATTTGTCCACAGCATACTTGTTTCTTAGGTACTACAAGCTCACAACCTAATCTTTCAAGTACTTCTACACCAGCCATACCTACATGAGGGTAGAACATGTCAATCAAACACTGTTGGAAAAGATGAATTTTCATATTATCTTCCTCGTCTTTTCTAGTACTTAACCTAATAAAAAATTTTGATATGTATGTGTTATGGCAATTTTTAGTAGTGAATTTTTCGACTAAATTTCTGCCCTGAACATTACTTATGCTTTCAAATAAATATTCAAAAGCTCATCGCTATAATTATAAATTAATCATGTAGATATTGTCCAAAGAATTGCTATATTCGTATGTACCCTTTTATTTCTTATATCGTTATGACTTTTTGTAATAACAAACATTGAATTTTATCACATCTATTATTTCATTTATCATTTTTTCTTGTAAAAGCCCCATAAAATCTAGATTTTGCGAATGTTTATCATTTTGCATTTTTAACTACTAGAAAATCAACTTTTATCTATATTTCATTCTATATTTATATAATGGTACTCAAATTTTCAAATTCATGTAAGTTTTATCCTTATAGATTACATTTTCTTATAGTAGTGTATAAATTTAAAAAGTGTTATAATTTATTTTATATAAGTATAGTTTGAAAGGAGCCCTTTTCATGAAACTAAATAAATTATCTTTGTCTTTAGCAATTACATTGGCCCTTGGTTCTACATTCAGCATGGCTCACGCTGAAACAACTGCGACTCATATAAAATCTGAAGTATCTAATGTGGCTACTAGAGCTGAGGTATCTGCTAAAGCGGATGAACACCGTGTTGATACATCTGTTAAAAACGATGCTAAACGTATTGATACATCCGTCAAAAATGATGCTAAACATGGTAGCACAGTTGTAAAACGTGATGCAAAACATGCTGATGCATCCGCTAAAAACGCTGCTAAACGCACTGATACATCCGTAAAAAACGATGCTAAACGCGTTGATACTTCTGTAAAAAATGACGTTAAACGCATTGATACTTCCGTAAAAAATGATGTAAAAGAAGATGCTGCAAAGGTAGAAGGTAAAAAAGTTGTAAAAACTAAAGAAAACTTACCTACTGGTGTATACCCTGACACAAAAGATAACTGGGCTCGCGATGCTATCCAAGCAATGACACAAGCTGGTTACCTTTCTGGTTATGCTGATAATACATTCAAACCTAGTGCACAAATTACTCGTGAACAAGCAGCTGCTATTTATGGCAAAGTGCTACAACACAACTTAAACGAACAAGAATTAGCAGAGATTGCAACAAAAGAATCCTCTACCTCCTACTCTGACGTGGAAGCAGATCGTTGGTCTAGCCCTGCTATCAAATTAGTTAGTGCTGCAGGCGTAATGGACGGCACATCTAAAACAGCTTTCACACCTAGCAAAACTATGGACCGCGAACAATTCGTTGCATCTGCTGCTAGTCTAGCTAAAAAATTGAATCTTTCTACACCTGTAAAAGCAGAAAAAGTAACATTCAAGGACGAAGCTAGTATCTCCTCTGCTTACTTGGCAGATATCCAATACATGGCACAACGAGGCATCGTAGCATCTGGGGCAACAGAAAACTTTAACCCTAAACAACCTGTAACAAGAGCACAAGCGGCAACAATCTTAAATCGTATGCTTAATGGTGCTGGCCTTGCTACACCAAAGCATACTACTACAGAAGCTAAAGCAGAAATGGCTGTAAAAGAAGATACCAAAAAAGCTGATACAGCATTAGAGAAAGATACATCTAAAGTAAGTAAAGACGCTAAAAAAGATGTAGCTAAAGCTGATAAAGCTGTAAAATCTGATGCAAAAAAAGTTGAAAAAGACCTAAAAGGCAATAAAGATGCTGCAGTAGTTGAAAAAGCTGAACCGACTCGTGCCGTTCGCCCTGTTCGTCGCAGCACACTAAAAGCACTTGATCAAAAACAACAAGCTGCATTAGAAGACAAAGTATTTTCTGAATTAAATAAAACTTATAAAACAGAAGATGCATTCCAAAATTATGGCGTAATGTACTGGCGTGACAATCAATTACACGTAGCTTTGAAAACAGACAGCGATATTTCCACAGTAAAAGCTAACCTTGCAAACCGTGGTGATTCTACTGTAAATAACTATGTTGTAGTTGAATCCTCCCAATACAGCCAAGCTGAATACGATGCAATCGATACAAACTTCCGCAACTACTACAACAAAAATGAAAAAGCAGGTACAATTCTAGCTACATTCCCTGATGTAGAAAATAACCAACTTTACGCAGTTGTATCTACAGCATCTAAAGAAACACAACAAGGAATCTCTAAATTATTCGGTTCCAAAGTAAAAATGACAGTAAAACGCTAATCGGCGTTACACTTAACCAGCCAAGGCAGCGTATACTCGACAGTACTACGCTGCTTTGTTGTATATCACTATGCATGCCAACTAATTGACTATGATGCGACGGATATAACTTTTTATGCTGGTGAAAGTTTATATTCTACGGCTATCAAGCACTAGCCTTTACCATGATTAGGAAGGATTTTTATGTACAAGAATACCCCTCACGCATTACGTGCCCTCGTACTCGGCACATTATTGACTACAACAGGCCTTGGTTTTGCTTCTGCAAACACAACCACTACAACTCATGCTCCTGCAACTACTGTTGAAGCCACTAAAATGGAAACAACTAAAGCACCAATGGCTAAAACAGATGCTACGAAGATGGAGACTACTAAAACAGAAGCGGCTAACGTTAAATCTACTAATACCGCATCACCTGCAATTGTAAACACCTCTATCGGTACACCTCAAGATATTCAAAAAATCCGCGCCCACATCTTTACAGATGTGCCTAGTGATTTTTGGGCAGCTAACTCGATTAGCACTGTAACAAAAGCAAACCTAATGAAAGGGTATTCTGATGGTACATTCCGACCTAACCAACCTATGACACGTGAAGAAGTAGCAGCGCTCTTCAACAATATTACGGATGATGGTACGGCCGCCTTTTTATCAAGTAAATTTAAAGATATTACATCTGACCGTTGGTCTGCTCTTGCTATTGAATCTGTAGCTCGCAAGAATATCATCAGCGGCTATGGTGATGACACTTATAAACCTGAGAAATATATGTCCCGTCAAGAGTTTGCGGTAGTAGCAGATAACTATATCCATTACTTAGGATATACCACTGAAGACCCAACAGTTCTTGATAATATAGCCTATGGGGACCAAAAATTTGTAGCTCCTTGGGCACAAGATGCCGTTCGCGAGCTTGCCTATCTTGGGTTCACAAACTACGCTCCAGGTACATTGTTTAACCCTGAAAAATATGTAACTCGTGCAGAAGCAGCGGAAATTGCGTACCGCATGACACAAACAGAACAAGCACTTGCCTTCCACAATACATTGTTCAAGCAACAAGTAGAAAACAAAACAGCTAATATCATCGACAAA
The DNA here is from genome assembly GCF_002959795.1 of Veillonella sp. S13054-11. Lineage (NCBI taxonomy): Bacteria > Bacillati > Bacillota > Negativicutes > Veillonellales > Veillonellaceae > Veillonella > Veillonella sp. S13054-11. The sequence continues at coordinate 112,980 of NZ_PPCY01000008.1, forward strand.
GCATTAGGCTATGGCAATGATTTCACCAAATTCCGTCAAGACGGAGCTCTATTCTGGGAGGCAGGCCAATTACATGCATCTTTAACGGATCAAAAGAAAACTGACCTTGTTTCCAAAGCGATTACAGAGGCTCATGATCCACAGCTAGATAGGATTGTAGTCGTATCAAAGGGTAAATTAAATCAGGCCCAACTAGAGGAGTATCAATCCGATGCCATCGCCCTTTACCAACAAAAAGAACCTCAAGGAAAGATTCTTTCCATTTCCCCAAATACTGATACTAGTGCCCTTCTCATTACCGTTGATTCTATTCAAAAATCGACGTTGAAAGCATTTAAAAAGAAATTCCATGATAATGTATTCTTACAATTACCACCAGAACCGCTTACAAAGTCAGACGGAAACATTCAATTCCCATTACCACCGCGCGTAAACTATTATAACGACAAACAATAACATAGACAAAAAAGAACCGCCCCCTTAGGAGCGGTTCTTTTCACAATTAAACAGCTGTTACTATACACACATAATCGAATTTACACAGTTCGATTATTTTTTTGTTACATCATTTTCGCGGTCACGCAAGATACCAACTGGTACATATACCGTACCTGCGCTATGGATTGAATCCACATCTTGTTGCAAAATCATTACAACGGAATAATCATCTGTTGTGTAGAATTCAGTAGGCATTTTATCGATATTTACATCGCCACCTAATTTATCTTTCACATCTTGATTATTATTAATCGCATTTACCAACTCTTTTTTATTAAGACCACCAAGATCGTACAAGGATAATTGGCGACCTGTTGTAGTGTTAAATGTGAAACCTTTTACATAGTTTACACCATTGGCATCATGATCACGCATAGTATATGTGTGAATCAATACGCTGAAAATACCGTTTTTATCTGTTTTAACATCATAGTACATAACTACATTTGTTTTATCAGATTCTTTAGCATTTAACTTTTCTACATCATTTTGTATTTTAGAAACATACTTTTTGATGGTCGTATTGATTGCTTTTTCTACCGCAGGGCTAACAGATTTAACCTCTGGGAATACTAAATCCAAATGATCTGTAGTAGATTCCACAGGTGATACAGCAACCTCTTTGCGATCCATATAACGGTCCGCATTTGGAGCTACCACTTCAACTGCATTACGATCTACTTTAGACGCTTTAGAGCGCAACGCACGATTCTGCTCAGGTGTAGCAGTACTAGAAATACGATATGTTAAATCATTACGATTTACACGTTTCGCATTTGTTTGATTTGCTTGTACATTTACAGTATCTTGCGTTACAGGTATTACTTCGCTTGCTGCGAAGGAGACTACTGGCAATGCAGCAGCCATAATGATGAGTACAGACTGTTTTAATTTCATTGTTTAACCTCTTATTGTTCTTGCTCAGCTTTCATAGCAAGAGCTTCTTCTTTATTGAACTTGTGTGTAACAACACGGCGAACAAGATAGAGACCAGCGAATATGAATGCAAGCAATCCTAACCATTGTGCTGTGCTTTCAAATTCAGGACCTACTAATTCAAGTGGAGCTTCCCCACCACCAGTTGTAACAGACAATACAATAATAACAGCTATGATTACACCAATCAAGCTTTCACCAACGATCAGACCAGAAGCAAAGAGAACACCGCGGCGATTGGATTGCTCTACATCGTAGTCAGCAAGCTCACCGGCACGCATTTTAGCACGAGCTACAAGATAACGACCTACGAAGTAGCTGATGAAAGAACCAATAATAAGCGGTACTTCTAAAGTAGGTGGTAAATAAATACCCATACCAACAGCCAACGGAGGCAATGTTAAGGTTGCAGTTGTGCTCTTGAGAATCAAGTTGACGATAATCGCCACAACACCAACGCCAACACCGATTAAGATATAGTCCCAATCCATGCTAGAGTTGAAGATACCTTGTGCAATGGTAGTCATCAAAGTCGCTTGAGGAGCAGATAATGCAGCGTTTGGATCCATTTCAGCACGTGGTAACGCACCTGTGAAACCGTATGCTTGGTAAAGCAAGTTAAGAACTGGAGCAATTGCAATGGCACCGGCTACAGAACCAAGTAACAAGGCAATTTGTTGACGCCAAGGTGTAGCACCAACGAGTTGGCCAGTTTTCAAATCTTGTAAATTATCATTAGAAATAGATGCAATCGCAATAACTACGGATGTCATAAAGATAGCCATAGCGGTAGCGAACTGAACACCTTCTTGTGTAGCAAATAAATTATTTTCCGCTGCGATAAAGTATACAACTAAGGAAGAAATAATAGTCGCTAAAATACCGATACCAGAAATTGGAGAAGCAGATGTACCGATAAGGCCTGCCATATAGCCACATGCTGCAGCTACGAAGAAGCCAATCGATAAAGCTACTACGATACCTACTACAACGAGTGTCCACATTAAACCTGCACTAATAGGTACAACAGATACGAAATCCCAGAATGTAAATACTAAGCCAATAAGAATAAGTATGAATACACCTAAAACGGATTTTGTACTCATATCTGTATCCATACGATGCAATTCACGTTCTGCGGAGCTGCTATTCATGGATTTAACAGAAATTTTCATACCTTCGATGATAGGTTTGATTAAGGTAATCAAAGTCCAAATCGCAGCAATACCAATAGCACCAGCACCGATGAAACGAACTTTAGATTTCCAAATAGCCATCGCAAACTTAGCAGTAGCACCGCCATCTGGAGCAAACATGTTAGTGAAGTAAGGCACGAAGCCAGCCCATGCGATGAGTACACCGACGAGGATAGCGATACCAGAAGCGATACCGATAAGGTAACCAGCACCTAACAACGCTGTAGAGAAGCCCAAAGGAATTTGAGTAATACCTTTGCTACCTACAGGAATCCAGAAGCTCATGCTATCACCAAGTACTTTGAAACCATTTGCACAAAGGCTAATAAGACCAGCTACAAAGCCACCGGACACAATGTCTGTCATACCGGAGCTAGATTGAGGGCCTTGTTCACCATTGTGAGATCCAACCTTCAAAATTTCTGCTGCTGCACGGCCTTCAGGATATGGTAGATCGCTATTCACTACCATGGCACGACGCAATGGAATGGTGAATAATACACCTAGAGAACCACCACAGGCACAGAGCAAGAATGTTTGCCAGAATGGAAAGCCATTCCAATACCCAAGCATGAGTAAACCTGGCAAAATAAAGATAATGGCGGACAATGTACCAGCCGCAGAAGCCTGCGTTTGTACCATGTTATTTTCAAGAACATTAGAATCCTTGAAGAACCGTAAAATTGCCATTGAAATAATAGCTGCCGGAATGGATGACGAGAACGTCAAACCTACCTTCAAACCGAGATATACGTTAGATGCTGTAAAAATAACAGTAATCAATGCACCAAGTAGCATCCCACGTAACGTCAGTTCCGGCAGATGAAGGTCATGGCTCGTAAAGTCATGTTTCATAAGTACTTACCTCCTCTGTGAAATCATAAACTTAAAACAATATACTAAGCTACTTCCATTTTATCGTGTTAAAGCGATGATTTCAATATATATGCGATATTTATAATGTATACATATTTTCTCCAACCCTTGAGCTATGGGAAAGGCAATAGCCCAAAAGCCTCCAAAGCCACCCACCCCGCTTCGCGGGGCCGCTAAGTCGTTTTTGGGCTATCGCCTTCTCCCTCTCAGATCAGCATTATATAAAACATATATACAAATTAAATATAAATCATCACATATATATTGTAGGGAGGAGATAGGTGTATATGCGCATTATGCATATACACCTATCAATTATATGAAAATAGAAATCATTCTCTTTTATTCTGTACAAATATACAGGATTTTATATAATTAAAGTACCGACAGTAGGGTCGGCATGTCTTTTAAGGAGGTTGTAAACATTATGGAAACAAGAATTGAATATGATTCAATGGGACCAGTCGAAGTCGACGCTAGACGAATTTACGGACCTCAAACGCAACGCTCGTTCAATAATTTTAAAATCGGTGACCACCGCATCCCTATTGAACAAATCAAGGCGCTTGCGCTTGTAAAAAAAGCATGTGCTTTAACCAATGCAAAGTGTGGCGCAGTAACTGAGGAAAAAGCGAAACTCATCGCTCAAGTAGTAGATGAGATCGTGGACGGAAAATGGGATGATGAATTTCCGTTAACCGTATTCCAAACAGGTTCCGGCACACAAACTAACATGAATGTGAACGAGGTAATCGCTCACCGAGCTAAACAGTTAGATGAATCCAATCCGCTTCATCCTAACGACGATGTAAACCGCGGTCAAAGTACAAACGATACATTCCCTACGGCAATGCATATCTGTGCATACTTTGAAATTACAAAACGCGTAATTCCTGCATTGGACGGCCTTATCGGATCCTTTGAAAAATTGCAAAAAAAAGGAAAAGGATTGCAAAAAGTTGGTCGTACCCACCTACAAGATGCTACTTTCATCATGGTAGACCAAGAAATTAGCGCCTTTGTGGACGGCCTAAAAACTGCCAAAACTATGCTCCTTCAAAATGCTGACCACCTCCTCGACGTAGCACTCGGTGGTACTGCGGTTGGTACAGGTGTGAACACGCCTAAAGGCTATCTAGACGTTATGGAAACTGTATTGCCAGAGGTAACAGGCGCTCCATTCCGTGTTAAGAATAACAAATTCCAAGGACTTGCTCTCAAAGATGCATTTATGATGGCTCACGGTGCACTTAACACATTAGCGACTACCCTATTCAAAATCGCTAACGATGTGCGCTTCTTAGGCTCTGGCCCTCGCTGTGGCTACGGCGAATGGCATCTTCCTGAAAACGAACCGGGCTCCTCCATCATGCCAGGCAAGGTAAATCCTACTCAATGTGAAGCTTTGACCATGGTATGCGCCCAAGTATTCGGCCACAATACAACTATGACGCTCTGTGCAGGTAGCGGTGCGTTCCAATTGAACGTATACATGCCTATCATGATCTATGACTTTGTTGAAAGCTGTCGCCTCCTCGCAGACGCTATGAACTCTTTCACAACACACTGCATCGACGGCGTAGAATTTGTACCTGAAAAACTCAACTTCTTCGTAGAACAATCTCTCATGATTGCTACATCCTTAACACCATATATTGGCTACGACAAGAGCGCTAAGGTGGTAAAAGAAGCGTACAAACGCGGTTGCTCTATTAAAGAAATCATCTTGGAAGAAAAACTCATGACCGAAGACGAATTTGCCGAAGCAGTTCGCATGAAATAAAATCTCTCACCTCTATGACATATCTGTAACATCCTCTCATACCTCAAATGAACGGAATATAAAAGGGACTGTAAACGAAATACTACTTTAAAGCATTCGTTTACAGTCCTTCTTTTAGTTAGGCAATTATTCTAAACGTAGAGTTACAAAATATCTAAATCAAATCTCACCTTTAATAAGTCGTATAAAGCTTATAATAAAATTACATAACTAGGCGTCTTGTCAAATGGAATTACATATTCTGAAAGACTTGTTAATTCGTCCAAATCATTACGACTTATAACATATAGATGAAGTCCATCATCTTTTTCAACTATATCAGCTCTCCCACCATACCATGGTCTTTTATATGATAATATCTTGCTTTTTATATCTCCATTGAGATTAAAAATCTGTAATTGATTCTCTGCAACAGCTAAACCATATTTATCAGTCACAGATATGTCAAAATACGGAACAGAAATAGGGTTTTGAATCTGAATCTTTTTTAGATTATCTAATATCGTAATATTATTTGTATCCAAGCATACTAATTTTCCATTATGAAGAAAGGACTCTTTTATTTCACTTTCATAAACAAAATATGCAAATTTTTCATCATAGTCTGCTATTTCATCTATAATACGAACAGAATAATCAATCAATGACAAAGATACTACCCCTTTATTGGTACGCATTAAAATTATGTCATCACTAAATTTATATAATTGATAAAAATAGAATTCCTTAATATTATTAAGAATAGGTATTAACTTCTTTCCACGCCAGGTCCATAACAATGAAACCATTAAGTTTATCATTTATAATCATATAATTTACACATCGCAAAGCAAAAATTATAACATTTTCTAAACTTGGACTTTTTATCTGTTTAATAGGTTCTAAGTCTATCATCTATATTCCTTCTATAGTTTTATTAGATTATAATTCAATCATTTTTACATTAAAAGTAGTCCACAATCTTTCGTCTTTATAATATCTTTTAAACTCCTACCATTTATTATTGGATTTTCTAATAACGGTAAAAAATCATTACATTCATCTAAAAGATCCTTATTTTTCCATAGTTGCCATAATGCACCATAAGTAACAATCCCATATGTAGAATCATTATAATATAGTTCTAACTCCCTGTTACATCTCAAGCCTTCAATAACTTCGTCATATAAAGAAACATCTGAACCACTCATTGATGTTTACTCCTTCCTAATTTTTCTAGTCAAACATACTTATCCTTAAGGATCTACCGATCACCTTATAAATACTGATATTAAACGCAACAGACTAATTAGTACGCTTGGCATTTTCAAGTCATTTGCTTAATCGAATATAAACCAATTACACATATAATACTTTCTCTAAAGGTTTAAAAAATGTACAGAGATTTCTCATCATATAACTCATTGGCAAAAATATCGCTAATTGTGTGACCTTCTAAGCAAGGTATCATTAAAAAAGTGTCTAAATCTGGCTCTTTAATAACACATTCATCATTAATCCAAAATTCCCAAACAACATTATTTGGAGTCACAAAGCACTCTAAACCGTTATACCTAAATTCAATCTCTTCATTCATGTCTAGATAACCTCTTATCTCTTCTAGTTTATTCATTTTCTCTCACTAATTTTGATTTTTACTAAAAATCTACAGCACATACAATAATAATCATACTTTAATAAACAATGTACTTTACTCTTCTCAAAGATAAGAGCAACATATATTTCATTTTTATTTTAACATTAGAAATAATGATATTTCTAATTTAAACTCTGGATTTTATAAATAAATACAATAACCCCTGCTAGGATACTATCATAGCAGAGGTTAATTAGTTATAAAGGATAATAAAAAATAGAGTTACTTTCCTGATCATATAATGCAGATGTTTTATTATATAGTAAATACAGCACATATATATTAACTAAAGGTACAAATAAGCAAATAAGCCAAAAAATACTACTATTGGTATCCATCAAGCGTCTACATATCATAGTAATTACAGTATATGTAAGATAAATGTATAAAGTATATCTTAGAATGGAGGGCTCAATAGTATAAGTTACAACAAAATTATACATAATAAAAGCTAAAAACACATTAAACATATGCCACTGACGAACAGTACTGCGTCCATAAAACCATAAACTATCTATTAAAATACTTTTATAGATATCAATCCAAAAAGGGTAGGACTCCTGTCGACTATAATATAACTTTAAGGTCTTAATTTGCCCATCGGTTAAATCATTTCTATTGCCCCACCACACATCAATAACTTTATTATCAAAAATAATCCCATTAGTTTCAATAGTATTATGAGCAGACCACAATTTATCGATTCCAAATGCCCCAAATAGTATCAGCCCCATCAGAAAAGGAAAGAACATCTCAGGTGTATCTACGCTCCATAGTACCTCATTCCCCAATATATAATCAGTAGTGCCTCTAAAGCTAAAATTAGAACTAGAAATAGTAATACTTTTACCCAAAAGTAAAACCATTACTAAAGAAATCATTATAATAACATTAAGCCAATTAAGAGAAGCCTTTTTATAATAATTCAACCGCATGTAATTTGTAATAAAAACAAAAAGAATATAAAGAGTATGCCCTACATAAAATAACATATTATAGTATTCTTGATTATATATTCTATCAAAAGGAAGAGAAAGCATGAAAATATTTGCTTCTATGCCCAAGAAAACTAAAATATTTATTGAAAGATAAGTTTGTACATTCATCGTAAGTGTTTTAAGCTTCCTTACATATTGAATTAACGCTATTACTTCAATCTTAAACTTACAAAATTCATCAACTAAAAACTGTTTCATACTTTTAATTATCATATAGATACCAATAATGGTGAAAGTTTTTTAACAGTATTTTATATAAGCCAATATAAAACAATCACCGAAAAAAGATAGATTTCAGAACTAATGGTAAATGAATGTGCACAAATGCTACCCTCTTTTACGTCTTAAATAGTTATAAATATAGTTCCATACCACATAAAACAAAAGTGTTATGACATATGCAATAACAAAGAAATAAAAGTCTAATTCATCTTCAATCAACTCTGGATTTGTGACAAGACTATATGGAATACATATAAGTAAAAAAAGTACTAAGCCTCGCACAAAATAATTATATATTTTTAGAAATATATAATTACTCCCAACATAAAAACTATATTTTCACAACACAACTAAAAATTTTAACTCTAATATATCACAATTATTATATAAATTCATATAATAAAAAGAGGTATTGTATCTAAAATACAGTACCTCTTCTAGTTTATCCCCTATGGTCTTCTAATATTTCATAATATTTATAGTCATTAACACAACCAAGAATATAATGAAAATAGCCTGTTTTGTATTTAACAGTTCATAGGTCTCGTTAAATGTATCATCCTTAAACGCCTGTATTAGCAGTATTTCTTGTTTACTGAGTTCCAGATATAAGTCTAAATGGCATCCAATTGCCACTAGTATTGCTATTTTGAGATATCTCTTATATATATCCGCTGTCATATCGTAGATTAGAGAGATATCAAATAGCATAAGCAGAATAATACATATAAGGATTTTATATATAAAGGATTTAATATACATTAATGTATACCTATAGTGAGTTTGTCTTTCAAACTAAGCCACTCCATCAAAGAATGTAATAACCGTAATTTCTCGTGGACAGTTGATACGGATTGGGAACCAGTGTCCTGTACCATTATTAACGTAGCATACGCTTTGTTCTTCTACATAGCGACCTTTTGTATATGGTGTGCCTGTTGGTACTAACGGCATACCCATGAATACGATTTGACCTCCATGGGTATGTCCAGATAGAGTCAACGGAATCTTTCGTTCAATAGATTCTTCGAAGAATTCAGGGTGATGAGCCAATAGAATAACAAAGGCATAGTCTGGAATTCCAGATAAAGCTTTGTTAATCATGGCTTCCCGGTTGTCCTTTTTACGATCGTTATCGTACGCAACGCCCGCAATATATACAGGTTGTTTGCCGCCCATGATTTGAATATTACTATTCACGAGAATATTCATAGGTGTATTTCGTTTAAGTGCGTCAAGTACCTTATTTACATCGTGATGATACTCGTGATTTCCCAAGATAAAGTCAACCCCATCTGGGATTTGTTTTGCAAATGTTGTCAGTCTTTCACAGACTTGCGGTAACCATGCAAGCTTATCAATGAGGTCGCCAGTGATGACAACGCGATTAGGCTTTTGTAAAAGCGCTAGTTTTAGGATTTCATCAAAGTCATCTAAGTCGATACTCGGTCCTATATGAATATCACTAAGTTGAACAATTTTATAGTTTTTCAAACCAGGTGGTAGGTTCGTGTAGCCAAAGCTTTCATGAGTTACCACTACCTCTTGTTGACCCGCAAAGGCAGCATAGCTAGAGCCACCAATAGTAGCCAACGGCACTATAGTTGCAGCAGTTCTAAAGAAGGCGCGACGGCCTGTTCTATTTTCCTCTGGTGTTTTGCTCCAAATCTTATTGATTGTCCAATATAATAGACTAAGTATGATAAATACAGGAATCGCTAGGAATACACCAAAGAGGAATCCGTAGCTTTCAGTACGGAACATATTCATCAAAGGATAGTACATCGTACCATATAAATCCACTTGATTGAGTATATAGTATCGGATAGCCGCGAACCACGCACCGATAATGATTATATAGCCCACCCAGGCTGGCCATTTCTTTTTAGGCTTCCACAAGTTGAGGAATAGAGCCCAAAATCCTACCAGACCTATTGCGAGGATGGCAGAAAAAATGATATTAAATAGAATTCTCATTCATTGCTCCTACAAATTACTTTGCGATTTCCGTCAGTTTACCATGAGGTCCCGCCCAAGCATAGTCGGAGAACTCATCACGCTTGATGAGCATCCAGTCCTTTGGCAATTGCTGTTGGATATCTGCAATCGATATATTATTAGCATCCCCTGTGTACGTTAAATCACCGCGGAATGCTTTCATAAACCATTTTCGGTGAGAGAAAACATGTGTTATTTCTTTCACAAGTACTGGTTGCAAAGATAGATCAAATCCAAGGGCCTGAACTAATTCTTCAAGGCCTCGTTCTCCGTCCTCAAAGGCAGATACCATTTCCACAGATGGGAATTCCCACATGGATCGTAAGAGTCCACGGTTCGGCCGTTTATGCAATAAATAATAGCCTTTATACTGCAAGATCCCCACGAATAAAGGCACCTCTACTACCTTTGTTTTCTTGATGCGCACAGGCAGTTTATCTGTATCCTCATGTTGATAGGCAGCGCACATATTTACAATAGGACATTCCCCACAACGTGGAGTTTTTGGAATGCACACAGCAGAGCCAAAGTCCATCAAGGCTTGGTTAAAATCACCAGGTCGATCGTGAGGCAAAGTCTCCTCTACGATAGCCGTAATAGCCTTTTTACCTTTAGTACCCAAGATATCGTCAAAGATGCGATATAAACGAGCATAGATGCGCAACACATTGCCATCTACGGCCACTTCTGGTTCATTGTACGCCATAGATAATACGGCTCCAGCCGTATAAGAACCTACACCCTTTAGGGACTCCATGGTCTTACGATCATGAGGCACGATACCGCCGTAATTTTCAACTACATCCTTTACACCGAGGCGCAAGTTACGAGCACGGCTGTAATAGCCAAGCCCTTGCCAAGCGTGAACCACCTCATCTTCGGAAGCCTTTGCCAAATCCTCCAAAGTTGGGAATAGACGCATCCAGTTGTCATAATAGGGCTTCATAGCCTCAATGCGGGTCTGCTGGCTCATCACCTCGGAAACCCAAATTTTATAAGGGTCCCCACAATCTCGCCACGGCAACTCCCGTTTATGCACATCATACCACGCCAATAGCTGTGGCACCCACTTTGGGTTCTTTTTATCAGTCATATTACCTCAATATATTATAAATTTAGGAGCCTAGTACCACTTTTATGGCTACATAGTCCCTATTTTATACTCCAATACCCACCAGATAACAATTTTAACGTTAAATTGTAACCAATCGTACGTTCATCATCCATTAATATACAGATCGATACGCGCCAAGTGTTCGCTTTCAAGAACAGTATCAACAGTGGTCAAATCCATCTTATCCACCATATTATTATCTCGTCCAAACACAATAGGTCCTTTTAATTTCTTACCTTCTAACAACATCGGCAACCATCTGCGGTCACCATCCCACATATGTTCATAAGGAATTTGATTTGGTTCTAGCCAATGAGGCTCCATTTCGTCTGTTTCCTCTACATCACCTGTGAAAGCACGCAAGAAATACACATAACTCACGTGTGTTAAGCTTTCATCAAAAGGAAATTGAAAATCAAAAGCCGCTACACATTCTAAGTCTTCCGGGCGTCCTTGAAGACCAGATTCCTCGAATAATTCGCGAATGGCACACGCTCGGAAGCTTTCACCATCATCAAGTTTACCACCGAAACCATTATATTTATTAGCCCCAAAACCACGCTTCTTACGCCCTAACAATATACGATTTTGTTCATCAATGGGAAATACGAGCGTCGTTGGTTTCATAGGGCCTCCTTAGTCACAAAAATAACACACTATTATTATACCATTATTTTATGTACGAATGCGCTAGTTGTGGTATGATTAAGAGTATAGAGTTTCTTGCAAGGAAGGAGGCACATGATGAACAAACCACTTAGATTTAATATCGAATTAGGACGGACAAAGCCCGTCAATATTCGCAATGAACAAGTGCGTTGTCCCTTCTGTGATCGTTCCAAATTGACGGATATTCTCGATACATCAGGTCATATTATATGGCTCATGAACAAGTATCCTGTATTAGAAAAAACTTGGCCTACCGTCATTATCGAAACAGAAACCGACGAAGGCGAATTTTCCACCTTACCTGCAAATGAAGCCGCCCACATTCTCCAATTTGGTCTCGATAAATGGCGCGAAACTCGTCAGCGTAAAGAGTTCAAATCTGTACTGTTCTTCAAGAATTATGGCTATATGTCCGGTGGCTCTATTCGTCATCCTCACAGCCAAATCATAGGCCTTGAAAATTACGATTACCACAAAGATATTACAGCCCAAAATATGGAGGGCTGGCTATTGCATGAGGATCAAGATGTGCGTATCACCTTGTCTACCCATCCGATTATCGGGTTCTTTGAGTACAATATTCGCTTCAAACCAGATGCGCCGGTTCGTGCTATAGCCCTTCGACTACAACAAATTTTGCGCTATGTATTGCATAGTGTAGCAAACTTTAGCCAGTCCTATAATTACTTCGTATATAATCTTGAGGACGGCTATGATTACATCAAAGTAGTGGCGCGTTATGTAACGACGCCCCTCTATGTAGGATACAAAATTCCTCAAACTTGCGATGAGGGACGAGCTGCTAAAATCAAGCACGATATTACGCCTTATTTTCAAGCTACTAAATAGCTCTAACCATATACCGTACATAATTTGATATATAATTTTATATATGGTTTAACCATACATATTTGAAAGGATTTTTATGAAAGTATTTGCCATCGGCGACCTCCATCTATCTGGCAATCCTCCCACAAAGCCGATGGATATTTTTGGTCCTCACTGGAATGATCACTGGGCCCGCATCAAAGAGCATTGGAATGCCAATGTAAGCGATGAAGACATCGTCTTTCTCGTAGGTGACATGAGCTGGGCCCTCCGCCTCGAGGAAGCGGCCTGCGATTTACAAGAAATTGCATCTTTACCAGGTAAAAAATATATGATTCGCGGCAACCATGATTATTGGTGGGCATCAGCAAACAAGATGCATAATCTCATGGGCGACGCTATTACCTTTATACAAGGTCACGGCACCGCAGAGCTCATCCAAACCGAAGAGGGACCGCACCTTATTGCATTCGGAGGAACGCGTGCCTACCTCTGTCCTGGAGACTCCCACTTCTCTCCGGAAACGGACCAATCCATTTACGATAGAGAATTGATGCGTACTGAAGCGGCACTTCAAGAAATGGATAAAGCAATACATAAAGTGCTTGAAGAACTCAGGACGGAAACAAACGTCACAGATATGACCTGTTCTAAAAAATCCTATTCATCAACACCTGATTCAATTATAGATATAGAGAATATTCCTGTAACAAAGTTATTGTTGCTACATTACCCTCCATTTAACGAATCCAACGCTCCTTCTGGCTTTACGGACCTATTAGAACAATATAAAGTAGATATCTGCATCTTTGGCCACTTACACGATCAAATTTCTTTTAACCGAATTCCAAAGGAGTTTAGTACGACAAAACTAGAATTGGTATCTGCAGACTATCTAGACTTCAAGCTAAAGCAAATTATTTAAGGAGAGACCATGAGTCGCATTCACAAAGAACATTTACAAGCCGGCTATATCTTTGGTGATGCCGTCAACCAAGAATATATATACTTGCCTTCTGGTGAGGTAGGCACGGAGCATCCGTTAGCAGTCCTAGAAACACCAACGAAGCGCGAAGATATTACATTGGACGAAGCCGTCCATATGATTGATACCCTAACGCTAAAACGTTGTAGCCACCCTACACTAGGTAAAAAATCATTTTAATAACGCAATCAATAATGCAATTAATTAAACAAAGGAGGCTGTTTATCACAGCCTCCTTTGTTTTTTCTTTAGTTTATACAAGAACTATTTTGTTGTCTTCCTTTTAGTTTAAAAGGTTAATTCATGACAAGTAATTACTTCGCATTACGCTCGATATGACTACCATAAACATCTCTGTAATCATTAGTTTGCTTATTGTCTTTATTGTTGACACGAAGTCGTTCTACCTTATGACGATCATTATCTTTACCAGAGATTCGATCTACACGAGTACGATCCAAATCACGAAGACGAGCCAATTCAGGATTAAATTCGTTAATCGCACGCCCCATTTTGCCATCAATTGGAGCACCCAATTGTAAAGCACGGTAAATGATCGCGGCATACTCATAACGAGTCATCGCACGATCGCCTTTAAATTCGCCATCAGGATAACCTTCAACAAGACCTTTATCCGCCAAGTCTTTTACATATTCATAAGCCCAATGATTAGCCGGTACATCAGGGAAGTTCACATCTTTCTTGTCATACTGAGGTGCCATTCCCATGGATGCCTTCATTTGTTGAATCTCTACATTTTGGGCTTTTACAATGGCCTTTAAGTCTTGAACCTCTTTAGCCAAAGCTACTCTAGAAGTAGATACACCATTTTTTTGACCTAATTTCAATGAAACGCCGGCATTGACCATGTTTTCACCGTTACCCATGGATCCAGCTACGCTGAACATAGTGTCTTCATTTGGTCTGTAGAAAGCACCTAATGCCATCGCATTTTCACCGGCATAGTTACCGTAACCAGCCGCAAAATTCCATTTATCATCAGGATCAAAATCCAATGGATGAATAGCCGCTAATGCAGCCGCACCAGCACCAACTTTTCCTATTTTGCTATTTAATAGGTTCACACCATTACTAATACCGCTAGTAGCTTGATACAATTGGCTACCGTTAACGGCATCTTTAGATGTAGCGGATACTTCACCATCGGCTACATTAGTGATTTTATTGCCACCATTATTTAGACCTTTATTGTCCAAAGAAACATTACCAAATTTAACTTTATCTACAGATACTTTGTAATCAGTACCACCAGCAGCATTTGTGCTTGTAGTTACAGTTACATTATTACCTGCAGAAATGCTAGTATGTTTTTTAGCTTCTTTTAATGCTTCTGTGGCTAAAGTCTTATTATATTCAATACGACGTTCATGACTTTCGATACGCTCACTATGATTTTCAATTCGAGCATCATGATTATCAACACGATTATCTAAATAATCTAAACGCTTATCTTGATTGTCAATACGTTTTTCTTGATTATTCATACGTTCAGTTTGATTTTTTAATTGAATGTCATGATTTTGAATTTGATCTTCATGACGAAGTAAATCAGCATCTTGACGAAGATTTTCTTTAGTTAAACGAGTAATTTGATTATCATGATTTACAATTAATTTATTATGTTTTTCTAATTCTTGACTATGTCCATTTAAAATATCTTCATGTTTTTGTAAGACATCTGTATGATCTTTTAATTTTCGTTCATTGTCGGCAATTTTTTCTTTATTTTTATCGATTTCATTAATATTATTTTGAATTAATGTATTGTGATTATTAAGAATTCCGCCCACTGTATTTGCTACTGCATATAATTGACTACCATTTATAGCATCCGTGCTATCAGAAGATACTTTCCCAGATGCTACATTAATCACCTGACGTTCTTTACCAGATGCACCAACACTCGTAACGCCGTTACGAGCTGACCCTACCCCAGCAAAGCCGGAATAGTTAATACCATTTATATTAGCTTGTGTTTCTGTTGTGGCAGCTCTATCGGTAGATGCATTGCCTAAGAGAACACTATTTCCTTGTGTCGACGTCACATTACTACCCAGTACATATGTATTTGCTTGTGCTACGTTATTACTAACCCCAAAAGCACCAGAATCAATGCCAGAAACAGAATTACTGCTACCAATTCCAACTCCACCACGTGCAGTAATCGTATTACCTGAACCTAGTGCAACAGCATTTGCAGCACCAGCATTAGCATTATTACCTACAGCAGTTGCACTCTCTTCAGCTTTTGCATTATATCCAACGGCTACTGAACGATTTCCCTTTGCTCTAGCATCATTACCATATGCTGAAGAGAAATTACCAGATGCCTCAGCATTAAATCCAGTAGCGGTACTTGAAATACCACTAGCCTTTGTACTATTGCCAACCGCTGTAGAAGCTTCAGCAGATGCTTTAGCGGATGAACCAAAGGCATTTGAATTACGGCCTGAAGAAACTGATCCATGGCCTATTGCCGTAGCGTTTTCACCTTCTGCCCGTGCACTCCGACCAATAGCATTGGTATTATTAGCAGTTGCCTGTGCACTTCGTCCGATAGCTAGTGAAGTCTCACCAGATGCGGTAGAAGACTGTCCTATAGCAGTTGAATATGAACCGGATACCGTATTTCTGAAACCTACTGCTAAACTATGGTCACTGGTAACCGTGTTTTCATCACCAAAGTGACGTGAATACTCTGTCGGATTTCCTTGTGCTTCTACATGTAATACAGTTCCCGTGCCTAACGCAAGTAGTATTGCCAATGATAATGCAACTTGTTTGCTTTTCATCGTTTACTATTCCTCCCTACATCTAAAATTATAAATACAACGGATAATATATTATCATTTATAATATATATTCAACAAAACTCAGCATAAAATATGTCCATTATTAAATAATGTATTATCATTATCCTTAACTATTATTGTACTTTAAATATTAAATGAAGTAAACGAGTTTTTTAACAAAATAGATATAAATATCAATTTTATCGATAAATAAAAATTCTATCAAATTCATCATACTATAAATTAATAGTATAATAACAATATAAGGAGATAAGATTTATCTTATCTCCTTATATTGGCTATATTAATTATATTAATTATATTAGCTATACTAATTATTCTAGTTATATTGTTTGCTTTAGCTATATTACTTAGAATAGCTATATTAGTTATTCTAACTATTCTAGTTATTTTAACCTATTAACCCAAGAATCCTCCATGGCCCATAGCTATACAATCTTCTTTGGTGATTTCATCATCTGCGATGAGGCGTGGCACAATTTCATCAAAAGCAGTCGGTTTGCTGAACAATACACCACCTGGTACACCAAGGATTGGTGTGCCATCTGCACAGTAAGCAATGCAAACCATGGACCCTGGTAACACAGGTAATCCATAGGTAACAACGTGATCTGCATAGCGTTTAATCGCTCCTGGGGTGAGATCATCTGGGTCAACACTCATACCACCAGTGCAGAAAATGATATCTGCGCCTGCTGCTTTCACCTTGTCGATAGCCGCCACGATATCGTCTGTATTATCCGTTACAATTTCGTGAGCTACCTTTGTAACACCAAATTCAGCACAACGTTCTTCAATGATTGGTGTGAAAGCATCTTTAATACGACCTTCAAATACTTCAGAGCCGGTCGTAACGATACCCATTGTTTTGCGCACGAATGGCTTTACATGTAACAAAGGCTTACCATCAGCAATTTTCTTTGCATCTTCTACTTGTTGTTCTTCTAACAACAATGGAATACAACGCATGCCTGCTAGTTTATCGCCTGCTTTCACAGGTGTATTATTAAATTTTGTTACAATAGTCAACTCACCAATGCTATTAATAGCATGTAATCGGTCTACATCAACCTTAAAAAGGCCATCTACATCCGCAATGGCTTCAATTTTACCTTGTGCCATAGGGCCATCGTGCATGTTTTCACCGCTTGCCATATGGTATAAAGCACGAGCTACATCCTCTTCATGCAAGAACCCCTCATCTTCCGGCTCCATTACAAATACATGTTCCTTGCCAAGATCCAAGAGTTTAGGAATATCCTCTTCTGTAATTACATGGCCACGGCGGAAGGGCGTGTCTTTCACCTCACCTATGACGATTCTTACGAGATCGTGTAATAATGTTTGCCCTACGGCATCTTGTGTTCTAATAGATTTCATAATATCTCCCAAGTCATTAATAACAAAATACGCTATTATATAACATCAAAATGTATTTAATACTATTATTCAATATTAATATGTTTACATAGTACAGAGTAGACGCACTATTAGCATACCAACCCAACAGAGAATTAGGCCCCCTATTACTTGTACCACACCGTACCATAACGCTTGTACATAGGATTCAGCCATCATAAGCTGTAGCATTTCAAAGGCAAAGGTTGAAAAGGTGGTAAATGCACCTAACCCACCTACAACGAGGAAGAATCTCGCCCATTGAGGTAGATCTGGCTTTTGCATATAAAGGCCTAAGACTAAACCGATAATGAGGCAACCAACGAGGTTTACTACTACCGTACCATACGGAAACGAGCTGACCTTTGTCATCACCCATTCACCGAGAGCCATACGGCATAAGGCCCCAATGGCGCCACCAAGGGCAACGGCTATGTATTTTTCCATATTGCCTCCTCTACTCAAGATAACATACTAGATGTTATGATCCCATTACTATAGCATACATGTAATACTACTTTCACAATTCGTGTAATTATCTGTAATAGCCGATAATTATCTAGTTTTCTATATTAGTCAGATGCTAACAATCTCAGTATACTATATTTAGAGAGTAGGGAAAAGGAAGGAGTCCCTATGCACCCCTCGTCTACACCACTCACGGAATTGAGAGTCAACGCGTACGAAGACCCGTTTTTACAACATCAATATGTTTGTTTAGGTCATAAAATCGCCATTATTCGTGTATCCCTAAATATGTCTCAACAAGAATTAGCTCGTCACATTGGTATCAGTCGTAGTTATTTAAGCAAATTAGAATGTGGTACAGGCATTTCAGGCATGTCTTTGGAAATTTTATTTAAAATTGCCCAAGCCTTTCAAATCAACGTAGGCCAGCTCGTAAGACTGCGTGTTGTAGACTATAAAAACTGTAATGCGCACCTAACATCACACTATAAACGACTAGAGCTTCTGAACCACACCAAAAGAACGTCTCGAAACAAAACAAGAACAAACTAATCCGATAGACTAAAAGAACAGTTAATTAAATACAACAAATGATAACTAATTTATATCAAGATGCTCTAAATACTCTAAATGAAAATTGAATTTACTATTCAAAATAACAATCAAAAAAGCTCCGTCAATGGCGGAGCTTTTCATATGTCATTATGCCTATTACATCAGCATCAGCATCAGCATCAGCAGACATTATACTTCATTAAGTTTTTTATGTTGTACTTCTGCATTTGCTTTTTTAAAGATAAATGCATTGTTGATATGCTGACGCATAGCTGTTTCTGCAGCTACTTCGTCGTGACGTTCAATAGCGTCTACGATTTGATCATGCTCATCATCACAGTCATGTGTACGTACAGCATTGAAAGAACTGATGTACATGTCACGATTAACGCGTTCACGGAAACCTGCTAGATAATCTACAATGCGTTCATTGCCAGAGTAATGAGCAATCATTGTATGGAATCGGCTGTTTACATCAACACGTTCTGTGGCATCTTCAATTTCATGCATTTCTTTACAAAGGGTTCTTAGCTCTTGTACTTGCTCAGGTGTAGCATGACGAGCACATAATCTAGCACCAAGTCCTTCCATTACTTCACGAACTTGGTAAAGTGCTACGATTTCTTCTGGCGTGTCAGCTTTTACAGTAACACCTTTCCAAGGAACGATAACTACGAGATTATCTTTAGCCAATTTGCGGAATGCCTCACGCACAGGTGTAGCACTCACTTGTAATTGTTCTGCAATCTTTACTTCGTTAAGCTTCTCTTGAGGCATCAATTCGCCTGTTAAGATAGCTGTTTTTAATGTTAAATATACTTGTTCACTGAGAGGTAATCTTTCGATAGAATCCACTGCGGACAATTTGTATTTATCTTTTGAACTTTGTCTTCCCATTACTAGCCCCTAAACCTTACTAACCATTCGTGCTTTCAGACTTTCAAAGAACGGTTAAAATGAGTATAATATAGTATACAACATATCTTAGACAGTATGTTGTGCGAAATTAAGTGCATACATTACAATTATAGAACTCATCATTAAGACTGTCAATTTAACTATAGATAATAGCTATATCTCATTTTTGAAAGTAAGGAAGTATACTATGAGCCGTTGTTTGATTATCATCAACCCTGTCTCAGGAGGCGGTGCAGCGCGCCGTTACGCCCTCGATTTACAATGGAAATTGAGTACATTGTTCGAAACGATTGAGGTCAAATTCACCAGAGGCGAAGGCGATGCTACACGTTTCGCTAAGGACGCTTGTGAGCGCGGGTTTGATGCCGTATTCTGCATGGGTGGTGACGGCACTGTTAACGAAACCGTTAATGGTATTGCCCAAGGTGGATTCTCCTGTACCTTTGGATTTATCCCCGTTGGTACAGTAAATGATATGTCTCGTGCGCTCGGCATTCACCAAAATCCAACGCAAGCTATCAGACGTATCGATATCAATGAAACTCGAACCATTGATATCGGCCGTTGTAATGATCGGTATTTCTGCAATAATATTGCAGCTGGCGTTATTCCTAAGGTTGTAGATGAAGTTACACCAAAGGAAAAGAGCATACTCGGCCCTCTCGCGTATTTCTTGAGAGCAGGCCAAGCGTTGTTCACTACAAAGGACTACACGTACCGCATTAAAACAGAGGACGATGATTTCATTTGCAAATCTCCTCTCGTTTTAGCCCTACTTACCAATGTAGTATCTAGCTTTGAGCGTTTTATGCCAGAAGCATCTGTAGATGATGGTTATATGCGTATCATTATCTTCAAGGAATATTTTATCCTCGATATTCTCAGCGTATTACCACTCATTATCAGTGGTGCCATCTATAATTCTCGTTATACAACGACATTAACGGTGAAAAAAGCTCATATCGAACTTCTATCTGACGTCGATGATTTATCGACCAATATGGATGGTGATGCAGGTCCGGATATGCCTGTGGATATTGAAGTATTACCGCGCGTACTCAAAGTATTTGCACCTGCAAAACACAAAAAGAAAAAAGCCTTAAATCTGCCTAAACTACCACATATATAACAAGTAATTGGTAACACAAAAGCTCTCTATCAACGGATAGAGAGCTTTTGTGTTTATTAGTTTATAAGAATCTATGTACATTAGTCCACAATGATTGCATCATGCAAGCGGAAGCTATAAATATAGCATGCTTTCACGGGCATTCCCGTCAATCGCTGCAAGGCCTCTTTATAGAGGTCCATTTGGATTTTATAGCGCTTAATGAGTTCTTCTCCGGATGTAACGCGATCCGTTTTGTAATCTACGAGAACCCATTCGCCATCCTCCTCAAAGGCCGTATCAATAATACCTTGAAGGAACAGATTTTCCCCGTCCTCTAAGGTGTCGTATACGCGTTTTCCTTCAAAGAGCATGCTAAACGGCAACTCTCGCTCGATACGTTTTGCATTGATAAGGCGCTTACCAAGATCAGAGCTAAAAAATTTATACAAACTCGTATCGCTTAATAAATTCCGTTCTTCCTCTGTAAAAGTCCCATTCGCCACCAGTGCATCGAGTTCTTTCGTCAAAGAAGCTTGCGTATACGTCACAAGAGGTAGCCATTGCATAGCCTCATGCATCAAGGTCCCACATTGAGCACCGGTTAATACATCATCTTCAGACTGTAATGCTTGTGGCTTTCGACCGAATACGGAATTTGCTAGGTCATCTGCTGAAACTTCTACCGTTGCAATCGGTTCATTCAAAGTATCAATAGTTCCTGCTTCAAGTTCTCGTTCTTGGAATCGTCGCTTCAATTCACTAACGGAAATTTTAGCAGTACGTCGTGTAGCATCGTTGTATGGATAGGTATAGTTAAAACGGTCCACGATTTCCTGCGGTAATTCTACAGAATTAACAGCTTTTAACTCACGCACCTTGTTGATGGTTGTCTCGTCGATATCCGCTTTGTAATCGAGATCACCATAAAGAGAGCCATCATGGATTTCAACCTTTAAACGACACTGTTTATCCGGTAAATCAAAATAGGTGGGTCCTTCGTACTCGATGGCTACGCGCAATGGATTACCGCCATCTAAATGACGGGCAAAGCCCATAATCATCCAGTCTAGGTATGTATTGGCTTGTGTAATAATATCTGTCGGTAACTGTTGAGTTTCTACGGAAGCCGCATTTTTAATGAGCTCACCTATGGTGCTTAACACACCTTTAGAATTTTTAAAGCCTTTAATAAAGCCTGTCATGAACAGCTTATCTCGTGCCCGTGTCAAGGCAACATAGAGAATGCGCTGCTCCTCCGCCTTGAGGGCCGCTTCTTTTACGTCTTTCACATAAAACCAAGGCATGGTCGGGAAGGATACTCGAATATCTGGGAAATACCCTTTCAAACCAAGACCTGCATTTTTATCGATAAGAAGCTCTGAACGCAAGTCCATCATGTTGAATCTTTTTTGTACACCAGATAGAAATACTACAGGAAACTCAAGGCCCTTACTCTTATGGATGGTCATAAGGCGCACTACATTGTCCGCCTCGCTCACCACATTGGCAAGAGGCATATCTTGGTTGCTGTCGCGCAAGCTTTCCGCAAAGCGCAAGAACCTAAAGAGCCCACGGAAGCCAGAGGCTTCATAGCCCTTGGCTCTATCGTATAAGGCGAGCACATTGGCACGGCGAACGAGGCCATTCGGCATAGCTCCCACATAGTTTACATAGTCTTGAGATTCGTAAATATCCCACAACAAGTCGGTCACACCGTGACGACGCGATAAGGTGCGCCACCTTTCCATATGCCCAATAAAGGCCAATAAACGCTCATCTTGAGCCTCTTCTGCATAGGCTGGCATAAGAGACCATAAGGAGCCCTCACCAGACAGGCGCAATGCACCTAGTTCGTTGGCATCAAGGCCTACCAGGCCAGAGTGCAACACGGCAGCCATCGGCAAATCTTGTTCTGGATTATCTATGACGGATAACAATGCCAATAAGAGTTGAATCTCTTGGGCTTCAAAGTAACCATCTCGCTCATTTACAACTGCAGGAATTCCCGCTTGCCGCATGGCTTCTACGGCACGCGTCCCCCAGCCCGCTAAGGATCTGCGCAAAATAGCAAAGTCTCGCCACTCGATTTGACGGAATGTGCCATCTGGATTTTGCACCTGTTTCTTAGCAGCATGGATTTCTTTGATTTTTTGAATGATGAAATCTAGCTCACGCTCGTTGTTTTCAGGATCATCTCCTTCGTCCTCGTCGCTTTCACCAGCACCAAGGGTATCCTTACTCACATCTAAGAGTTGCAATTCCACGTCACCACCGACCCAATCCTCTGGCGCATCCTCTACGATGCGGCCAGGAATGAGCGATTCAGCCTCTGTGTAATTGAGCTCTGCCGCGTCTTCCGTCATAATTTGGTAGAACAAGAAGTTCGTAGCAGCCAAAATATTTGCGTCAGATCGGAAGTTTTTCGCCAAGTCGATACGTCTCTCTACGGCATCATTACCCCCATAGGTGTTGTATTTCTCCATAAATAGAGAACTATCGGCCATACGGAAGCTATAAATAGCCTGCTTCACGTCCCCCACATAGAACCTATTATCGACGCGAGAAATCAAGTTGATAATCGTCTCTTGCACGCCGTTCGTATCTTGGTATTCATCGACCATGATTTCTTTGAACGTATCTTGCAGTTCCTTTGCTACTTCAGATGGCTTAGGCTCATCCTCTGTGCCAGGCTCAACGAGAAGGGCCAAGCATAGATGCTCAAGGTCGCTAAAATCCATGATGCCTTGCTCTTGTTTCATATCCCGATACGCTTGGTGGAACGCAATTGTGAGTTCTACTAACCCTTCTATGATTGGATATTGAGCCTTGAACTGGTCTTGCAAGGTAGCTTCCGGAACGGTAAATATAGCGGTTTGCATAGCTTTGAGGTCATCTTTATTTTGACCACCCAAAGATTTAAACTCTGCCACCAATATAGGATCATAGGCTTGCGCCTCTTTTGAACCCATGCGGAACTGATCTTTAATAAAGGTATCTATATGTTTACAAACTTCGCCCATGTCGTCCCAAGTTTGAGCCGCTGAAAGCATGCCTAGTGCAGCCAGTTGATTATCGTATATGTTTTGCCATTTGTGAGGCCCTGTCGGATCGAGCAAGATTTGTTCCATCCGCTCTAAGCGCTCACGAATACGATTGATAGTAGCTAAATGATTCGACCACATATATTCGCCCCATAACGTATCGCTAGGGTTTATGTCCATCGCCTCTTTATAAGGCTCTAAGGCTTTGCGTAACCATCCATCGGGATTGGCGAGGGACATAGCGTAGTTATACAGGGACATAATCTTCGCCGTTAAGCCTGCATCGGATTTATCATCGCTGAAGAAATCCGCTAGCTCATAGATATTATAAAGGCCCTCTTCATAGGATTTAGTTAATAAATCGGCTAATACCTCTTGTTGTAGCAATGCCATTTCTGCTTCATTGCCGATGCGCGCTGTCGGATTAATGTCGAGCTTATAGAAATAGGACCGGATTACCCATTGGCAAAAGGAGTGCAATGTAGAAATATGAGCAGAGGGCAACAGATTGAGCTGTCGTTCAAGGCGCGTTTGTAGTGCAGCATCATCTGTAGATTCCATGGCTTTAGCCAAGGCAAGGCCAATACGAGCGCTCATCTCTTGGGCCGCAGCCTTTGTGAAAGTTACAACCATGAGTTCTTGAACAGATAAGGGATTATCCATGTCCTTAAGGCGCGTAATAATGCGTTCTACAAGAACCGCGGTCTTACCTGAACCGGCAGCAGCCGCAACAAGTAAGGTCTGATTATCTAAGGAGGAATCCTTAGGCGCTATAATAGCAGACTCCTGCTCTGGCGTCCATTTAACACCCATGGTTTTCACCTCCTTCGTTGCTATTATTTCTGTCGTTTAAGACCTCTTTCATCCGTTCTAATGCATCATCTTCGGACAATCTAGACAAATAATTATATCGATTACGGCTAGAGTCAAAGCGACATACCGTTCTGTAGTCGCAGAATGTACAAGGTCTAAGGCCATTCAATTGATATGGCTTAATCGGGAACTGCCCTTCCCCAATGTGACGACCCGTCTCAGCCATCACGTGATTTGTATAGCGGCACATTATGTCAAATTCACCTGTAGACTTAACCTTCCGCAAATCTCTGCTAGAAATGGTTTGATCTTTTTTCGTAGCAATCGGCACATAAGGCCCTCGCTTAGAACCATAGGACAAAAACTTATTGTCAATATGCGTCAACAGCTCTATATCATCGGAGAAGTACCCACTGTTTTGCCAAGCATCGCTTTCATTAGCCAACGAAACAGCATCTTCATAAGATATAGGCGCATCAGCAGGGATTTTCGGGTTCTTCACGTAGGAGTAAACCACCGCTGCAGGGGACATAGATTCGCCATGTGTTTTACCATAAGCGGATTCTAACGCCAGCAGATAGGTCATGAGTTGCAGTTTAAGGCCATAATACACATCTTGGGCCGTCACATGAGCGCCACCCGATTTGTAGTCGATAACCATACCATAGGTTTGACCATCCCGTGTATATTCGTCGATGCGGTCAATTTGCCCGATGAGGCGCAAGTAACGGTCTTCACCAAGAGGGACTCGAATAGGGTCCCAGCCACCTTGACGACCAAAGTCTTGCTCTAAATACTTCGTATCAAAATCACTGCGCTTTGACCATTCTACGAGACGGTCTACCGTCACATGTAATGTTCTCTGTACACGTTGCTCGATGGCTTTTTGGTAGGCATCGCTCGTTTCTTCACCCAGTTGATTCTCTTGCAAGATTTCGTCTGCCACGGTGCGGCATAGATTTGCTTGTTCCTCTTCGTCGAGGTCACGCCATTGCATGTTGTTTTCTAATAGATAATTACCTAAGCGCTCTAAATTCGCATGCAAGAACGTACCGATTTCAGGAGCTCCAAAGGAACGTACTGGACGCGGTTCTAGTTTCAAACCATATTGAGCATAAAACTTGAACGGACATTGTTGGTATCGTTCAAGGCGCGTTACAGAGCCAGACATATAGCCTTTAGACAAGAACAACCCATTCACTAAATCCTGCGTAATAACAGGCACATCGTTGTTATCTCGAATGCCACGTGACACCTCCGCTAAACGAGGACGATAGGTTTCGCTTTCACGAGCCCAGTTATAGAGTCCCCACCAAAGAGGATTGACCTCATAACCACTAAAGAGCGCACCCCAACGCTCCGACAACAATGACAGACTTTGGAGTGGACGCCACACGTAATCCGTCTCTGTATCAGGTGCAATGGAGAGAGGAATCTCTACCGCCTGATCTACGTACCCAAGGGATTCTAATCGTTTTACAACGAGGGACGGCTCAAGACCGGTTCCATCCTCACTAGAGCCCGCATAGGACAAGGTCAACGAATCGGATGCTCGCGTCATGGCGAGGTATAATAGGAAATTCTCGTTGAAAGCCTTCGGCAAGGCACCTTCTGCTAAGGTAATGCCTGCATCGGCCAATTCTTGACGCTCCTTGTCCTTGATGAGTCCTTCATCGCCCATACTTTGAGGGAATACACCTTGGTTGAGGCCCATTACAAACACCTTAGGCCACCACTGGCTGTAACCACGTTCGATGGTGGTAATCACCACATGATCTAAAGACGGAGGAATCATAGAATAGTTTACATCGCTAAGGCCTTCTTCGAGGAGGAGCATCATCTCATCCAAGGTCAATATTTCATCCTTCATGACCATAGAAATTTCGTCTATAAAGGAAAGGACCGCATTGTACATCTGTTCATGACTAGCTTTAGCTTCTTGATCACCTATAGTTTCTGCATCCTTCGCCCATTCATAAAGGCGCTCTGGCACTTGCAATGTTTCTAACAAACTATATAATTGAGCTCCCCATTCTGCGCCCGTATGTCCATCACTATAAGCCGCAAAATCAAACCACGGAGATAAAACATCCATAATCGTTTGTCTTGCTTTGTTTACACGTGCTCTGCGTGGTGCATCTACGTGGTTATCTTCATTTTGCCCCTCATAAAAGCCTCGTAGGTACGGCCAGCTTTCACGTTCCCATTTATAATGGTCGATACCAAACTCGAGAACGTAGTTCTCTAGCTCATCTACAGCCTCACGAGTAAGCGGCATCAAGTCCGTCTTGAGCAAGAGGAACATGCTGTCTCGACTATAGTTATGACGTACGATATCAAAGAGAGCCGTCAACAGCTCGCCTAACGGATGGTTTTTCATAGGCCGCTGACGGTCGATAAAGTGCGGAATACCGTAGCGAGCAAAGACCTTTTCTAGGGTGTCACCATAGGTTTCAGACTCGCGGAGCATAATACATACATCTCGGTAACGCGCCTCTTCAGATGATTCTACATAGGCTAAAATACGACGAGCCACAGCATCGGCTTCGCGTTCCCTGTTATAGCCTCGAATAAGCGGAATCGTTGCATCTGTAGGGTTTTTCTTACTAGGACTAATAAAGTAATTAGACTCTAGAGCTTGAACGATTTGAGGGCCTCGTTTCCCGTCAAAGCCAACCCAGTTGATACCAGAGCCATAACGAGCGACTAAGGTGTCGTAAATCTCTAAAGGGCGGCTGAAGAGATGCTCCCCTCGACGCGCTAGATGTAACGCCTTTGGAGCCATCGGTAAATCGATAGTAATAACGGCTTCCTTCGCCAAGTCAAACAAGGTATAAATCAACTCATAGTGTGTGGGCGTAAACCAATGGAAACCATCGATAAAGACGTGGCTATTCTCCATGAGAGGAGATTGTGGCAATGCCTCTACGATTTCCATGATAGGATCGATGTCGCGCTCCCCATGGCGACTGAGTTCTTCTTCATAGGCAGACATACAAATAGCTAGCTCGCGCAATTTCTTTTGTAATACTTTATTTTTAACAGATTCTGCCCCTCGTTCTAGGTCCACAGGGCCTACACGGAAGGCGCGAAACTCAGAAAAGAGTTGTTGCAATACAGAGGAAAACTCAGGTCGCTTTGTGGCCTGTTCTAACAGCCCGAGTTCCTTTTGTTTTCGTTTCATTACAAGGCGCAACAACATAGACCGGCCAAAGCTTGATAAACTTGATTGACCGACCCCTTTTGAGCCTATCGATTGATATATCTGATAACCCAAACGACCAAAGCCTACGACGCGAACCGTAGTAAAGCCTTTCTCAGGCATAAATTCAGCTAACTCCCGTTCCACCCGATAGGTGGCAGGTTCAGGAACGAGCAAAATTATTGGTTCCCCTGGACAGTCTGTCATGACCTGACGTATGCGTTCATATACGGCGCGCGTCTTGCCTGATCCAGCTCGTCCATAATAGACGCTAATACTCATGAGACCTCCCTAGTGAAACTTTCACCATCTCAATTAATATAATCCACAAATTTATATTGCTCATATCAGTTAACGCATTAGAATAGCACTACACAAATTAATTGTAGCACTATACGAATTAGATATAGCATCAAACGAAATTTTTCGATATAATAAATTACTATACTGATTATTATTATATAGTAATATGACATTCTATGACTAATTGTACAATATTTGACTCATTTGATTATATTTATTTATAATTAAGATAATATTTTATATTTTATTTACAATTAGCATGAATTCCTATATAATACAAGTTAGTATCTGTGTTATTTGTAAAATCATGTATTTAGGAGTAAATTATTATGAACAAAAAACATTTAGCAACTGCTTTTGCAGTGTTTGCAGCGACAACGATGTCTTTCTCTGCGTTCGCTGCAACTATTGACGCTAACGCACGCGCTTATGAACGCGCTTCTGCAGAGCAATATTCTTAT
Organism: Veillonella sp. S13054-11; assembly: GCF_002959795.1. NCBI lineage: Bacteria > Bacillati > Bacillota > Negativicutes > Veillonellales > Veillonellaceae > Veillonella > Veillonella sp. S13054-11. The sequence goes on from NZ_PPCY01000008.1 coordinate 141,823, forward strand.
CCTGCACCACAAGCTGCTACACCAGCTTACCAAACTAGTTATGCCACAAGTGCACCGCGCCCTGGTTACAAACCATTGCCAGCAGTGCCTTACACAGCAGGTGATATGGCTCAACAAATGCCTGTATCTAAAGAATTAGGTGATCCAATCTTTGTGGCACCACAAACAACAGCTGTAGGTCTTCAAATCATGGATCCTATCCCTACTGAAGCCCAACCTGTATACCAAGAAACTGTAAACTCCGTAACAGCTAATGGCAACGGCAGCTCCTACGTTTCTCGCTACAAAGCTAACCAATTGAACGCTTTCGACTTGTTGTTAAATGGTAAAACTTACACATATGACTTGCCTGCATACACTAACGGCTACCAAGTGAAAACTGCTAGCTCTTACAACCGTGCTGGCAACGGTGTTGCGAATGTATTCTCTACAAACGTAATCACTGAAGCAGTTGTAAACAACAACTCTTTGCGCATCACTGTAAACATGACTCAACCAACAGCTGTAGCAGCTGCTAAATTGCATTCCATGCAACAATCTGGTCAAGTAGCAAGTGGTGAAGTAGCTGCATTGTTCGCTTACAATGAAAGCTATGATGGTGTAAAACAAGCAGCCCATTATGATATTTTTAACAACAACGGTCGTTACATCGTTGTTAAATCCGGTGCTGTAACTGTACCAAATGGTGCGCAACACCCTTATGCAACTGCATTATTCGCAGTAACCGAAGACACTGTAGCAGCTGTAACCGTATCTGGCAACACTGCTGAAGCTTCTGATTTAGTAAAAGGCACTGCATATGCAATCGCACAATCTGCTAAGGTGTCCAACAATAAAGTATCTACTAAATCTAAAAAATAATTCGTACAAAAATTCAAGCTAATAAGTAGCAAAGAAAGGCTGTACTCAAATGTAAAATTAATTACATTTTGAGTACAGCTTTTCTTTCTATACTGTAGTCTTTATTGAATATATAAAATCTCGCTCATTAAGCAATATTTCTTTACCAATGTCTATATTTGTTTTTTTCAATTTAATAAATATGGCAAACTCAAGCATCCTAATAACCATTCTATATAAAGAGTCTAAGCCTTCTGTATCATTTTGTATCTCACCCTTCTGTCCTCCATATAAATATACTGGAAATCCGCTACCAACAACAATCATTCTATTCAGTAAGAAATTTTGAATTAACTGAGTAAAAACCGCAGAATGAGCATATCTTCGTCCCACAGCAATAATTCCTCCGATTTTATTAGTTAATGGACGCTCAAATCTTAAATATCCCACGCCTAAACGATCAATAAAAGACTGCATTAAACTAGGCATGCCAAATCCATGTACTGGGGTTGCATATATCAGACAATCTGCTTCTTTCATTTTTTCATATACTTTTACTATATCGTCATTCTGTCTACATGGTTCCGTTCGATAATTACAATTTTCTACATCCTCACAAGTATTACACGATTTTATAGATAGCTCACGCAAATTTATTACGTCAAAAACCACATTATACTTTTTTGATACATTTATTAAAATCTCCTTAGCAATATTTATTGCAAATTCAGTATTACCATTAGTTCGTTCAGAACCATTAATAACAAGGAACTTTATTTTCATATGCGCCTCCATTATTTATATAATCTAGTTAAATAGGTAACGCTTAAAGTTACAATTATAGTGCCAATAATTTCATTTATAGTAATATCATGATTCAATACGATGACATCTAACACTAATGTTGAAATCGGTCCTAAAGCACTAATTATTGCAGTTTGTGTTGCACTAATAACTTTTACTCCGTAAGATAAAAGATAAGAAGGGATTATTGAGCACATTAAAGCCAATAATACTAAATAAACCATCATGCTATCTTCAAACAAAAAATTAGTTGTAATAACCCTTGAAAAAATCATAAAAATAAAAACTAAAGCTATAGTACTTATACACATATAAGCACTAGTAAAAACAGTTGCACCAATCATTCGAACAGCATACTTACTATAAATTATGAATATAGCCCAAAAGATTGCGGAAAGCAGAACTAATCCGCCTCCAAATAGAGTCTCCTTAATATTCCCTATTACAATTGGATTAAACATAAAAATTAGCCCAATTACTGTCGAAAAAATTAAACCTATCTGAACTATCGTAATTTTAGAGTTTTCTTTAGATAGTAAAAAAACATATATTGGGAAAGTAAACAAAATAGCGCGTTCCAAAGATGCAGATATGAATAGCAACCCGATAAAATCTGCTATTGATGACAACAAATAGATGAAAGATCCGATTGTACCATATATCACTACCTGTTTAATTTCCATATTCTTCCAATCTACTTTCAGCAATGGGAATAAGAAAAAGGGTAATGAAATGATAGACCTATACATTAATATCATAATAGGAGTAATCTCATCTAAATAAAGAAGTTTCGCAAAAATCGATTTCGTTGATAAAAAAATAGTTGCTAAAAATATTGCCAATAAGCCTAAATTTTTTACTGACAGATTCATTCTACATACCTCTTTTTAAAATTTTGTAACATTTCTAATCCATTGGTAGTACCTATACTTTCAGGATGAAACTGTATCCCCTCTATAGAATACTTCTTATGCCTAACTCCCATGATATAATGATCATCCATAGAGTTCGATGTTATAATTAGTTCATCATTATTAAAACCTTCTTTATCAATAATAAGAGAATGATATCGTGTTACTACACAAGGAGAATCAAAATGTTGAAATATACCTTGTTGATCATTTGTTATTAAACTTTTCTTTCCATGTCGTAAATTACATGCTTTAGAGATTTTACAGTCAAATGCTAAGCCAATCGCTTGATGTCCTAAGCAAACCCCCAATATAGGAATTTGTCCTTTAAACCTATGAATAATCTCAGTATAACCAGCATCTTTTGGATGACCTGGCCCTGGTCCTAATAAAATCATATCAGGACTAACTTCCTCTATTAAAGCTATATTAATTTCATTAATCCTATATACAATTGGATTCATATCAAGTTGCTTTAAATATTCAACTAATATATATACAAAGCTATCATATGCATCTACAACTAATGTTTTCATGTTATCCCCCTAAATCAATCTAAAAGTGATTTGCCAGTAATAGTAAGATATGTTGCAGCTAATTTATTTAATGTTTCATTCCATTCATTGCTAGGCTTTGAATCTGCAACAATACCAGCAGATGCCCGGATATGATAATTTCCTGCATAATATAGCGCCGTTCTAATACAAAGCGCTAAAACAGCATCTCCATTTAATGCAATTTGACCTATAGCACCAGCATAAAGACCTCTTTTAATATTCTCGTATTTTTCAATAAGCTTCATAGATTCAATTTTAGGTGTCCCTGTCATAGTTCCTGCTGGGAAAGTAGCCTTAATCACATCAAAAATATCATATACTTCCTCTAAATCTATTTGTAAATCCGAAACCAAATGAAAAACATGTGAATAAGTTTCTACAAAAAATTGACGTGTCAACTCCAATGTTCCTTTAGAACAAACTTTAGCTAAATCATTTCTACATAAATCAATTAACATCAGATGTTCTGCGATTTCCTTCTCATCACATTTAAGTTTCTCAATAGCCATATTATCAAGTTCTTCATCATGAGTTCTCTTTGTAGTACCTGCAATTGGTCTCATTTCTATAGCACGACCATTTTTTCTTACAAATAGCTCTGGACTAGCGCCAATTGCAAAAACACTATTTATAGGTGCAAAATACATATATGGAGAAGGATTAATTTCACGCAAACGCAAATACACATCAAAGGGTCTTGTATTAGTACTAATAGATATTTCATGACCAATCTGAATTTGATAAATATCCCCATTAGCAATATGATTCAAACACTCATTTGCAATCTCTACGAATTCAGATTTACTCATACTGTCTTTTATAATATTGACTGGATAAATTTCTGGTATTGGTAAATCATATTTTGTGTATCTTTGTAAAGTGCTTTCAATATTTACCCAATCAATAACAGGTTGTCCGGTAAACTTTAATTCTTCATAAGTTATACTGTTATCATTTAAATTAAACTCAATGATTCCTCGATATAAGTCAAGTACTATATCAGGTATTTCATAATTACATACTCGGTTTAAATCTGGTATATCCTCTATATATCGTATACTTTCATAAGAAAAAAATGATAAAAAACTTAATTTAGTATTACATTCTTCTTTATGAAATAATCTTGTTATAAAACTCAAAACATCAAATATATGTCCCTCTCGAACATATATTTCAGGTCCATCAATAATAACTGTATTTATAGCTTTTAAATTACTCTTAATATACTCTATCAAAGCACTATCACCCTGTAGATTTAAATAACTATCCTTTATAGATATTGACAACACCTTATCAAAACCTACATATGCAGAATTAACATCCTGAGAAGGTCCCGCTAGCGATTCAAAAATATAGCAGTTATTAGCCCCATAAAGTTCCTGAATAGCCATATAACATTGAATCGCTTCACAAGTACACTTAATAAGGCCTCTTCCTATTCCAAACTCTAAATTTGTATTCATATAATACCTCCAACAATTAATAGATATTAACCTTTCCAATTTAGATCTAAATAATAAAAAACACATTCCATCCTAAACAGGACGAAATGTGTTCGCTATACCACCCATTATGTATACTTTCAAGTGCGGAAAAGTCAATATACCTTTCGATACTCTAGTCATATAACGGTGACAACCGTTCCAGCCTACTCGTAATACTTTCGGTGAACTCTCATGAGCCCATTCACTATACGCTAATCGCTGATCATCTCATCTCCATAGTGGTCATCAACTTGCTGTAGAATAGTTAGTATAGTTACTACTTCTCATTCAAAGATTTGAAATATTATTCACATGTGATTTAGTTACATTATACATTAACTAACTATAATGTCAACTCACTTTTATAATTAATGTGTATTTTTTTACTCACTATAGCCCAAAAAAGTACATATAATCTACATTTATCTAATCTTATTTTTCCAATTAAATAAAGCCTTTAGAAATATATCTAAATAATAATATATGTAAATGATATATAGCGACTCTTTATTATCATAATTATTTATTATTATACATAAATAATTATTACATCAATTAAATACACTATATTTTGATAAACTCCATAAAATACCCAGGTATACGGTCTAAAGTGTCCACCCCATTTTCCCATTCTATCTAACCGATTTGTAAAAACACCTTTAATGCGGTTTGTGCCATTAATCGATAACCGCGCTCGTTGGGGTGTACCTCTCCAGCAAAGACAATTTGTCCAATTTGATCCGCTTCAAACAAGGTGGTATAGAAATCTATGACCTTAATATTACGCTCCGCTGCGTAGGCTTTTAGCTGTTCATTAACCTCTCGTACAACCAGATTTAATCCATTCATATCGCTATCAATTTGAGTTTCTAAACCGATGATTACCATCCCTTTTGTACTAGCCAGCTCAATAGCTTTCACCAAAGTCTTGTACACATAGGTACTATCTCGACCTTGTAAAATATCGTTAGTGCCACACATCAAGAAAATATGACGTGTTGGATCGGATACCGCAGTAACCGCCCAATTTTCAATATTATATATCATCCCCTGTACGGAGCAGCCATCTTCACCATAATTTGTAAAATTAACGCTCTCTATGGAAGCATCGCAGATTTCGACCCAACCGCGTCCATAGGGTACATCATAGCCACGCGTAATGCTATCGCCAAAACAGATGATTTCCATTTACATCCCTCCTGTACTATGACTCAATCATATAATAAAAGAACACCATACACAATATACATATTAATTACAAAAAGGACCCGTTTTGAACTGCCCTCCAATTAGACGCAATTTTTAGAAGGACAGTTCATTTACGGATCCTTTTATATTATTTAAGACGAATGAAGAACAATGCACAAGCACCGATGATCGGCGCTATGGCGATAGACATCAAGGACATTTGGTAGCTGCCCGTCATGACGAGGACATTGCCCAAGAGTAATGGCGCCAAGAGAGCACCGATTTGGTTAAACAAATTTACAAAGCCCGCTGTTGTGCCGCGCAAATGAGGTGCTGCAGACTGAACTACTAAAGCATTGGTCAACGCACTATGCATAAAGGCACCAATACCGAGGATTGGACCTGTTACAAAGAGCATATTTGGATTTACCGTACTTGCAAACAAAATTAAAGCGGGCGCAAATAAGAACATAACGAGCGCCGCTAAATGGTTCTTCTTAATTGGTAAAATATCAGATAAAATACCGATCGTTGGTTTCGCAATGAGCGCAGCCGTACCGAACACGCTCATAACTTGACCTGCATAGATAGCAGTTACACCTAACTGTTTAACCATGTACAAGTTCGCCCATTGCGTTACGCCCCAAGTCGTACCTGTTGCAAAGAAGCCCGCAATGGCCAAACAACGAATGTTGCGGTTGGAAATGATGTGCTTCAAGTTTTCTACTAAGGACGTTTGGCCTACGCCAAGTTTAGCAGCTGCTGCAGAAGCCTCCGCTTCCCGTTGTGCAAGGATTTCTGCACTTGGCTTGCGCACTGTGAAGTAACATAACACGAGTACTACCAACGGCAAGATAGCTGTAACAAGGAATGCCGTTTGCCAACCGTAATGTGTAGCTACATATGGAGCGTAAAGGTTTACCGTAGTAATACCAAAGGAAGTACAACTCATGAAGATACCTACGGCCGCACCGCGTTGGTTAGGACCGAAGTGATCGCCGATAGCACTCAAGCAAGAAGCTTGTACGGGACCAGACATAACCCCTAATAAGAAGCGCAAACCCCAAGCCATGGTATAGTCTGTAATGGTACTCATCAAAGCCGTTACAGCGGCCATACCGATCAAACTAAACAAGATGGTGCGTCTGTAACCGATTTTATCGGCTAAGATGCCGCCTGGTAATACCGTTAACGCATAACCAAAGTAAAAGGCCGAAATATGTTGAGCCCCCATCTTAGCTGTAAAATGCAACGCCTCATTGAGGATAGGCATAACAGATGCCCAGGACAAGCGCATAACAAAGCTCAACAAGAATGTGAGCCACACGCTAAGGAGAATTAAAATCTGAGTTCGCGAGAAACTAAGTCGATTCATACGAGCTCCTTTCTACAGAATATCTAATAAATATATCGATAGCATATCATAAGTGAGTAAAGATTGGCTACATAAAACTATTCTCTCTATCGTCAATTCTCATTTACTTTCACCTATGCTATACTGAAAGCAATGAAGAGTCTTTGTTGTTAATATTCATAGTATAATTTAGTATCTCCAGCAATATAACTATAGATGCTAAAAATATTACTAATCTGTAATTACCCGCATAGGAGATTGTATTATGTTTTTCTTTAATGATATTCAGCCCATAGACAATAGTACTGAAAACTCTTTCGACTCTATCAAACAAATTGATGCTAATGGAAATGAATTTTGGTATGCACGAGATTTACAAGCTATTTTAGAATATACAAAATGGGATAACTTCTTAAATGTTATTGAAAAAGCCAAAATAGCTTGTCAAAATAGCGAATTATCTATTTCCGACCATTTTGCCGACGTCGGGAAAATGGTACATGTTGGGGTTGCTAATAGAGAGATACAAGATATTGTATTATCTAGATATGCTTGTTACCTGATAGCGATGAATGGCGATTCAAAAAAATCGGTTATCGCACAGGCCCAAACCTATTTTGCAGTTAAAACTCATGAACGTGAAATGCAAGAACAATTTATATCCTTGTCCGAGGATGAACGTCGATTACTAATCAGGCAAGATATAAAGGAACATAATACAGCATTATCAGAAGCAGCCAATAATGCAGGAGTTGAAACACCTCAGGACTTTGCTAAATTCCATAACTCAGGCTATCAAGGTTTATATGGTGGCTTAGGTAACAAGGAAATCCATAAGCGAAAAGGGCTGAAACCTTCACAAAAAATATTAGATCATATGGGAAGTGAGGAATTAGCGGCCAATTTGTTTAGATTGACACAAACAGAAGGCAAATTACGTCGCGATAATATTCAAGGTAAAGAAAATGCAAACATAGCGCATCGAGAAGTCGGTGCAAAAGTGCGTCAAACAATTAAAGAATTAGGTGGTACTATGCCTGAAGACCTACCTACTCCACCAAAAAGTATTAAACAATTAGAAAAAGAACAGAAAAAGTTAGAAAAAAAATAATCTCTTCCTCCATACAATTGCCATTAAAGACATTTGGTAACTTTGTTCAAGATAAGTTAGATTTTGACAGTACATTTTAGTGTTAGTTTATAGAATATAAATAAAATGCCCCCATTACATACTGCATGCAATGGGGGCAAATTATTTTATTCTTTTGGTGGCAAAATGGTGGCAAAATTGCGTTATAATTCGTTATAATTTCAATTCTATAATACCATTATAAACCTTTATTCTTACTATGTTTGTTATAGTTTGTTACGATTTGTTATAATCTGTGATAATTGTATGTATTGGTGGCGGAGAGGGTGGGATTCGAACCCACGGCCCCTTGCGGAGTCACTGGTTTTCAAGACCAGCTCCTTAAACCACTCGGACACCTCTCCATAACAGTACTATTATATCAGATTGGTCTAATAATAAGCAATAACGTAATAGTTAAGCAAGCAAAAAAGCTGGCCCATAGCCAGCTTTTTTCATGTGTAGTTAATTTTGCATTAATCTTCCTTGCTATTTGCTATCCATTTAGAACAAGTCTTTTTTCCACATACCAAAGATGGCAATAGCAGAGCAAATAACAGAAATAACGACAACTTTCACAAAGCCGTCTGGATCATCTTGGAACGGCAAGTGCACGTTTGTCCCCCACAAACTGAATATGATGGTTGGCACGGCCATTGTAATGGTAAGGGTCGCCAACATTTTCATAACCATATTGAGGTTATTAGAGATGATAGATGTGAAGGCGTTCATCATGTTCATCAAGATATTGGAATACATTTCAACCATCTCGATGGCCTGTTTATTCTCGATGATAACGTCCTCTAGTAAGTCCTCATCCTCTTCGTACATCTTGAGTAAATGTCTATAGGTGCTATGTCCACGCAAACGCAATAGACGTTCCATAACGGTACCATTCGTGCGCAACGCAGAGGTAAAGTATGTCATGGATTTCTGTAATTCCAATAATTGGAAAAAGTCTTTGTTCTTCGTCGTATGACGCAACTGAACTTCGATATCGTCGGTACGGCGGTTAATTTGTTGCAAGTAACGTAAGAACAATGTAGCTGTACGGTACAAGATTTGGAACAAGAATCGTGTCTTTTTATACGTATAGAACGTAGACAGTTGATTTGAAATGAACGGATACAACACCTCAGATTCTTCAAGACATACGGTAATAAAGAAGTCAGGTGTCAAAAAGATACCAAGTGGCACCGTATCGTACATATCATTACCACGAATCGCAGGAATGTTGATAACCACGAAAATATAGTTGTCCTCTAACTCCACGTGAGAACGTTCTTCCATATCGAGGGCGGTCTTTAAAACGTCCGTTGGAATTTCCGTCAAAATGTTGATGAGGGACAACTCATCGGGGTCTGGGTTCACCAAATTTACCCAAGAACCTTTTGTGGCATCTGATACAGTGCAGTCTGAAACTAACTCTTCTTCTATGTGTTTGTACACCGTGATCATGCTATCCCTCCTTCCAACGAACATATAGTAATCATCTAATAAATTATATACTATTTTATAGCTATTATTCAATTCAATTGTGAAAGTTTTGTTTATGTAGTACATACATAAATCGCTTTATGTCTATTAAGAATGCACAATTGTATATGTTAAAAGCATCTTAAAACTATCCTTATATCAAATCTAGCGAATAGATAGATTAATAAGGCTGCTAAACTAAAAAATCCACCAAATGATTAGACCACTAAAACTTACAGTGAGTAAGTATGCAAACAAATAATTTAAAACATATCATTAGGTTAAAGCTTATAAAAATAACCTCTATACTGGCTTGTCGCTAATATAGAGGTTATTTATTTTGACTCTAACCTTTTAGATCAGATATCTTATATTATATGCTTTATATGCTTTGTATCCTATAGCTTATATATTCCTATATAAATCTATGCGATTACTGTCGCCAAATTAACGGCGCAAGATACGAATAGAGTTCAAGATACAAAGGATGGATACGCCAGTATCACCGAATACCGCCCACCACATGGATGCATAGCCCATAAGGCCTAATGCCATGATAAGAATTTTAACGGCAATAGCGAATACTACGTTTTGCCATGCTACGCGCAAAGTCGCTTTGGACAAGTCGAGTACGTGAGCGATGGCAGTCAAGGACGAACGCATGAATACAACATCTGCCGCTTCGATAGCCGCATCAGCACCGCTACCCATCGCGCCACCTACATCAGCACCAGCAAGCACTGGTGCATCGTTGATGCCGTCGCCTACGAACATAGTTGGACCATATTCAGAGCGAATATCTTGTACAACAGACAATTTATCTTGTGGCAACAATTGAGCACGAACCGCACTTACGCCAGTTTCTTTAGCAATATAATTAGCACTTGCTTCAGCATCACCTGTAAGCATGACTGTTTTAATATCTTGACCATTAAGATCTGCAATCGCTTCTGCGGAATCTGGACGAGCTTCATCAGCGATAATAATGCGACCGAGGTATACATTACCTTCTGCTACTAGTACTTCTGTGCCGTATGCAGCAGCTTCTGTTGGGTAACCTTGAACAGCATAGCGTTCCATGAGACGACGATTACCAACGAGGACTTGTTGACCATCAACGGTGCCAACCATACCTTCGCCTGCTAATTCTTGAACAAAGTCAGACGCTTCTACAACGATACCTTGTGCCTTTGCTTCGGAAACGATGCTTGTTGCGATTGGATGTGTAGATACTGCTTCAATAGCAGCCGCCATAGATAATAATTGAGCATTGCTCACATGGGAGCCTACAGTTTCTACGTTTTGTACTTTAAATTCACCAGATGTGATAGTACCAGTTTTATCAAGAGCTACTGCTTTCACATTAGCCAACGCCTCGATAACGCGACCACCTTTAAGCAAGATACCGTGTTTAGACGCATTGCCGATACCGGAGAAGAATGCGAGTGGCACGCTAAGCACCAATGCACATGGGCAAGAAATAACGAGGAATGTTAAGGCTGTGTAGATCCATTTATGCCATTCACCTGTAATAAGGGACGGAATGATAGCTACAGCCAATGCAAGAGCTACAACGATTGGTGTGTATACGCGAGCGAAACGCGTGATAAAACGGTCAATTTTAGGTTTAGAAGATGCTGCATTTTCCACGGCATCAAGAATTTTAGTAACCATGGATTCTTCAAGAACCTTGTCCACACGCATCGTAATGCGGCCAGATTCGTTGATGCAACCAGACATAAGTTGAGTGCCAGGTACAGCGCGAACCGGTACAGGTTCACCTGTTACAGGAGCTGTGTTAACGCGAGTTTCACCTTCAAGAACTGTACCGTCTAGAGGGATTAAATCACCAGGACGAACTTCGATAGTCCAGCCTACTTCAACCTTTTCAGGAGCCATAACTACGATTTCACCACCACAGCCTGTGTCTACAACGCGCACCTCTTGTGGTCGCATATCGACAGCGTTCATGATTTCTGTACGACTACGATCAGTGGCTTTTTCTTCGAAGAACTCACCAATACGGTAAAACAAGATAACGCCTACTGCTTCAGGCAATGCGTCGATTGCAATGGCGCCCAATGTAGCGATAGACATCAAGAAGTTCTCATCAAATACTTGACCTTTTAAGATATTACGACCTGCGATACGCAATACTGGGAACGCAAGTAAGATATAGGCAATATAGTAAATTGGAGTTTCGATAGACTCTGGCATGCCAATGGACGGCACAACTGTAGTCAACGCTTCGTAAGCCATGAACAATAGGCCTGCTACGATAACTGCAATTGTTACAGCATCACTGCCATGATCGTGGTCATGACCGTGTTCATCTACAGACGCTTTAGATTTACGCTCATAATCTGCCACTGTAACGCCTTCTTCGATAGCATCACAAATATCTTGGATATCACGCTTTAGCGCTTCACGGTCTTCCCAAGAACCAGTCAATTTTAACTGATGAGTAGCAATTGTAAAGTTTGCAGTTTCTACCACATCCATTTTACGGATACGATCTTCAATTTTCGCTGCGCAGTTCGCACAGTTCAAATCCTTCAGCAATAATGTTTCTTCCATGATATCTCCTTTGATAATAGTGAAAGTTTCTATCCATGTATTTTAAAATATTATTTTAATATATTTCTAATACTTATTAGAGGTTTCTATTAGATATTCTTTTCATATGAATATCTGTTCATATGTTTATTTTATATTGAAAGAGATTAAATGTCAATACAAAATTATATTTACTATTATATCAAATTTTATTTACTTTAATTCTAACTATATTCACCTTATATCAAACTTCGTTCTACCAGGAATTGATGTGCTACATCAGCTGGTAATTGATGTTCCGTTTCAACGGCGTAATTCATCTTCGCCATCTCTTGATCTGTAATCGTATGATTCAAACTTTCTAATACAGGTCGCAGTTCAGGATGAGCGATCAACACTTCGCTACGCACCACATTACCAGACATATAGGATGGATATAAATGTTTATCATCTTGTAACACCGTAATCGGAGCAATACTTAATTGACCATCAGTTGTGAATATCGGCATTGCATCCACCTCACCACGACTAATAGCCGTATATTTTAGACCTATATCCATATCTTTAGTCGCTTTAAAGCTCATGCCATACACCCGTTGTAATCCAGGATAGCCATCCTCACGACCAAAGAAATCATATTCCCCTCCTAATGTTAGGGATGGTGCTATACGAGCAAGATCAGAATACGTTTTTACGCCATAACTCTGAGCGATTTCATTACGCACCCCTATGCCATAGGTATTATTAAAGCCGTACATGCCGACCCACTCAAAATTATATTTCTCTTTATAAGCCTGTGAAAGCTCATTAAATAAGCTTTCATCATAAGCATCTGTACGTTTTAACACAGCAGACCAAGCCGTCCCCGTATATTCAGGATATATATCAAATTGGCCGGAAAGCATAGCTGGTTGAATATTTGATGTACCACCACCTACACCTTCTGTAACCTCTACGGTTAGATCAGTCTTCTTCTCGATTAATTCTTTTAAAACATTCCCCAAAATAAGCTGTTCCGTCATAGGTTTCGTTGCAATATGAATAACATCGGTCTTCACATGACGGCAATACATGGCCCAGCCACCTATACCCATCGCAATTATCGTCATAATCGAAACAAATATAATCGTATAACGCTTCATATGAGGGCTAATACGCGTTACTCTTTCACCTAAAGAAAAGAGCGCATCAACAGTAATGGCTAATAGTGCAATCAGTAGACTACCGGCAATCGTCAAAGCACTTTGATTTGTTGTAATGCCCCTATAAATCGCCACACCTAAGCCACCAGCACCAATAAAGGATGCAATACCTGTCAAGGCAATGGTCATAACGAGCATAGTCCGTATACCAGCCATAATCGTCGGCATAGCCAAAGGAATCTCTATATTCCACAAACGTTGAATCCGCGTGAGTCCTAATGCAATTCCCGCTTCACACATGGCTTTATCAATCTGGTTAAGACCAGTAAATGTATTGCGTACCATCGGTAATAAAGCATAGATAACCAATGCAATAATAGCGGTCGTATTACCAACACCTGATACGTACAACAAGAGACCTAGCATCGATATAGATGGAATTGTATATAGGAAATTAACCACTACCATAACTGGCGCAGCTAGCCGTTTATATTCGTATATAAACACACCCAATAATCCACCGATGATGGTAGCAATAACAGAAGCTAATACTGAAATTTCTATATGTTCCCATAACAACTGGAGGAAAAAATCATAGCGATTGATAAGTAATGATATGACATCATGCATTACATACACCGCCTTTCTAAGTTAAGAAATAAAAAACTATATAGGTATACTACAGCTAACCAAATTCAAACATTTATCATCAAGCTATATTAACCCATAATATCATTGTATACCTAATTATGCCTTAACTCTAGTCTATTTACCATACACAACAAAAGCCGTTATTTATATTTATATTTACATATCATACATGTTCAGCTCTTTAATATGTCTGAAAGGAATAACAGTCCCTTGTACAGATAGAATTTGTAATTGCTCACTAATCATATCAACAGCACCTATAAGTTCCGTATATTTTTGTTTGTTATAGTAAACAATTCGCACCCACTCCCCACAACGTACAGATTGTAAAACTGTATTTAACTCATCTATTTGATCCTCTGACAACTCTGCCCGATCTTCTTTTGGCCTTGCTACAGCGGTTAATAAAGTTTCAAAACCCCTCAATGCCGCAAAGGGCATAAATTGTTTTGCTCGCTGTAACCGAGACATGCGATATTTCATTAATTTATACCTCCCTTTACGCGACTAATGTATTTCCAATGTATCCATTATAATATCTATTCCCCATTATGACCGCCTACCAAGGTATTTCTAAAGCGCATGGTTCCTTCCTCTTGCAAACTAGAGGCACGCAAAATAGAATTCTTACCAAACTGTTCCTTAATGGATAGCATAGCCTCTTGTACCTGTCGTTCTTTTTCCTCTGCATTTGTAGTAAAAGTGCTAAATAGGTCCACCTCTTGAGGTATGGCAGATCGATTGACTAAATCCTCAAAGCTGATTCCTATGCGGCGGATAAGCTCATTTTTATGGCAATGCTGCTCATATAATTTAATAACTGCAGCCGTCAACGTTTGTAGAGAATCTGTGTACTGCTTAAGCTTTTTAGAACCCCCTGTAGAGCGCATCCTTTCATCAGCATAGCCGATATGGACATGAATGTGATTCGTGACCCCTTTGATTTGTAAAAGCTCTAACACCAAGGACTCTACCATTTCGCGCATAGGCACGTATACCTCTTCATAGGTATAATTACGCAACAAAATCTGACTGTGAGAGATAGAGTGCTTAATAGGTCGATACGCATGGATATCCGCAATCGTACAAGGCTCACGGCCCCAAGCATGATCGATTATGAGCTCTGCATTAACGCCGAACTCCTTGTACAACTTCGCCTCAGGCACTAAGGTAACCCTATGCAAATCATAGGCACCATATTTATGTAGTCGATTAGCAATCCCTTTGCCGATTTGCCATATATCGGTCAAGGGCTGATGATACCAGATTTTCTCTTTAAAGAGGCTTTCATCAAGATACCCTATAAAATCAGGCGCATGTTTCGCCAAAATATCGAGGGCAATCTTGGCGAGAAACAGATTCGTTCCAATCCCAACGGTGGCATAAATCTTCGTTGCCGCTAGCACCGCATCAAGTAACATCTGAGCCAACTGACGAGGCGTCTTTTTATATAGTGGTAAATAGGGCGTGATATCGATGAAATACTCGTCGATAGAGTACACATGCACATCTTCGGGCGCCACATACTTGAGCAAGGTTCCATAAATCTCAGCAGACACCTGCATATACCGCTTCATATGTGGCTTCACCGTCAAATACTCAATATGCGGTGGAATCTGAAATAATCGGCTCCGGTTTTTAACACCTAACTTTTTTAAGGCAGGAGAAATAGCCAACGTAATAGCCCCCTTGCCACGAGAACCATCGGCCACCACCAGAGGTGTCGTAAACGGATCCAGTCCCAAATCGGCACACTCTACAGACGCGTAGAAACACTTCAAATCAATACACATATACATCCGATCCGTATCACCTGAACCCATACAAACACCCCCTAAGCCCCTAAACAACTGGCTTTTACAAAAACTAGAACACAAAAATTTCTATGATTAGTATAACAAAAATATAGAATATTTTCAAACATATGTTTGCTTTTATGACAGTAAATTTTGAACATAAAAAATAAAAAGAGTACCTACTATTAGACATCAAATCTAATAGTAGGTACTCTTAAGTACGCATATAACTTAACCCAATATGGTTTCTTTAGGACTTCTATAATAAACTAATCCCTTTTCACTACTATAATCCATGCTAGACTCTTTAAGGCTACAAAAATACCCTCTAAGATCTATAGAAATCTTTCTTAACCACAATTGTTGTCGTTTATTGCTCAAAAAATCTTTTCGGTTATCACAAGAATCAAATAATTCAAGAGCATCACTTAAAATCTCAGACTCGCCACAGTTTATAGCTCGAAGATTAGTAAGATAGTTACGTTTAAAAGTATCAAAGGCATCACCACAATACTCACCTAACTCAATCAAAAACACTGTATACCCTAGCATAAAAATCATCATGATTTGCTCAAAACTATGATGAGATATAAAAGAAATATAGAGATGATCAACGCTATCTGTATTAGGTACATCAAACAAGTTGAAATCATTAATACAAGTATGATATGAGGGCTCCATTAATCTAGATATACAATCTAGTTCCAAGTAATCTATCGCATCACGCAAATGACCTTCCCAATCAAAGTCTTCAAACCACTCTGCTGCATCAACAATATCTTCCATGCCCATACCTTGGAAAACAATCTCCCTTAAGTCCTTTGACAATTGGTATTCATCAATTAAATCTATCATGGACAAATGATAATGCAGGCTCTCAAATACACCTAGCCTAATACGCTTATATTTATAAGCCTCTGCAGCACCTAATCCAACCATCAACAAATAAAACTCAATATTTTGTTTTCCACTAATAGTTAAATTCATCATACATAGGATGGAAACCTTATATTCCATCTCACAATACTTACGTATTGTACGACACTATAAAATCTATCTAGTACTATTATACACTTTAATAAGACTTATTTTCTACTAACATGATACAAAAACTTTTACATTCCTTTTCTCAACAATACAACGAAAACTATCTAGTGCCACTATATTGATGGACACCTTCATATCTACAGTGATAAAAAGAAAGGACTATACTTATGCAGCGACATCAGGTCACGAGGAGCAAAGAAGTATAGTCCTTTCTTTTTAATTAAAATGTAGCTATGTCACGGGGCCCCATCAATATAGGGCATCCCACGATAGTTTTCATTATTGTTCCGGCCCTAGGTCTCGGAATTCTACGTCTCTAAATTGTGTTAATTCCCCAACGAATTGGAGTTCCACGGTACCGACGGAACCGTTACGGTTTTTACGAATGAGGACTTCTGCATTGTCCCCTTTTTCAGAGTTTTCATCATAATATTTATCACGGTACAAGAAGATAACGATATCCGCATCTTGTTCTAGGGAACCAGATTCACGAAGGTCGGAAAGTACAGGCCGTTTGTCTGGTCTACTTTCAACACTACGAGATAACTGAGACAAAGCGATAACCGGTACGTTAAATTCACGAGCAATCAGTTTAAGATTACGAGAGATTTCGGACACCTCTTGTTGACGATTTTCACTGCCCTTACCAGCATTTCGACCTTGCATCAACTGAATATAATCGACGATAACGAGATCGAGACCATGTTCCACCTTGAGACGGCGCAATTTAGAGCGCATATCTTGTACGGTAAGACCCGGCGTATCATCGATAAAGAGCTTGGATTTACTCATGCGGTCCGCTGCGGCAATAACCTTTTCCCAGTCAGCAGGATCCATGTTCGCACGGCGCAATTTTTCAGAGCTCACACCTGCCACGGAGGACAAAATACGACCAACGAGCTGTTCCTTGCCCATTTCCAGGGAAAAGAACGCCACCGTCTTGTCGTACAACATCGTTACGTTTTGAGCGATGTTCAAGGTAAAAGCTGTTTTCCCCATCGCAGGACGAGCTGCTACGAGGATGAGGTCAGATTTTTGTAAGCCGTTGAAAATGTGATCCACATCTTTAAAGCCTGTTGGCACGCCTGTAATAGCACCATCATGCTGTTGCAGTGCATTGAGTTTATCTAGATTAGATAAAACCACTTCACCAATGGCCGCAAAGGATGATTCAGACTGAGTTTGACCGCTTACGTCTAGCACCATTTGCTCTGCCTTATTGAGGATTGCCGTCGGCTCATCTTCGCCAGCATACGTCATGCCTACGATTTTATTCCCTGCATCGATGAGGCGGCGCAACTGAGCTTTCTCGCTGATGATTTTCGCATGTTCCTCCACATTGTAGGAAACCGATTCATTCGCAAGAGATGTAATATAAGCAAGACCACCTACCGCATCGAGGCGCTTACGACGGTCTAGTTCTTCACCAACGGTGATAAAGTCAGCCGTCTTATTGGCATGCACGATCTCTAAAATAGCATCGTAAATAATACGATGTGCATCGCGGTAAAAATCTTCAGATTTAAGAATACTCGTCACCGTATCTACAACGGCTCCCATATTGGATCCATTAGTTAATAAAGCCCCCAAAACGGCCTTTTCCGCATCTAGATTATGCGGTGGAATGCGTACATCCATGATAATCCCCTTCACACAACCACTATGGATAAAAGAATTCACCATACTCAAAGAGCATGGTGAATACTATTATTCGGCTACTACATTAACCTTGATAGTACTTGTAATTTCAGGATGAACACGAACTAGTACGTCATGTACGCCCAATGTTTTCAATGGTTCTTTAATTTCAATTTTCTTTTTATCAATATCTACTTTATATTGAGCTTTAGCAGCATCGGAAATATCTTTAGCAGTAACGGATCCGAATACGCGGCCTTCTTCGCCCATGCGAACTTTTACAGTTACTTCAATCTTAGTCAATTGAGCTGCCAAGATCTTAGCTTCGTCATTTGCAACGGCTTTATTATGAGCAATGGATTCTTGTTTTTGTTTCGCATTATTTACGTTAGTTGCTGTACCTTCAAGGCCGAGGCCTTTTTTGATCAATACATTGCGACCATATGCATCGCTAACTTCAACGATTTCGCCTTTTTTACCAACTTTTTTAACGTCTTCTAGCAATACTACTTTCATTGTTGTTCCTCCTCTTGTTCTGCGGAATGAAGCGCATCAAGAGCATGCTCCAAGATGGCCTGCTTTGCTTCCTCTACGGTCATACCTTGTAATTGAGCACCCGCCACAGTTCTGTGACCGCCACCACCCAAGGCTTCCATTACAACTTGTACGTTTACCTTGCCTTTGGATCGAGCGCTGACGCCGATACCGCCGTCATTCAAGGAATATAGTACAAAAGCCGCTTCAATATCTTCATTACTAATGAGCATGTCCGCACTTTGTGCAGCCAACGCCATCATATCCTTCAAACCTTCAGGCGCTACGGAAATAGCAATCCCTTCAGTACGACTTGCTTCAAATACCATTTTAGCACGCAATTGGATAGAATCGAAGGTTTCAATAAATAATTGTTTAACTCTGTCGATATCCGCTCCTGCACGGCGCAAGAATGCTGCTGCCTCGAAGGTACGCGCACCAGTTTGTTGGATAAAGTTCTTTGTATCTAATACGATACCTGCATAGATACCTGTGGCTTCCGCTTTTGAAAGCTTCACAGGAACGCCTGCATATTGTACAAGCTCTGTTACGAGTTCAGATGTGGACGATGCAGTTGGTTCCAAATAGGTAAGCAATGGATTTTCCACAAAGTCTGCTGCACGACGGTGATGGTCGATAACAATACGTCGTTCAGAAATTTCAAGCGCCTCTTGAGCCGCTACCATTTCTTGACGGTGCGTATCACACACGACAGTGAGCGTATTCGCATCTACCCATACTCTTGCAGCTTCTGCAGTAATAATATTCTCTTGCCAGAACTCTGACTCGTTAAGAACATTCACCATTTTATCAATGGCACTAGTTTCTTTTGAAAGCGCAATGCGCACGTCTTTACCAAGTGCTCGAGCAATGGCAGCTACACCGATAATGCCACCTAAGGCATCATAGTCTTCGCGCTGATGTCCCATGATAAGGATCTTATCAGAATCAATCATAAGCTCATGTATCGCTTGAGATACAACACGAGCACGAACGCGCGTATTCTTCTCAACGCCTGCCGTATTACCGCCAAAAAAGCGCGTACTTTCACCATCCATAATACACACTTGGTCACCACCGCGACCTAATGCAATATCTAAGGCTGCACGAGCACGGCCAGATACATCTTTCACAGAGCCTACATTTTCACTAATACCAATGGAAATCGTAGCTGGTACTTGACGAGGAGATGGTAATTTACGGATTCGTTCAAGCACTTTAAAACCATCTTCCTCCATCTCATGAAGCGCACCACGAGAAATGGCAAAGGTATACATATCATCTTGGAAGTTACGAATAAAACCTTCGTAACGGTCAATTTCATCCATGATGATATTATTTATATCTGTCCAAATACTAGTATACTCACGATCACTGAGGCCTTTCGTCAATTCTTCAAGATTATCGATTTGAATCATGCCCCATACAGGCTGTCCCTCTTCCGCTTTAATACGGGCTTTTTCTAGTTCTGTAATGTCCTTGAAGTACAATGCCATCACTGCATGTTCCGCAAGTTCATCTTCACTATCAATATCTGATCGCGTATCCCGAGGATCGATAAATTTATAAATAATTTGGAAGTATCGATTTTCATATTTTTCCGTCATATATCCGGATTTACCCCAAATTTTATCGATACGGAAACCAGGTAACAACGCAGACATTTTTTGGAGCTTATTCCAGTCCACCTTAACCCAGTCAGCGAAAACACTGTTATTCCACACCAATGTACCTTGTTTATTAACAAGAACAATCCCCATTGGCAAATTTTGTAAAGCAAAGTTAGAAGCTTGTGTGACATTCTTCATCATCGCACTAAACTGTTCTCTTGCTAAACGACGCCGGTTATGAAGGGTATTATAATTAACCAAATACGCCGCTACTACAATGATTAATGCTAAAATTGCAATAGCCCAATTTAAATAGGCCAACAATAATAGCAATAATACGAGAACGGCAACAATGGTAATTTCTAAACCTTTCCATCTCCGTTGAAAGGATTTCATAACGGCCTCCTTTCTATTATGAGCTACGTTTTTCAAAACGTGCTCTCATATCCAAAAACATATCAAAAACACCATATATAACGAGTGCCAATGGACTCATTACATATAAAAAAGCTATAATAGCAAACTTAAAAATACCTGCTAAATTATAGGATTTCATGATGGACAATAAGCATGTAATGCCATTAAGTCCACAAATCATAGCACCAAATAAAGCTAGATTAAGACCTACATCAACAAAAATACTTTCAGTATAACCAAGATATGGCCCAGCATAAGCAAGGATTATACCAACCGCTAGTACACCAGCCCCCCAAAGCGGCATGCGCCACGTATCCATTGTTGGCAACGTACGCATCACACTATTTGTGCGGCGACCGATATACGATACAAGCTTAGCTAAGATATAAATCACTATTGCATTTGCTGCAAACCAATAGGCTAGAAGCATTCGTTTCACTTGCTGAAATGCAAAATCTAAACGGTTAATATATGCATCCATCTGTTCTTGTGTCATAGGTTGCTGCTTTACAGACTCAATTATAGCATTCTTAAGATCCACATCAATCATTCGACTAATCTGAGATAAGTCAAAAGATGTGAGGCCTGCAGAAATTAAAATTCCTATAAGGCTCGTTAAAGTAAGTGCAATAGCAGGTATAACGATAAGCTTACCAAAAGACCAATTTGCTCTGAAAGCTTCTCCAAGGAAAATACTCGGCAAAGAATATGCCAAAATAGTAGCCATTGCCATTAATGGGCCTACTAAAAGTGAAACGAGGACAAAAGCTACCACTGATGCGGCACAACTATATCGACTACCCCAACGAATGCCAATCAGTGCAATCCCAGATGGTGCAACCAAGGTTGCAAGCAAACTAAGAAAGGGCACTGTCAATCCTACTATAGTTAACATAACAACAATGGCCGATACAAATGCTGTTTCCACCATCGCTCTTGTATTTGTTTTATTCATAAATCACCATTCTTACATAAGAAGATATATTAATTGGTATCTTTTAATTATAACAGTTTAAAAGGGTAACTTCAAATACCCCATATAGTAGACGAATGCGATAGCAATGCTATTAATGGTAGTTTTTATTTCTCTTTCAAAATGCCAAAAGTACCACACCTTGAGGTGCGGTACTTTTCTGTATTATATAAGATTATACATCTTGAATAATCGGCAAGATCATAGGACGACGACGGGTTTTATCATAGAAGAATTTACCCAATGCATCGCGTACGTTTTGTTTAATTGTTGTCCAGTCTTTGATGCGTTGCATTTCGCAATCTTCAAGAACTTGTTCTACGCGGCGTTCTGCAGCAAGCATGAGTTCTTCTGCGTCACGAACGTATACAAAGCCACGAGATACGAGGTCTGGACCAGCTACGATAGTACCGGAAGCTTTGTCCATCGCCATAACGACGATGACCATACCTTCTTGTGCCAATTGTTGACGGTCACGGATAACGATATTACCTACGTCACCAACACCAAGGCCATCAACGAAGATAGCGCCAGCTTGTACGCGGCCACCTTTGCGACCACCATCTTTATCGAATTCAAAGATTTGACCATTGTCGCCGATAAGGACCTTCTTAGGATCTACACCCATAGCAACACCGAGTTCACCATGACGACGCAACATGCGGTACTCACCATGAACCGGGATAAAGTATTCTGGACGAACAAGGTTAAGCATCGTTTTAAGCTCTTCTTGGCTCGCATGACCAGATACGTGGATACCACGGTCTTTACCGTATACCACATTACAACCTAAACGAAGCAAGTTATCGATAGTTCTACCTACAGCACCTTCGTTGCCTGGAATTGGTGTAGCAGAAATGATAACAGTATCATTCGGTGCCAATTCTACAGTGCGATGGTTGCTTGTTGCCATACGGGACAAGCCTGCCATCGGTTCACCTTGAGAACCAGTTGTTAAGATCATGATTTGGTCATCTGTGTAGTTGTGCATTACGTCTACGTCGATGATTGTATTTGGTGGAATATTCAAGTATCCGCGCTCTTGGGCAATTTCTGTAACATTGACCATGCTACGGCCCATAACTACAACCTTACGGTTGAACATAACCGCTGCATCAATAGCTTGTTGAATACGGGATACGTTGGATGCAAATGTTGCCAGAACAACGCGTCCCTTCGCTTCTCCAACGGCTTGTTTAATCGCAGGACCTACGGAACTTTCAGATCCGGTAGTGCCTGGTTTTTCTACATTTGTAGAGTCCGATAATAGCGCTAATACGCCTTTGTTACCGAGCTCAGCAAATTTGTGCATATCCATCAAACGGCCATCAACAGGAGTTTGGTCAATTTTAAAGTCCCCTGTATGAAGAATTGTTCCGATTGGTGTATTAAAGTATACAGCGCAAGAGTCAGGAATAGAGTGATTTGTTTGGATGAAACCAACAGTCACTTGACCAATTTGAACTTCATCGCCGGCAGCAATCGTACGAAGACATTTTGGAGATACCTTATGTTCTTTAAACTTGCCTTCAATTAAGCCGCAAACGAGATTTGTTGCATATACTGGGCAGCTGATTTCTTTCATTAGGTACGCCAAGGAGCCGATATGGTCCTCGTGACCATGAGTAATTACGACAGCTTTCACGCGATCCTTATTCTCGATGATATAGCTCATATCAGGAATAACGATGTCTACGCCAAGCATATCTTCACTAGGGAACGCAAGACCAGAGTCAAGAACGATAATTTCGTTCTCGTATTGGAAGATGGTCATATTTTTGCCGATTTCACCAAGACCACCTAGTGGAATGATTTGGAATTTGCCCTTGTTGGCGCCATTTGGCGTACGACCGACTAATTCTACTTGTTCCTCTTGATTATTCCAACCCGTGGAACGGTTATTTGGGCGGTTATTATTGCGGTTCTGACCATTTTGGCCATTGCGACCATTATTAGTACGCGCATTACGTGTATTTTCACCACGCGGTGCACGAGTTTGGCGAGTTTTGCGTTCTTGACCTTCACCTTGTTCCACATTGCGGCGTGTATTTGTACGGCGAGTCGTATTAGTACGACCACTATTCGCACTTGTACGAGTATTTGTAGACCGGCGTTGGCGTGTTGCACCTTCACCAGCTGTTTGTTGGCGCGTACGACCTTCGCCAGCAGGGCGGCGTGTATTTGTACGGCGACGCGTTTGTTTTTGCTCGCCTTCAGCCGCAGCTGTAAGAGTAGCGTCTTTTGCTACTGTCGGTTCTGCTTTCACTTGCGCAGTAACCTGATTATCTGTTGTATTCACAGTTCCTCCTAAAATTTTGTTCATTAATTTATTTAACATAGTTTTTCTCACCTATCACTTGAATTGATCTATGCCACGAGGAAATGTCACACAAAGAAAAAGGCGCTATTATACTAGCGTCTCGTCAAATGGGCGCAAAAATGCGCTATCAAATTTTGCCGTTCCTAGTTTGTGTGCCATTTGCCGCAGCAAATGAGTATAGTGCACTATCAGATGCTTCAACCGTAAGAGACCTCTGTTTTTATCTCAATCCGATACGCAGTGCAATATAGTCCGATCTGTTTTGATGAAAGCCTCGCTTTCACACGTTGTGCTCAT
This sequence comes from Veillonella sp. S13054-11, assembly GCF_002959795.1. NCBI lineage: Bacteria > Bacillati > Bacillota > Negativicutes > Veillonellales > Veillonellaceae > Veillonella > Veillonella sp. S13054-11. Next base: position 166,547 of record NZ_PPCY01000008.1, read on the forward strand.
TATAACATAAAAACAACATAAACAAAAGAGTTCGCCTCTCATTTCGCCAAAAGTTAAACAAATATTAAAAAGGGCGGTTCAGACCGAACCGCCCTAACTATTTTATTATTCTTCATCCGGCATGCTTTTATAAAACCCTTCAATATGCCATTCGCCATCTTCTTCGACGAGAGATATGTAGCGTGTCATATGGGCAGCTTCAACAGCGCCATCTCCTGGTTTAGTGATTTGCAGATCCGCTTCATAAATGATGCGTTTCATACTGTTTACACGATTGATACTACTCGTCCCTAAGGACCTGACAACCACCTTCGGCGCCGACTTCATCGACTCCATCCATTTTTGCTTTTCTACGGGATTCGTCCTAGCATGATCGGTAATATAGGTGAAAGCCTTATCATAGTTCTTTTCATTGACCGCGTCAAAATAATCGTGTACCGCATTCCGTGCAGCTTCATCACTACCTTGACCGACGACGATATTCGTAAACCATCCGCCCGGATCCAGTTCATTTTCCGGTCCCATATAACGAGTCGAAACACTGCATACACAGATAGCACTCACCAGCAATGCAACGAGAATTCGAGTAGTGAAAGCGCTGCTTGTAGGCGATACTTTCATAATAGATGCCAACCTTTTGTCAATAGTGATGTTCCTCAACGCCTCACCATATTGATTGACCTTCGGTTCGCCTTTTTTACACAGTAGAACAAATAGAATAATCGGTCCGATGAAAGGAATTAAGATAAAAAACAGATGGTCACTGCTTTTACCGGTATCATGAAGGCGACGGATGCATAGAGAGCCCAACGGAATCAGCGAGATAAGACCGATGATTGTCAATAACATCCATGCCAACAGGATTAAATAAATACCCGTATGAAGCACCACCGTAAGCCCATAAGATAGAGCCAGAATTCCAGCGATAACTAAAAGCCACATCAAAAAGAACCGCAAAAATTCCCCTCTGGACGCACGGCCATCTGAATTCATAAATTTGCGGCCCACCACATGGAGAAATGTATCCTTGTAACTCAACTGATAATGCGCCAACGGATAGATAATATCCCCTTCCGGTGCGATTCTCTCAACCTCCACCGCAGTCGTATGCTGCCCGCAATGCGGACAGAACATGGCCGCCTCGTCACAATACTGACGGCAGGATTCACAATATCGTTTCATATGTAATACCTTCTATCTCAAAACTTTCTCTACAGCTTTAGCAAAACCTTCACGGTATAAATTAGCGCCACCGTTAGCCGGATGTCTAAGTCCGACGGCTGAAAGACCGAATCGCCCCATTGTGTCCGCCGATTTTTGACCGACGGCGAGCACAAGCGGCTCCAATCCACCTAATTCGGTGTGCAATGCCAACAATCGCTTCGTATATTCCCAACCCAGCTGCTGCTCGGACTCGGTCGGCGTCCGATTAGTGAGCGGTGCACCCGCCTTATGAGGGTGAAAGGGGAATATATTCCACAGCAACGCATCGTACGGATCAATTTCCTGTTCGATGATAGCACTCCATACTACCGTATCCGTAGGCTCGTTGAAGCCCTGCTCCTGTTGGGTCCGTTTCAGCATAGGGCTCACAGGAGAGCTGGTTCTTTGTAATGTAACAGGCGTTATCTGATGAGCCCGAATCGTTTTATGTTTATCCAGCAACATACGCTCACAAGTAATGGCAATACCCGAAAAGCGTCCTCCTTGATATCCGACAGCCTCCGCCACTACAAAAATTTTGGAACGTCCCAACCGCGGCAACAAATACGCCATCAAATTGTTCCGACGCACTTGAGCCGCATCAAAATCAGGTCGAACAATTTCGAGATCAGGATTCACCTCACCCCACGGATTGTGAACAAGCTCGCCCCTATATTGACCGAGCCAGTCTACAAACTGCTGTACTTTTGCAATCTGATTCGTATCAAACGAGGCCATATATTCATCAAAAGACAGCGTTTTCTCTTCCTCTGATGTAAATAAGGACATAGGCTCTCCCCCAATTTATACTACCGAACCATATAATAAATAATGCTGTATATCATGATTATCAATCCTTTATATACTGTATTTATACACATACTGTATTTATACATATACTGTATTTATACATATACTGTATTTATAAGCTAAACCCTATAATACAATCCATATATTGCGATTCCCAATCATGATCTATGATAATCACGCACTACATAAAATGTATGCTGTTACTATATTGTAATAGCACCTGTTTCTGAAAATTTGATGAGAAATTAATATTCAAAACATCCACATACAGGAGAATATAAAAAACTGTAGTTTCAAAGCGACTTAAGATTTTCTACCGCCAAGGCGACAGCCTTGATGAAGACGAATGATTCTAACATCTTTGAAACTACAGTTTTTTGTTGTCACATTTGTTGCTACGTTACTACTAGTATATACAACATCACATTTATATATAAAACTCGATTTTGTCTTCTTTGGCGAGCTGGAATTGCTCAAATATGTGGTTTCGAATATTGACGAAGGATGCGGAGGTCCGGTCCGTCCTATCGATGAGATTGACGGGGATAATGGTTTGCACCCGTCCCGGATTAGCGGCGAGCACTACGACGCGATCCGCAAGGACTACAGCCTCTTCTATGTCATGCGTAACGAATACGACCGTTTTGCCCTCTTCACGGCAGATGCGGGAGATTTCATCCTGTAAATTGATGCGTGTCAACGCATCGAGGGCCCCTAGCGGCTCGTCCATGAAGATAATATCCGGATCGACCGCCAGCGCCCGCGCAATGGATACACGCTGCTGCATCCCGCCGGACAACTCCGCCGGATAACGATTGCGTGCATGGTCGAGCCCCACCATTTTCACGTATTTGTCGATGATAGCAGGTCGCTCTTCCTTCGGTACGTTCTTACTCTCAAGGCCCAGTTCAATATTGCTTTCCACCGTTCGCCACGGCAATAATCCATAATTCTGAAAGACCGTTACATACCGCAGTTGGGGTGCTTTCACCTCTGCGCCGTCAATGGTAATAGAACCGGAGGTAACGAGCTCAAAGCCTGCCATAGCATTTAAAAGAGTACTTTTACCTGACCCGGACGGCCCTAAGAGACAAATAAATTCGCCTCGTTCAATATCCAGATTAATATTCTCAAGGATGGTGAGCGGTTCTCCATCTTTCATAAATTCCTTGTGTGCATTGCGCACCGAAATGTAACCCATACGTCCACCTCCTATTTCTCAATGCCCCAACGTCTATAAATCCATTTTTCGATGAGGGACACCCCCCAATCAAGTAAAAGTCCCACAAAGCCAATCGTCAGAATCGCCACCATCAAGAGGTCGTTACGCAAATTGTTCCGCATATCGATGATGAGGAATCCAAGCCCCGTCTGGGAACCTACCATTTCCCCCGTCACCAGAAATATCCACGCCGTGCCAAGCGCGATGTGAAGTCCCGATGCAATACCAGGAAACACCGCGGGTAATACGATTTTAAATAACAATTCCGGCTGCTTGATACCAAAATTTCGAGCCACCTTGATGTATACGGGATCGATATTTTGAATCGCCGACACCGTGGACAATAGAACCGGGAAAAATGCCGCGATAAAAATGATAACGATGGCAGGCGCTTGACCGATACCGAAAAACAGGACGATAAACGGCAACCATGCCACCGGTGAAATAGGACGAATCACCTGAACGATAGGATTAATATAGTTCCAAATGCCTTTATACCAACCTAAAATAAGGCCTAAGAACACACCGGCTACGACGGAAATGATATAGCCGATGAAAAAGCGCACCAAACTATCCGCAATATCCTTGAACAATACGCCGTCCCCGATAAGTTCCCCGAAGCCGAGCAGCACCTTGTACGGCGTCGGCAACAAGGCCTCGTTAAATCCGCCGATGCGGACAACCAGCTCCCAAATCAGCCAGACCGCGATGAACGCCCCCGGCACATATGTGTATTTCTTCATGGTCTACCCCCTATGGCAACAGCGATGTATCTACAAACTCCGAATAACTCGGCACCTTTTTAATCAGATCGACATGGGTCATGTGATGCACGAGCGCATTATAACGATCCTCGGTGAGGGCCAAATCTCCAAACCCAATCACCTGCAAGGAACGCTCGATGACAGGATCCTTAAACTTCATATATTTCAAGGCAATCTCCTTTTGCGCCTCCGGATGCTCATCTAAATAGTTACCTGCATCGAGATAGGCTTTTGTGAAAGCCTTCGCCAAGTCGTGATGTTCATCGACGAATTGACCGTTGAATACGAGAGCACAGCAAATATTGTCATGCCATAAGTGATCAGGGTCTTCAAAGACCTTCCCGGCCCCCATTTCTATGGCGAGAGAACCGAAAGGCTCAGCCACACTATATCCTGCGATTTGACCGATCGACAATGCGGACGGCATTTCGGGAGGACTCATCTCCACTATCTGTACGTCCCTCTCGCTAAGGCCTGCCCGTTCAAGCATGAGGTCTACGAGAATCTTTTGTGTAGATTGTTTATGAGGGATGGCAAAGGATTTGCCTTTCAAATCCTGTACAGAGTTAATATCATTATTTACAACGATAATATTGCCTTCCGTATGACCTAATGCCGCTGCACACACATCAATTCCCTGTTCACGAGCCTTTACTCCGAGTTCAACGAGAACAGCTGCAGCATCTACTTTACCGGTATTGAGCGCATCCATGAGTTCCGGCCAGGAACCGTATTTAACAAGCTCTACATGGACAGGACCATCTGCCGTCTCCAATTCCTTCGTAGCAAATACGGGCAGCGCATGAGTAATCGGTAAATACGCAACACGTACAGTTTTTAATTCTCGGTCGGTCTTTGGTTTACTGTGTTCATAATAACCATACGCCAACCCACTTACTATCAACAGCACGATAGCCATGATTAGATACCAAGTTTTCTTCATAATGTCCCCTCTTTCTACCTCACAACAAGGGGCGTTTATGACTCATGTCACTTTTCGCATTTTTCTAAACCTTATATGAAATCAGGCTTTAGAACACCTCGTCTTTTAAACTTAATATAACCTACTATAACAATATGTATTAATTATGTCAACAAATCATATCAATATTGTAGGTATTATTACTTAGCTACGAAAAGCATCAATATAGATAGGATAATATTTAATTGAATAAGAATGTAAATAAGAATGCCAAACCAATAGTATATAAAGGATTAACACCAGTAAACCGTTCAGATAACATAAAGCCGCAAGATTCTAATTAACAAAAAAGCTGCAAGCAACTAATTAACAAAAAAGCGGTAAGGTGCCAATTCACAAAAACAGGTAGCATCCAACGGATGCTACCTGTTTTAATATTTATTAACTTTTCACAATTATTTGAATAAAGTCTTTTTATTTAATATGTAAACTTCAGATGTACCGGCTTCACTAGACTCAGATACATGTGGATAAATGGAGGACTGACGGAAATGCTTAATCTCCCCTTTAGGAACGATTAACATAAGTGGCTTACCAGATTCGATAGTTTTATTAAATTCCTCTTCACTTACTTGTTCCATAAGATATTTCTTCTGCCATTCAGCGCTACGTTTTTTCAATTTATCTCGATCATCCCAGCGACTTTCATCACCATTAATCTTGATAACCTTATGCCCCGTATAATACACAACAGCCGTACTATAGCCGTTATAGTAATAAACATCTCCTTCATAGGAGTCCACTACTGGAACAACATCAATATTACTACGCTGCTTAACAAATGGCTCTAAGCCTTCCATAACAACTATAGAAGATATAACCATCGTACCAAGTACAATAATTGTAACTAAACGATATCCTCTTCTCGTATACCACGCATAGAACATAAACAATATTGCCATAGCAACCACGACATAGAGCAAGCAATAAAAACCCCATGGTGCGAAGAAAGAACCTGCCACATAAGCAATCCACAGAAGTAACGTCGGCCCCATAATAATCCATTTTAAGGCTCTAGATTTGCCTTTGCGAATAAGCTTCATAACGCCCAAAGCACCGATAGCACTAAATGGGACTAAGCTAACAAAGGTATATAGAGGGTATTTTGTTGCCATCAAGGTGTAAAATAGCACAATTCCAACACCCCAGGTCATATTATAGATAAACCCTGTATGACGTTGTTTGAAACCATCGATTATGCCGTAAATAACAGCACCTGTCCACGGCATGGAGGCGCCAAGGAAGATAGCGAGGTAATACCACCATACGTTATCTTCCGGATGTTCCGATTGAGTAGCGCGAGTCACATTGTGAAGCCCTAAGAAGCCATTGATAAAATCTTGACCATGAACACTGTACATGTACACATACCACGGCAAACAAACTACACAAAAAGCTAAAATGCCACGCCAATCAAAGATAGCTTTCACCATAGACCAAGAACGATTAATACCTGCAAAGACAAGTAAAATCATACCAGGCAACACAATGGCTACCGGACCTTTAGTGAGTACACCTAACGCAGCGAATACATAAGCTACAATCATAGCATATGGTTTCTGTTCCATCAGACCCTTGCAGGAGTAAATCATGACCATCAATGTCGTATAAAGGAGCACCATATCTGTAATAACGCCATGAGCTACGGTCCAGAACATGAGAGATGTGCCTAGAACGGATGCCCCAATGAGACCAAGCGCCCACTTACCGCTCATGGTACGCGTAGATTGATACATGGTCGCCACCGACAAAGCACCGAAAATAGCACTCGGTAGGCGCACCACCCAATCAGCAATTCCAAAGACTTTAAAGCCAAGAGCAATGAGCCAATAAATCATGATTGGTTTATCGTACCAATAAGTACCATAAATCTGCGGAGATAGCCAATCACCAGAAAGAACCATTTCCTTTGCCGTTAACGCATAATTAGATTCAACGGGATCTGTAACAGGCAACATATTATTGCCAAACATATAAAACACTAGCCACACAATAAATACGACTGGTGTTAATCGAGAGATTTTCATAAGGGGTCTCCTTATCGACGATTACGATAGTATCTAAAGCCCAGTACTGCAGCTATAATGACAAATACAACGATCATACCAATCAAGAACTCATGATTGTACTCGATAAGGTCTTGCCAATTTTCACCAAGTACCTTGCCCAAGTAAACGAGCAAAATCGTCCAAGGAATCGTACCGAGTACCGTCCAGATGATGAAATGCCACATGGGATAGCGTGCCATTCCTGCTGGGAAGGAGATAAAGGTACGAACACCGGGTAAAAGTCGACCAAAAAATACAGCTACACCGCCATATTTATTAAACATCTTTTCTGCCAGTTCAAATTTATGTTCATTAAAAAATATATATTTACCATATTTCAATAATAAAGGGCGCCCACCATGCTCACCCATCCAGTAGGATACTATAGAACCAACAATCCCTGCTAAGATACCTACCACCATTGTCGTATGCATATCAAATATGCCTTGAGCTATCAAATACCCCGCAAAACCAAGTACGATTTCACTCGGAATAGGAACGTTAGCATTTTCTAGAACCATTGCAATAAACATGGCCGTATAGCCATATGTTTCCATAAACGAAATAATATATTCCACTGTTTTACCTCATTAAATAATCCCCATCCGGGTTCTATAATGTACTAATTCCAGTACATCGTTTTCGTGAAAATTTCACCCAACCATTTGGTATACCATATATTTTACCATAATAAAGAGACCCTCACCACAGGTGGGGCCTCTTTAAGGTATAAACAGTATGCGATTTTCGTAATGGACTTTTTTTGCTATTGTGTACATCTCGCTAAAAACAGCTGCCAATCAGCTAGGTATATGGCACTTAAGTTCCTCTATTTAAGCAAGGCCATACGGTACACAAATAGGACATGTTTCTTCACTGCGAGGACTTTGTAAAATATCCGCTTTAATGCCGAACCAATTCGCTAGATTTTCTGCGGTCATCATCATATGCGGAGCTCCATCACCGACGATAGCCCCCTCTTTGATGGCAATAATGCGGTCACTATAGCGCAAAGCCAGATTCAAATCATGGAGCACCATAACGACCATAATATTTCGTTCCCGCTGTGTGCGTTTAACTAGCTCCATCAACTCAATTTGATGACGACTGTCAAGATAAGTAGTCGGTTCATCGAGAAGTAAAATATTCGGTTCTTGCGCCAAACTTAATGAAAGCCATACGCGCTGCCGTTCACCGCCGGATAGTTCCCCTATGTGCCGATACCGATATTTCCATACATCTGTGCATTTCATCGCCTGCTCCACAGCAGCTAAATCCACATCAGATAGTTCCTTAAAAATCGATACATACGGATTTCGTCCGGATCGAACCAACTGCTCAACTAACATTCCTTCAGGGGCGGTCGTAATTTGCGGTAACAAAGCTATATGACGCGCTAATTCCTTTGTATTCCACGAATGTAAAGATTTTCCATCTAACGATATAGTCCCTTGTTTTATCTTGATAAGCCGCGCCAAAGCTTTCAAAAACGTTGATTTTCCCGAACCATTTGGACCGATAATAGATATTATTTCCGGTTTATCAAAAACGATGGATTGATTCTCCAGTATCAATCGTTTTCCATAGCCTACCGTTATATTATCGACGATTAACACACTCATCTTCGCCCCACCCCTTTCAATAGATACAAGAAGAATGGAGCACCCAAGAAGCTCATCAGTACGCCTACAGGAATTTCACCAGGCGCAATCATCATGCGCGCCAATGTATCTGCATAAACAATTAATATACCACCAAAGACCATGGACGTAGGAATCAAGTAACGGTAATCCACACCTACGATGAGGCGCGCCACATGAGGCACTATAAGACCTACAAATCCCAACATCCCCGACACGCTCACTGCTGATGCGGCTAACAAAGAGGCTAATACGAGCAAGGACAATCGACATCTTTCAACATGCACCCCCAAGGTACGTGCTGTATCATCGCCTAAACTGAGTAATGTAAGCCATCTGATAGATATCATAGATCCAATAATACCTATAGCCGTATAAGGCCAGATCATCATCACATCGTCCCAGCTGCGCCCTACAAAACCACCTGCCATCCAGCTCACCGTTCCTTGAACACGATCCGGATAAAACACGGACAGAATCGTATTAAACCCGCCGAAGAAAGCCGCTACAGCCACACCGGCTAAGATAAGGCGCAACGGATTAAGTCCACCTTGCCAAGAAATACCGTAAACCAAAAACGATGCCACTAACGCACCAACAAAAGCACCAATAGGAACAAGCATAACGTAAGTAGGCATGAGAATCATAATAATCATAGCCGCCAAAGCACCGCCAGAGGTAATACCGATAATGCCGGGATCTGCCAAAGGATTTCGCAAGATACCTTGTAAAATCACGCCAGCTAAGGCAAGATTCATGCCCGCTAAAAAGCCCACTACAACACGTGGTAAGCGTATAGTCATGATAATTTGACCAATTTTTGATGTATCGCCACCAGTTATGATTTGGTATAATTCGCTCCAAGTTAATGGAACAGCGCCCAATTTCATACTCAGCAACACACCTGCTATTAACAGAATCAGCGCAGCCACAAAAACGCGTAAGCCACGACGTTCCTGCACATTAATGAGATTGTCCATATAACACCTTTTCCGCATATAATAACACTTGATCCATTCGGGCGGTCGGCACCGACGCGAACAACGGACCCGGCAAGACCTCTATATTCCCATTAGCAATAGCAGGTACATTTTGCCATGCCGGCGTTTTAAAAGCCTTTTTAAAAGCTGCTATATCTTTCTCACCGCTACTGCCATGATTAATCAAGATAACCTTGTCGCAATCAAGAACGGCCATCGTCTCCAGATTAAGCGGAATATATCCATCCAAAGCATTCTCCGATACATCTTGTGGCAAATATACATCAGCCACATTTTTTGCTCCTAATCTTTGGAAAATATCTCCCACATATGTTTTACTGGAGGCTAGTTGATAACTCGTAGGCGTCCCAAAAACGATGAGGACACGCGGCGCAGATTCATCTTTATGCCGCTGTATGATTTCTGATAGGATATCATTATATTTCTGGACCAATGCAGCCGCCTCCCTATCATGACCAGTCATGGTGCCCACATGCCGAATATGGTCCATGATGTCATCATAATTGGAGGATAGATGGTAAAAGCTAGGGATATGATTCGCATTAAATGCTTTGCGCAACGCCGTTTGAAACGGCATGGCAATGCCGATAACGAGATTCGGGTCGGACATAATAATTCGTTCAATACTTGGAGATACAGCACTATTCATATTCGGATACTGTGCAATTTTAGCTTGTACATCTGCCGGTAACTCCCTTGAATTTACTACGCCTACGGGGCTAACACCTAAAGCGATGAGTAATTCACTATCCGCCGAAGAAATAGATACTACACGACTTGCTACACTTGGCAACGACACAATTTGCTTCGTATCATCTTCAATCTGAATAGCACCTGCCTCGCTGAATACCTCACGTTTACCTTCAAAACTTATAGCCGTAGTGAAAGCTCCCACAACAGCAACAATCCCCAATAAACATAATAACGGCTTATTGATAATGATCACCTCGCAGATTACTTATGCAAGCTAAACCTCATACATTATAGTTTCAAATTAATGCGACTATATTACATACGCCAATACATACGCATCTATTTCATTCATACATTAAGGTCAGCATTTCATGCGTACATTAATATCTCACTATTACATACGCAAGTTAAGACCCATTCGATAAGTGGCGCCATGAATATCCCGTAAGTCTTGTTTTTCACCAAATATATTTTCAACCCCTACATACATGGATGCATTATCATTCAACTGACGAGTAACCATGACGTTCCAAGTTTGAATATTTTTCTTTTTCGGAATGCTGAGACGTGGGTTAACAACGATAGCATCGATTCCATCAAGATAATTAATGTAATAGTTACCCCAGAACGCACCAGTCCAGCGACCTTGATGATAATTAACACCACCACTAAATACATGGCGACCACGGTTTAACAGACGATTATGGGTAACGTCATTCTTTGCATCCAAATAAGTATAGTTACCGAATACATCCCATTTATCATTGAGTTTATGATTTACAGATAATTCCACACCTTGCAATACAGCACGAGGTAAATTGGAATACGAAATATAAATACGACGATTTGCCATATCAATACGACTGGCACCGCTTTCAATATAATTTTTAATAACATTGTGGAAGTAGGACGCCTTAACATTTGTCCGTTTCCAATCTTTTTCTACGGAGAAATCAAAGTTATAAGAGCTTTCAGGTTTCAAATTAGGATTACCTTGCAAATATATATCGAAAGCCCCTAATCGCCCTCTCGGTACATTAGATGCCATAAGCCAATGATGATACATTTCTGTCATACCAGGTGTGGAATAGCCTGCACCGTAGTTCATTTTAAAGCGAAGACTATCATTTGCTTTATAGGTAACACCAATCTTAGGCGACCAATGGCTATCAAATGTATTTGACGTATCATAACGAACCGCAGGAATAATCACCCATTTGCGACTAGGTTTCCATTGATGTTGCACAAAGTAACTACCGTAATTAATGGTTGCCTTACCCGCGGTATCTGTAATGCCTTCTCGAGTTCTCGACCATGCAATGGAGCCGTTATTAATACGCGTACTAATCGCTTCTTGACGGCGGAATTGAACGCCATAAGTCAATAGATTCTTCTTATCGATTGCCGTGTTAACCTGTGCATCTGTAATCCATTCTTTATTATAATATTCATCCCAAATGGATAGTTTTTTTATGCCACCCGTGCGCTTATATTGGTCATAAGTGTCTTTGTAATGATTGTAGTAAGACTGCACCATAAGCGATGACCGACCGCGACGACCATTCCAACGAAGACCTGTGCTTGTAGTAGTCGTATTTTTATCAACCGATTGAGTTAAAGCACTGCCTTTTCTCGTATACATATCCAAGTCTTCAGTTTCTCGATCTATAAAGAAAGAAAATTTATCCCGTTTTCCTGCTTGATAAGATACGTCAAAATGAAGCGGTATCCTGTCACCATGATAGTTATTATCCGATCCAGAATCATTATTTCCCGCTATATTTCTGCGAATACCGGCACCGATCGACCCGTTCCACTTTCCTTGTTGTCCGCTACGAGCCAATACATTGAAGTTATATCCCGTCGCACTCGATGCATCACGCCGAGAGATTTCAGTATTAACCTCTACACTTGGCTTTCTGGATTGCTTTGTAATAATATTAATAACCCCACCGTTCGCCTCGGAACCATAAAGGGCACTCGACGGACCACGAATTATTTCAATGCGTTCCACATTATCCATGCCTTGACGAAGCCAGCCCATGGCATTAGCTCTCGTTTTCGTCAACTCTCCCGTAACACGTCGTCCATCAATAAGAATTAATGTATGACGAGATTCGGCGCCACGCATCGTAATATTTTGTCCACCATGAGCATCGGTGCTGAAAGCAACGCCTGGCACACTTTGTAAGGCTTGCTCTAAATTACGATATTGGCGATCTTTAATTTCTTCTTGTGAAATAATCGTTGTCGCAATTGGCACATCGCGAACTAATGCCTCCGTACGAGTAGCCGTAACCGTAATATCTTTCATGCGTCTTGACTGCTCATCACTTACAGTATTTTGAGATTCATTCACACTATCTACACTTGTAGAACTATTATTTTCTGCACCTACCACACCTGCAACAGACGTTAGATATACAACACACAATAGTGCTGCCCATGACTTTTTCATCACACACCTCCAGAAAATATATTAGGGCTCTAATAGTATAAAACGATATCTAATCTCAATTATATATTCATCAGGAATAACTATCAATATTATTTTATGTTATCAAAGTAATATATATACATATAAAAAAACTAGTATCCATAAAGACACTAGTTTTTCATTATACTTATAAATTATAGTGAATTGTGATATCTGCATATTGTTGTGTACCTGTAGAATTTTCAGCGCCACCCACACTATGAGCATATTCCATAGCATGCTCTGATAACATAGGATCATCAGAATTAAGAACTTCCACACTGGCAACACTGCCACCTGGGGCAAAATAAATTCTTAGTGTTACATCACCTTGAATTCCCATAGTGTATGCATCTGTAGGGTAATTACTATTAATTGCACTTTGTAAATTACTCCAATATCCATCATAACTAAATGTGCCGCCACCACCGACATCTACTTCGGTGCTTCCTGTACCCTCACGATCGCTAAGCCCTTCTCCACTTCCTGTTGATGCATACCCAATTCCAGGACCTTCAGGCCCGACAAGTCCACTCCCCGTATTGCTACCGACAGAAGATTGTTTAATAGTACCTGTTTCACCAACACGCGCTTGTTGACTAGACGGACTTACATCACTTTTTGTAGGAACAGCAGAGTTCCCATTTTGTCCTCCGTGACCGGCTCCACCGTTATCAGGTTGAACTTTATTATTTTCCAATTCTTTTTGGTATTGAAGCTCATGAACCTTCTCTTCTTTAATCTGCTCTTTAATTTCTTCTACTTGTTTCTCCGCTTCCTGTTCCGTTAGAAAATTAATTTGCAAAGATCCGGTCATTTGAGATTCGATATAATCAGAAAAGGAAATAAAAGCAACACCAACCGTAATAATACTGATAATAGTAGCAATAACAAAAGCTTTTTTATAGGTCATATGTGGATATTTCCACACATCTACATATTTTTTCGGCATAGCATCACCTATTTATTAACAGTGGCAATACTAATACTTACAGCGCCGGCTACTTTCATATCATCCATTAACTCCACGACCTTGCCATAGCTCAAATCCTTATCGGCACGAATAAGGAAATTTTGATTTTTATTCTCTCCAATCTTGGCTTTCACAGAGCTAATAAGCTGTTCTTTCGTCACATACCCATCATCTATCATCAGCTGCCCAGATTTTTCAAAATCAATTAAAACCGGACGCAACTCAGCGGACTGCTGCGTTTTCGTTTTTGGCAGCATAATAGATAAGGATTGTTGTGGAATTGTATATATGGTACTAATCATAAAAAATACGAGCAAGAAAAAGATGATATCAATCATAGGAATAACCATTAAAGTAGGCTTTTCTCCCTCCATACGACTCATTCGTTTCATGCAGCATGCCCCCGATCATAAGAATCTAAAACACGAGAAAATGAATCTTCTAAACGAGATATCGTCATGCGTACATGATGGGTAAATGCAGCATGGAAACATAACGCTACAATAGCCACGCAAAGCCCGGAAGCAGTTGCGACAAGGGCTTCCCCCACACCACCGGTAATAGCAGTAGGTACCGTACCGTCAGCACCGAATACCTGAAAGGCACCAATCATACCCGTTACAGTACCAAGCAAGCCTAATAATGGTGCTATCGTAACAATGGTAGAGAGCCAATCAAGGCCACGAGAAGCGTGCGTATAAACATGAGCCATCATATCCTCCATTTTAGACTGCAATACATTACGATCCTGACACTGTCCAAGCACGCGAGGTAGATTATACGAAATATTAGCTGTATATTTAGATTCTAAGGTAGTTAATAAGGATTGCCAGTTCATTTCGCTCTCTTCTAATGCATCATTCAGAGCAAACATTTCCCGCTTCAATTGTCGATAATAAGCTATACGTTCAATCGCTATAGCCACGGCAATGATAAGTGCCACTAATAACGGCCACATAACAAATCCACCATGTAAAAATAATTCCCAAGCCTCTTTCATCGTAAACCTCCTTTATTAACAGCTCAATTCTATAAACTTATTTTCGCCCCTAACAAACTCTATTCAATTAAAACAAATTATTTTAAACTGATAAATAAAATCACTTAATAAGTCTATCACATCATACTACATTTTCCAATCTTATATGTATAACAAGCACTTTAGAGAACATTATAATCTATGAATCTGAAATAATTTTGAATTTATATCTCAATTAATGCGCAAAAAAAGCGACCAGGATTTCTCCATGATCGCTTTTATACTACCTTTAGATTATATTTGTACCTTTCTAGACTACAGCATAGAAGCAGTACTATTGCAATTCAGTAGTTTGTGTCTTTACTTCACGAGCTGTAGTAAATGCTGCTAATTCTGCATCACCAGAACCAAGAATTACTTTATTAGCCACTAACGCATTAGCCGCTGTTTTAGCATCTTGTAAAGTAATTCCAGCACGAGGAGCACTAATTGTGACTGATGTGCTTTTACCACCGACCGTAGAAAATGTAAGATATACAACGCGTTTTTCCGCCATGTGGGCGCCTCCTTTCACGTTTCATAAACAAGTTCATCGAATCTAGATAGGCTGTAAACATGTTAGATTACAAGTATACGTATCTTCGATTCATATCAATAAGGATGGGAATGTGTGGACTTGCTATTTCTACACCTCTTTACGACTATCTGAGAATGTACGAATCTAGCAATAAAATGTGTTTGGAGCACCTAAAACAAGAATGAGTAGAAACTCTACCCTTAATGCCCTAAGGATACTTCATTGACGCGGACCACGTCGGACAAGCTGTGGTCATACAAGGCTGCCAGCGCATTACCAACGGTTTTCACATTATCGTCAGACGCTTCTTCTGCAACACGAGTATAAGTTACGTCTTTGTACTTCGGCGCATCTTCGGTACCGATGTTAAAACGCAACACCAATTTAGTGCGTTTAATGTTAGCCATCGTATCACCTCCTTTCACCCTCTTATATTCCTGAGGGCCTTGTTCGACAACCCCCTTGCCGTTATTTAAGGTACTTATGGTGAAAGTAGCTGAACTCTGACTGTAATACTATAAATTGAAATAGAAAAAGACCTCTACCTAATGATATCTAGAAGATTAATATTCTAGATATCACCAGTAAAGGTCTATAAAGTGCTCTTATTACGAGTACTATTCAAATACATATTATTCGGTTTTCAACGCCAATATAAAGTCATATGCTTTAACAGCAGCTTCAGTGTCCACAAAATGTAGAGGATTTAACATACGACAGAATTTAAAAAGATATTCATGTTTACGCAAAATGTCTTTTATATGTAGCACTGTCTCACGGGCTGTACAGGCTGAGCTATAGCCATTCATCATAGCATATAGGTAAGAAATAGGTAAATTATCCTCCCGAAGGAAGCTGTGAACGAAGACGAGTAAATCCCAGCCTTGCGGTGTTAACTCAGGCCAACGACGGCTATTCTCCCAATCGAGCAATGTGATCTTATCTAGTTCAGGCTCATAGGTAATGTCGCGCATAGCAGGACGGCCATGACTCAAGCCATAATCATGCAACTGACCTAATGTCTTGCCAAACATATAAAAAATATGACTTAACATATCCTGCAAACTATCATCCTCTGGATGTTGAGCGGGCAATTGGCTATAATATGTTAACGTTTTACCACAAGCTTCTGTAACAAAATAATGTTCTCTAAAACCAACAATAACAGGAGCTACTGGCAATTGCGTATTCACAAAAGAAATCTTGTAAAACTCATAATCAAAAGAAGCTCTAGGTGCGGGCTTAATCCAACTAGAGCGATGGTTACTTATATCCTGTTTTACAAAGTACTGTTTGTTGTTAAAATCCACAGAAAAAACACGATGTTCTGTCTCTTGATCAATCATTCGATCAATATATTCTAATAGCATATCATTCATTATTTCCCCCCGTATATACACTCTATAATGCTAATCGCCCTCTCAAAGCATAATGACTAGCATGTCCAATATAATATCTCCCAAAATTATATTGTATAGTCTAGTATATATATAGCATTATAATAATTTATGAATTACAACATATTAGCTATTACTCATATAAGTGTATACAATTTGTGTACTTATTATACTACAATTATCAATCGATATCAAAATCAAATTTATTTATAAAGTTAGTATTTTACTGTATTTATTTTACATTTATCGATTTATATACATTTCACGATTTATAATTCAGTACAATTAAATCCAAACCTATTACTATTAACATTACTGAAATTCCATTTTTAGAAAAGAAAAACCCCCTAGCCTAAGCTAGGGGGTTTTTCTGGTAATTATGATAATAGGTTTAGATTCAGACTACTATATAGACCAACTCTGATCATGTCTAAATCAAACGAATTAACCTACAAATTTTGTCACTGCTGCAGTATCAGTTAAATGACGTTTAGGCATACCCATTTCAGCAGGGGAAATGCCAAGAGCAAGACCTACTAATTGGGACATGTGCAAGATTGGCATATCTTTGCCGCCGCCTACAACTTCTTTAGCTTCTTTTTGGAACATATCAAGTTGCATTTGGCAAAGTGGGCAAGGAGTAACTACGCAATCTGCGCCTTCTGTAGCCGCATCTTTATTGATGGAGCCAGTCATTTGCATTACGGAATCATGTGCAGGGTATACAGCATGGAAACCGCAGCAATCAAGTTTACGGGAGAAGTCGATTGGTGTAGCACCGATAGCGGAGATTAAATCTGCTAAGGATGTAGGCATTTGATAATCTTCGAAGCCCATTTCAGTTTGAGGACGAAGAATATGGCAACCATAGTATTCAGCTACACGTAAACCAGTTAACGGTTTAACAACTTTAGCTTTCAATTTATCCAAACCGTAATCGCGGATCAATACCCATAAGAAATGAGTAATATCAGTTGTACCGCGGTATTGTTTACCGATTTGAGCTAATTTTTTATTAACTTCGTTCTTTTCTTTTTCGTTTGCATCAAGTTCATTTTTAGCTTCACGAAGCATCAAAGTACAAGTGTTACATACAGTTAAAAGGTTCAAACCTTTTTCTTCTGCCAATGCAATGTTACGAGCATTTGTAGCAAGTGTAATTTCTGGAGCGATGTCTTGAACGTGGGACGCGCCACAGCAAGTCCAACCGTCAAGTTCTTCCAACTCGATGCCTAATTTTTTAGCTACAGCAACTGTTGCTAAGTAGTCTTCTTTGGCAGCGCTTTCAAGAACGCAACCTGGGAAAAATGCGTATTTCATTATTTGCTTACCTCCTCAGCTGCTTTCATAAGTCTGCGAACACCATCAATACCATTTACAGGTTTTTGAGGTACTACAAGTTCGAATGGATTGATTTTGCTGTGTTTCCACAAACGTAAAGCATAGAATGCTTGTTTAGCGGAATCAACAACACCATCAGATTTCAAGCTCATAGAAACTTCTTTCAAGCGACCAGTTTTGTAAAGGTCCTCTTTGAAAGCAACTGCATGGCGAACGCCTTTGCTGTTAGTAAGACCAGCTTTTGTAGCTTCTTTACGCAAGTTGGAAATATCTTGAGCAGGTTTTAAGTGTTTAGGGCAACGGGAGATACAGTTCATGCAATGAACGCATTTCCAAAGGCCATTGTCGAATGCAGGTTGAATGTGAGCCATAGGTGCATCATCACGGCTATCCAATACGAAACGGTTAGCTTTTGTGAATACATATGGTTCTAAGAAGTCATCTTGACGTGCAGTCAATTTGTTACATTCAGATGCGCAACAACCGCAAAGAATACATTCTGTACCAGCAACGAATTTTTTGAAGTCAGCTGGAGTTTGGCGAACGATTTTGTCCCCTTCGTTGAATTCAGCTTTAAGGAAAATCCAAGGAGCAACTGTTTTCAAGCGATCAACTTTGGATTCCCAGTCAACAACTAAGTCACGGATAACACGGAAGTTGCCGATCGGAGCGATTGTCAATTCGTCTGTGCCATAACGTTCTGTTAATTCATCGATTTTAGATTCACAGCCGAGCATCGCTTCGCCGTTTACACGAATGGAGCAAGCGCCGCAAACTGCGGAACGGCAAGCTGCCAAGAATGTCAATGTTGGATCCTGTGTATCTTTAATTTTTTGAAGGCCCCAGAGGATTGTACGGTCAGGTTCGTAATCAAATTTGAAAGTCTGTACAAACGCGCGACCTTGTTGGTAACGGTGAATATGGTAGGTGATTTGTCTCATCTTAGTACTTCCTTTCTTGTGGTTCGTATTTAGTGAACACTACGTCGCGTTCTGTTAATTCGTATTGACCGTCAGCACCTAATTTGATCAAAGAATGTTTTAAGTATTTTTCATCATTACGTTTAGGATGGTCTTCACGAATATGAGCACCACGAGATTCACGGCGGTGTAAAGCGCCCATAGCAATAGCTTTTGCTACTGTTAACATGGAGCCGATTTCACAATAGTTTACGAATGCCATATTGTAAGTACGTTCAGGGTCACCTACATAGCAAGTTTTATAATCTTCAATCAATTGTTCGATTTCTTTTAAGGCTTCAGTAATACCTTCTTCATTACGGAAGATACCTACTTTATTCCACATTGCATCAGCCAATGCATCGCGGATTTCTACAACCGGACGACCGCCTTCACGGGATGTTACTTCTGTGAAACGAGCTTCCCAAGCTTTTGCAGCTGCAGCAAGTTCCGCATCTACGTTAGGTTGTTCATGTGTTTCAGCATAATCAGCTGCGCCAGCACCGGATACCTTACCGAATACTACACCGTCTGCCAAGGAGTTACCACCCAAGCGGTTCGCACCGTGGATGGAGATACAAGATGCTTCGCCAGAAGCGAACAAACCAGGCAATTCACATGCACAAGTTTTGTAATCCACTACGTCGATACCGCCCATTGTATAGTGACATGTAGGACGAATAGGTACCGGTTGAGTCAATGGATCGCAATGTTCGAAGCACATAGCTAAGTCGCGGATACCATGAAGTTTTTCGATAATAACTTCAGGGCCCAAGTGACGAAGGTCAGCTACTACATATGCGTTAAGGCCAGAACCGAAACCACGACCTGCAGCGATTTCATCTTCGATCGCTTTCGCTACAACGTCACGAGATGCCAATTCCATTTTGTTAGGCGCATATTTTTTCATGAAACGTTCGCCTTCAGCGTTAAGAAGGTAACCACCTTCACCACGAACCGCTTCGGACATCAAGATACCAGTACGACCAAGACCAGTTGGATGGAATTGGATCATTTCCATATCTTTCAAGCCGTTACCAGCGCGGAATGCTGCTGCCATACCATCGCCTGTGGAAAGGAATGGGTTTGTAGTACGAGTCCAGAAGATACGGCCTGCACCACCAGTAGACAAGATAATAGCTTTCGCTTTAATTTGTTCTACTTTACCTTCTTTCATGTTCCACACAACAGCGCCACCAACGTGACCTTCTGCAGATTTAACAAGATCTAAAAGATACCATTCTTGTAAGAAGTGTACGCCTTCTTTCAAGCATTGTTCGTAAGTTGTGTGCAAAATAACGTGACCAGTTTTATCCGCAGAGTAGCAAGTACGTGGATAGGATTGACCACCGAAGTTACGTTGCGCAATTTTATTCTCTTCAGTACGGGAGAATGGAGCACCCATGTGGTCCATTTCAAGTACGCCTTCTGGACAACGAGAGCAGAAGAATTCGATTGCATCTTGGTCGCCAAGATAGTCAGAACCTTTTACAGTATCGAAAGTATGAGTTTCAACTGTATCTTCAGCTGCAACGTTGTTCAAACATGCATTTACACCGCCTTGCGCCATTGCTGTTGCAGAGCGAGTTGGGAAAATTTTAGTAATAAGAGCTACTTTTAAGCCTTTGCGACGACCTACTTCAAGAGCCGCACGCATGCCGGCGCCACCGCTACCTACTACTAGAACATCAAACTGTTCCATAATGACCTCCTCATAACTACCTATTAATAAGAAACCTGTTAGACTATCTCATTTCAAAAACTTATAAAAATTTTTGATAACCTAATCATTTTTCTTTCAAGAAAAACCCCATACTTATGCGATTTTTCTTATTTCTTTACCTATAATTATAGAGAGCATTTCAGGTCATGTCTAAACCCTATTATGCATAATTAATTTTGATTAATCTAATTGATAATTTATTTCACTTAGCATTTTTAAGGTAAAAAGAGGAGTCAAAAAATTACCTATATGAATAATTTTTACAAGAAGTTAAGGATTTTACGAAAGTAGTTCGGTTCCGAAATTTTTCTATATTTTTATTTCCTTTGGTATCTATAGAATTCGCATAAACACTAGCTTTTTAATTATTGCTAACCATTCCTAATAATTAATATCCATTAAATTCCTACTAAATTTACCTCGAATTTAATCATCGAAAATTATCGTATTTCTCCGTTCATAACAAGCATTTATTTCTGTGATAATAATTATCATAAGTTTTTTTAGTGATTTATCGCACATCATCTAAAATCGATAAAATCACCCTCATCTATGCGCATACGGCAATCTTCGATATAGTTAGATTTTATTCATTAGTAGAATTCATTAAGTTTCAGTCTTTCACCATTTTTAAGGCTTTCAAAAATGAAGAAAAGTCTTGTAAACTCGCATGTACATTCATCTTTTGCTCATTACTATTGTATAAGGTATGATAATAGATAAATAAGTTATATAATATTATATATATAGTCACCCTTATATGGTGTTGTGGCTTTCAAAAAAAGAAAGTTTATATATATATATAATGACTATAATTAATGTAGTTGGAGAGCTATATTTTTAAATCATACATAAGGAGAACAGAGAATGAAAATTTTACTTGTAGAAGACGAAGAAATGCTGAATGGTATCACGGCTAAATATTTACGTGCAGAAAATATGACAGTTGATACATGCTTCAATGGGCAACAAGCGATCGATTACGTTAACACATCTAGCTATGACGTTATCGTAATGGATATTATGATGCCAATCCTCGATGGTATCAGTGCTCTTGCACAAATGCGTAACGACGGTAATACAACACCTGTATTGCTTTTAACAGCAAAGGATTCCTTGCAAGATAAAGTTACAGGCCTTAACACTGGTGCAGATGATTATCTTGTAAAGCCTTTCGATCTTGAAGAGTTAACTGCTCGTATTTATGCATTAGCTCGTCGTAATGCGCGTCATGCACAAAACGATATCCATGTAGGTCCACTTACCATCAATGTTCCTCAACGTACTGTTAAACGCGACGGCGAAACAATTACATTGACTGCAAAAGAATTCGACCTATTATTCTATTTAGCAAGTAACGAAAATATCGTATTATCTCGTCAACAAATCCTTGACCATGTTTGGGAATACGATTATGAAAGCTACTCTAACCTTATCGACGTATACATTAAAGATTTGCGCAAGAAAATTGATACTGATGAGAATGTAAAACTCATTCAAACGGTTCGTGGAGTAGGGTATGTCCTCAAAACAGAAAACTAATGATCCTCACCGAGATCTAGATACCATGTCTGGGGCAGCCACCGATTTATTTAATCGGCTGCCCCTAACCTTTAAAATTATGTCTTGGTATACCATCTTTTTGCTTATCATTTTGATGGTTGCATCCGCATGGATTTACGCATATACACATGAATCCGACAATAAAGAAGTGCGCGAACGCTTACAACAACAAGCGATGATTATGGCTACGGATATTCGCAAGTTTAAACCGTACCAAGATAATACATTTTTCTTTGTATCAACTCAAGACGGCTATATTATTAAAGGCGCCTTGCCAGATGGGTTTCCAAACCAAACAATCCTTTCCTTAGGCCAAGTTGGTGAAATTGCTGCTGGTGATGATACCTTCTACTACTACGATACACCGGTTAACGAACCAAACTATCGTGGTATTTTGCGTGCTGTTACAAAAGTAAAAACAGCCTCTAAAAAGACGGAAAACCTTTTATACAGCTTACTGTTAGGGAATATTATTTTTTTACTGATTTCCTCCCTAGGTGGTTATCTTTTCATCAAAAAAGGACTTAAACCGGTCCGAACTTTAACAAAAACAGCTAAAGTCATCGGTAAGAACAACGACTTGAGCCGTCGTATCGACATTCCGGCTCGCACAGCGAGAGATGAAATCTACGAACTAACTACAACATTTAACCGTATGATTTCAGGTCTTGAGGATTCTTCCAATCGTGAGAGACAATTTAGTTCTGACGTATCTCACGAGCTACGTACACCAATTGCCGTTATTAAAGCAGAAAGTGAATTTGCTTTAAAATACGGTCGTACAGAAGCAGATCTACGGGAAGGTTTAACACATATCTTAGAGCAAGCTAAGTTCATGACTAACCTCGTAAGCCAACTGCTTGATGTAGCCCGCCTTGAAAATGCACAAGGTCTAAGCTTTGCACCTGTCAATGTATCATTGATGTTATCCAATATGGTCCACGACTATACAAGACTCTGTACAGAAAATACAGATAAACAGATTACGATTACATCTCATATTGAGCCTAATTTACATATGAATGCTCACGAAGTATCATTACGTCGAGCTATCACAAACCTAGTGGACAATGCCATTAAGTTTACAAACTCTACTATTGATATTTCGGCTAAACTAGTAGGCAGAGACTTAGTCATTACCGTAACAGATAATGGTATTGGCATCGAACCTGAAGCTCTGGATCATATTTGGGATCGGATGTATCAGACGGAACAATCGCGAAACAAAAAATCTAATCACGGTATAGGTCTAGGTCTATACTTTGTAAATAAAGTTATTAACTTACACCATGGCACAGTAACGGCCACGAGTGAACCACAAGTAAAGACTACATTTACAGTGCGATTGCCGTACAACACAACGGAAGAATAACATAAAAGGGACTGACCATTGGTCAGTCCCTTTTCTATATCGATTTTAATCTTAAAAGCCTATAATATAGAATTAATTAAACCATAAAAAACTAGCATATAGAAGCTCCTTCTATATGCTAGTTTTTGTGTATTTAATTTTAAAGCAACTTATTATAGATAATTAACTTTAGCCTACAAATTGTTGCCAAAACGGCATATATACATATTCTAAGAAGGTCCATACAAGCAGACCCGCTACAGCACCAACGATAGCACCATTAATGCGGATCCAGCTGAGATCGTCCTCCACCTTAGATTCAATAAAGTAAATAAATTTATCTGTACTGAGGCCACCTAATACTTGACGTATGATAGTTTCAATGAGGTCATACCCTTGTTCAAGTACGTAGTCGCCAATATCGTGTAAGGTTTTTTCAATACGATTTCTAAGATCGTCCGATTGACCGTATACATTCCATAATTCAAGAGCAATATTAACTAAAACCTGAGCCGGAGTTTCTCCGTTTTCATCCCCTACGAGCAATAGTTCTTCTATATAAGGGCATAAATGGTTTTCGATAACAGATTCCCAATCTTGTTCGCGAATCCAGCGTTCCCACGCTTCATTAAGAGCATCGCAGACTTCATGGTTCTCTTCAATATTACGAATTGGTTCTACCCATTGTCGCAACCAAGCTGTTCGTTCGGGGCTATTGGGCCGTTTCCAGCTTTCCAGCATCGCATAGGCCTCTTGGACAATAGCCTCTGCCATTTCTTGATAGTTTACTACATCGGTAGCTTCGGACATAGAAATAAGGAAATCAGACCAGAAGCCTTTTCGCTTTTTCTTATGTGCCTCTTCTGCTACGACAGCGGTAAGCCAAGTAACCATAGCCGGATGATTAATCCGTTCTTGAATCACGTTTAGAACTTGCACAACCATACTTTCATAGCGATTATGCTCACATAAATCAAGTAATACGTGTTTCAAAACGGGCACGAGAGAATGTTGTTGAAGCAATCCACGAATGCGTTTTGCCCCCCATTGTGCCCATTCTTCATTAGTTTGAGATTTCCATAAAAGGTGTAGTCCTTGATGAATCACAAGGCGTGCTGCTCGCTGCCCCTCAGGAGACAACAAGAACTTCTCAAACAATGGCACAAATTGCACATTTTTCAATAATACTTTACAGCGCTCCTTGGTAAGCATCTTCGTCTCTACAAGTTTAATAACACCATTAATGAGGCGATCTTTATTTCGAGGAATTAGCGCTGTATGATATGGGAAACCTAGTGGCTTACGGAATAATGCTGTTACAGCAAACCAGTCAGCCACACTACCGATGAGGGCAGATTGAACAGCCCAGTACAACGGTTGATACCAACTTTCATAGCCAAAGAAAAATTGTCCTACAAAAGCAAAACAATACAATACGGCAGTCAAGCCTAAAATGCCATTAGCACGCTGTTTCAAGGTAAGGGATTTCAAATAACTAATCATTTGAGCACCCCCTCTACAATGATGGTCAAACCGTATAAGATGCCGCCAAGGACAGCCCCTATAAGGGAACCATTAATACGCACCATTTGAAGGTCATAGTACATTTTGCCGCGAACAATTTGAGTGATTTCATCAGGCGAATAGCGGGATAATTCTTGACCTACCACACTGTCGATGAGGGGGTTCAATTTCTGCAACCACGGAATACTACGCAACAAGAAGAACCGCTCAAAAGGCGCCTGCTTGTCTGGATTCAACAAAATTTCGGTACCGAGCACATTAAAGCGCTCCATAACGATGTCCATGAGGCGTTTCCAATCCAATGTATCCCCATCGATAAGTTTGCCTTCCCATTCTTCAAGAACCATTCTAATCCACTGATTTTTATGTTCTTCAATGAAAGCTTGCCACTCTGTATTAGTTTCCAAATTATTGAAAAAGCGAATAGCTTGGCCCCATACATAGCGTCCCAATGCAGAGTCAATAGATTCATTTTCCTTCAAGAATTGAACGGCCTTTTTCTGTACCGTTTCTACCAATCGTTCTGGTGAAAGTCCATCTCCGCCAAAGGCGATGGCCAATTCACGAAAGAAAGAATCCTTTGTATAAGTTTTCATAATGTCTAGCATGACGCGATACAAATAGGGATATACCTGATTTGATGCGATAACACGCTGACATGTGCGGTTAAAATAAAGCCAAAACACGCTTGCTGTGTGACGTTCTAGCATACAACGACCAAAGAGAATAACAAGGGGTGTTGCTTTCCAGTTTGTAACCCCCTTATAAATGGCCTTATTAATCTCTTGGCGCATCGGTTCAATATCCATATGAGATAAAACTTGATTGCCCACACCGTACAAGAGATTTCGAATTTGAACTTGTCCCACATCGCTCATGCCGTATTCAACGATACGGACCATAACACGTTCTTTTTTGATAGCATAATACATCTGTGGCACGCGCAATAGCTCTTCGCTGAGCATAGTGCGGCCTATCTGAATTAATCGTTCCTTACTGCGCGGCAAGATTGCCGTTTTGAAAGGAATGCCTAAAGGCTTCGTAAAGAGAGCCGTTACTGCATACCAGTCCGCGAGGCCGCCTATCATAGCTGCCCCAGAGATATGCATGATAAAGGCCCAAAATGTATCATGTCGCTGCGGATATGAAATTAAAAATATAATAGCCATGACAACCAACAGGGTGGTTGCCACTGGTTTAGTTTTCATCATCACTTGATCCTAACTTACTCAATTACGCATATAGACTGTTCCTATATAACGTAGTGACCTCGAGGTCTACGGACTTTCACACTTATATCTACAATCTAAAATGTAGCCTCATCGCCATCTTTTTGAGGTTCCCAAATCGACACCTCCCCAAAGAGAGCTTTAAAGTACACAGACGGTGTCCATAATGGACCATTCAAATGCATTGGAATAAAGGCTTTATTCACCTGTACACGGCGCAAAAATTCAATACTGCCCCATTCCATAGCGTCTTCCAAACGATTGTCTACAGGGAACATCGCTACATCTACGGACAAGCCCTCTAATTCCTTGAACTCACGCCAAGCCATACGCTTTGCATCCGCATTGTTTTCTGGCGTATCACCAAGCCAATGCCACCAGTTAAGGTCTCCTGCATGGAAGATAGAGTCAGAGTCGATATTCGCCGTATTTGTCTTTATGTAAAAAGAGCCACCTTCATCGGTGCTGCCATACATATGGATGCCTACATCATCTAATAGTGCATCTTGGCCAGGGCGCATGGTAATACATTTTTTTACCTTGCCCTCTAACGGCACATCTTGATGACAAATATAGCGCGTTTGAGGACCATCAAACTCCGTAATGGATGGGTTAAAGTGATCTCCATGAGTGTGACTTACGAAGAACCAAAGTTCACGACCTCGTTTAGCCAACTGCCAAACAATATTATTAGGATCCTTATAATAATCAAACACATAGCAACGCTTACCATCCTCTACAAGGAATCCGCTATGCGCTAAAAAAGTAACATGTAACATTATTATCAATACCTCTAATTTATTGAGAATTTATATCATTCGTATTTTTTATTATACCATATTTTTCTAAATGCATGGCATAAACAAATGGCTATTCATGACACATATAAAGAACTTTTTTAAAGTCTTATCAAATATATAGTGCCCCATATGTATCATAATAAGGGCAGAAATGCCGCTGGCATTTCTTAGATGCGGCCAGCGGCTTTCATATAGTCGATATATTGGTTACCCCAGTTTTCAAGGGAAGCTAACACAGTTTTAAAACCAGCCCCCACTTCGGTAAGGCTATATTCAACCTTTGGTGGAATGGTTCCATATACTTCACGATGTACAAGGCCATCATCTTCCATTTGGCGCAACGCTCTTGTAAGTGTTGCTTGTGTGATTGGATGTAATCTCCGTTCTAATTCACGGAAGCGCACAGGACCTTCAGATAATTCATGCATAATCAACAAAGACCATTTGCCAGCCAATAACTTTTGGCTCGTTGCAAAAGGACACCGCCCCACTAAATCATGAACATTTACAAGTTGCTCTGCCATTGTCATTCTCCTTATATATCTAGCTTAAGTAGCTTGTTATAACAAAATTAACATCTATAACTAAGCTACTCTTTATAGCTACACTACAATTTCTATTTCGGTATTAGAAATATTTCCACTTAATGTAGTTCAAATCATATCACAATTTTTTAGAATTGCAAGTATTTTATAGTATCATTTTTTAGGGTACAAAAATTTTTGAAAATTTTTTAATCAGTAAATATCACAATTCTATTATATTTGATAGTACCTATCTCAAATAATTCTACTATTCAAAATATTTGCACCAATATATAATAAACTTACTAACTAAATACAATTATCGGTTGGTGAATCAATAACTATTAGATTTAGTCATCAACATTTATAGCTAAACAATTGTATCAATTTTACAGCATTAAACAGATTACACATTATCAATTGAAGGATTAGGTGATATTATGAAACGCATGCCTACACTATTCGTCGGTCACGGCAGCCCTATGATGGCTTTAGAACATACAGAAACAACAAATACTTTCAAAAGTATAGGACAAAATATAATTAACAACTATGGCAAACCAAAAGCCATACTTGCCATCTCTGCCCATTGGTATGCAGATGACACCTATGTTCAAAGCGCAGAGAACCCAAAGCAAATTTACGATATGTATGGATTCCCTCAAGAACTTTACGAAGTTGTGTATCCTGCAAAGGGTGACAGCAATTTAACAAAAAAAGTACAAAAATTACTGGGTAACTCCGTTTCTATAAATGACACTTGGGGTATCGATCACGGCATGTGGACTGTGTTAGTTCACATGTTCCCTGATGCATCGATTCCCGTTGTCCAACTATCTATCAATAAATACCTAAGCCCAAAAGAAGCCTATCAACTAGGAACAAAGCTTCAGTCATTACGCGATGAAGGCTATCTTATCATGGGCAGCGGCAACATCGTTCATAATCTAAGACGCATAGAATGGGATAATCCATCCGGCACCTCTGCCACAATTGAGTTTGACCAATATATTTCTAAGGCCGTCTTAAAAAACGATATAGATGCTATTGTTAATTACACTCGACATCCTCAGGCTAGCTATGCTGCACCTACACCAGATCACTATCTGCCATTAATCTATATTATGGGTGCTAGTGAAAGTACAAAACCGACTGTATTTAATCAAACCTATAGTTTGGGTTCCCTATCGATGACAGGATTTATCTTTGAGGATGAGCCTCAAAACATACTTTAAGCCCATAAAGATACAAAAATCTCCTAGGAAATTTTATTTCCTATTCACATAAAACCTTACATTACTATGTATAAACAAAAATAAATAAATATATATGTATTTATTTATTTACACAAAAGAACCGCTAGTTACAAAAACTAGCGGTTCTTTTCTTTACCATACTAATGACTCTACTAAATGAGTTTTTTAATGAAAGCTTCCATTTCCATCGGTTTTACAACAGGCTCGAAGCGCCCTACCACATTACCTTTACGATCTATAACAAACTTAGTGAAGTTCCACTTTACCTCATCGTCCTTTAAATAATTAGGATCGATACCATTGAGATAATCTGTAAGCATTTCAGTTTTATCACTAGGTGGGAAGCCTTGGAATGGTTGTTCTCGTATCATGTATTTGAAAAGGTCTAATGCACTTTCATCGCGTACATCTGCTTTCCCCATAACGGTAAAAGTAACACCGTAATTCAATTTGCAGAAAGATTGGATTTCGTTATTAGAACCAGGTTCTTCCTCTCCAAATTGATTGGAAGGAACAGCAATAATTTCTAATCCTTGCTCTTTATATTGCTTATAAAGAGCCTCTAGACCCTCATATTGGTGAGTAAATCCACATTTGCTTGCCGTGTTAACAATGATAAGAACCTTACCTTCATAAGTTTGTAAGGATTGTAATTCACCAGACTTAGTAGGCAGGGAAAATTGATATACAGACATGGAATCTCCTAATTTAAATTAAAAATCTTTATTACACTAATAATGTTTTCACATCATAATTAAATTTTGCCGTTGTTTCCGCCGCAGTTTTTTGCCATTCTGTTGTTGCTGTACCATCTTTTTCAAGGAAGAATCCAGAATCAAGATAGCGAATGATAATATAATTGGAATCTTTTTGATCAAAGCCATTACCACGAGTGAAATCGATACCATGACCTGTATTGCGCGTTACGATAGCTTCCAACAAAGGCAACGTAATGGCATTCAACGTAATTTTCATATCACATTTGTCGAAAATCTTTTTAAAGAAAGAACTAGGTTTTTCTTCTTTATATACTAATAGTTTACTAATTGTACCATTAGATGCACACACTACGCGACGAATTTCATTAATAGGAATATCTACCTTACCATTCGAAATAACACCGTTTTTAATAGTAATTTCTCGTTTACCCATATAGGAGTAATCTAGTGGCAATTGAAGAGTATCTAAATTCGCAGGGAAGTCCGCTGTCAATTTATGGCGAGCAAAAGCAGCAATGATTGCTTTGGTTTCACGAATATTATGACCAGTATTATAATCTGTACGGTCAGTATCTAAATCTTGACCTTCTATATTTTTCCAATTATGGTCTCTAAATATAATCGAATAGTTACTATTTGAATTTAAATATCTTGTAAGATGAAGCTCATTTACATCATCAAAATCAATGTCAGTTATAACTTGTCCATTCGAATCTTTACAGAGTACACCATTGTAACTAACCGTTAATATACGATCCGTACTTTCAAAAACAACAGGATTTGTGTCGAATACAGAAATCATAGCCCTCTCCTTTTCACGACTTCAAACATACCTACACCTGTATATATCAAGTGCATTTACTCAATATATTGATTAAAGATATTAATCAAATATAGTTAACTTAATCATACACCTTCTATATGAATTTACGCAAATGATGTATTTCCCCCATACTATAGCTACAAACTCATGATTCTCAAGAAAACAAAAGACACCAACCATTCGATTGGTGTCTTTACTACATACAAGGAGACATTTTACAATAGCTCCTTGTCATTATAGAAATGAGAATATAACCTATTTCATGTCAAACAAAATAGAATTTTCTAAGAAAATATGTTCATGAAGGCCTTCTTCTAAGGCTTTCATGGTCTTAAATACATACACATAAGTAGCACAACCATCTGCTGGTGCTGTGTAATGATTAGTCAATGCACTTAAGGATTCCAAAAGTACACCTGCAGCTTCGTGTTCAGCCCGAAGTTCATCAAAGTCTACGGGTTTACCCGCTTTAAACTCAGGGAAGTCTACATGCTCTTCATGCCGGAAATGAGGTACAAGAGCGGATTTAAGTTGCAAAAAGATTTGATAAATCTTTGTCAATTCCTCACCATGATGGTCATAATGTACATTTAGCAGTTTTGCCAACCCTTGGTCAATTTCATCAATCATATTTAATTGTTCTCGATGGTAATTATGAACGATGTAATCAATCAATTGGTCTTTAGAATAGCTAAGCACCTCTGCACGAGAAGATTTCTGAGCAACTTGTACATCATTTAGCATAGCAATGTATGCATCCACATCTTTACCTTTTTCTGCAATAGCCTCAGCTAAAGGATGTCCACCACCACAGCAAAAATCAATTCCATCTTTTGCTAATACATCCATTAACTCTGGATTTACTTTAACCGCATCAGCTACGGTCATGGATTTATTAATAGTCCCAAAACTCATAAGATACACCTCCAATGGTTTACGCCGATCTGTTTTCTTATAGTTATACTATACGACCAACCATGGATTCTGTCTGTCGCAGTGGCTACGAATTTGAAAGTAACATAACAATAATGATAATGCTGTAGGAAATAACATGGCGTGATGAATATAAAATATATGGGTATATGTTGAACATACAAAAAGCTGGCCCTATAGAGCCAGCTTTCAGCATATCAAAACATATATGACATATGTTTATATATGAAATTATGCAGCTATTAGATGCTTTCAACAGCAGCGATAGCAGCAACGTCTACAACGTCTTGAGCGGAGCAGCCACGGGAAAGGTCATGAACTGGTTTAGCCAAACCTTGAATCAATGGGCCAAGAGCGTCAGCGCCGGAGAAGCGTTGTACCAATTTGTAACCAATGTTAGCAGCTTGAAGATCAGGGAAGATCAAGATGTTAGCTTTACCAGCTACGTTGGAGCCAGGAGCTTTCTTTTCTGCTACGGAAGGAACGATGGAAGCGTCCAATTGCAATTCGCCATCGAATTTGAAATCAACCTTGCGTTCTTTCAAGATGTTAACAGCTTCAACCACTTTATCTACTTCTGGAGTGGAAGCGGAGCCTTTTGTGGAGAAGGACAACATGGATACGCGAGGGTCAGCCATGCCAACAACTTTGCGAGCTTTTTCTACAGTGGATTCTGCAATATCAGCCAATTGTTCGCTAGTTGGATTAGGCAATACGCCGCAGTCAGAGAATACTAGCATACCGTCGTCGCCATATTCTTTTTTGCTTGTAAACATGAACATGGAAGAAGATACAGTTTTAAGACCTGGTTTAGTACCTACAACTTGCAATGCAGCGCGCAATACGTTTGCAGTTGGGCAAGCGGAACCAGCAACCATGCCATCTACTGCGCCAAGGCGAACAAGCATAGCGCCGAAGAACAAGCAATCGCCTTTCATAGTTGCGTCAGCTTTTTCAGGAGTCATACCTTTTTTAGCGCGCAATTCTACGAATGTATCAACCATTTCTTGGTAACGATCATAGTTAGCAGGATCAATGATTTCAGCACCTTCGATGGATACACCAACAGCTTTAGCAGCTTCAGCGATTTCAGCAGGATTACCAACGAGTACAGGTGTTACGAAACCTTCTTTCAAAATAATTTCAGTTGCTTTCAATACGCGTTCATCTTTGTATTCTGGCAACACGATTTTTTTACCTAATGGTTTTACTTGGTCTTTTAATTTTTGAATTAAATCCACGATTTTTGCCTCCTTAACATTGGCTTTACGCCATATCAATACTATTATTATAGCAAGTTAACGACTCTCTAACAACCATTCTAAAACATTTCGTTGTTGAATTCCATCGTAGTTGGCATTTTTATTTAGTTCATCTAAGGTGAGCAAAAACTTAGAGTATTGGTCTTGTACCGCCTCAAGCGGTGCTAGTTCTTGGCTCAAAGTATTAGAGTCAAGTACGGTCTCACTAACTTGATAATATTCGGTAATCCCCCCTTTTTGTGCTACAAAATCTATTTCACCCTTAGCAAGTTGCCCTACATATACAGTGTATCCTCGTCTAATGAGCTCTAGAAAAACGATATTTTCTAGAATATGACCTGTATCACGACTCGCATTCCCCACTAGCAAATTTCGTAATGTTACATCAACACTATAATACTTTGCATTGATACGTAGTAATTCTTTACCTCGTACGTCATAGCGATTTACCTTATATAACAACAAGCTATCCTGTAATCCTTGTAAATACCGTTCTACAGTTTTATTATCGATTTTTCGACCTGCACTAACGAGAGAGTTGGCTATTTTATTTGGTGAAAGTAAACTACCAACATTCGCCATAATATACCGCACTATATCTTGTAAAATTGTGACATCATTAATTTTCAATCGAGCCACAACATCATGCAATAACAAAGTATTATATAATCCACGTAAATATTCTTGAATATCAAAGTCTTCGCCCCCTAATTGCTGAGTATAAGGGAAGGAACTTTCACGAAGATAGGCCTCATAGGCAGGAATCAAAGAATACTGATTACCCTCATACTTGCTATGGTAAAACTCACTGAAGGACAATGGCAACATCTGAATTTCCACATATCGTCCAGTCAATAATGTGGCGATATCAGAAGACATAAAGTATGCATTGGAGCCCGTAATATATAAATCTGTGTTCTCTTTTACAAACAAGCTATCTACGACACGATGAAATTGATCTACATGCTGAATTTCATCAAGAAAAATGTAATTCGTTTCATTAGGCTGCATACGTTCTAAAATATATTGATACAACGCATGGTAATCTCGCAAATGCTCGTATTCCAATTCTTCAAAATTAATGGAAATAATCTGTTCAGGCTTCACATTATCTGCCAATAACTTATCTTTAAACAGCCTAAACAATGTAGATTTACCACAACGGCGTATGCCTGAAACGACCTTAATAATAGGCCGCTCTCGATTACGCCGTAAAAAATCTAGATATCCTTGGCGCTGAATTAACTTCATAAGGGCCTCCTCATCTATGTACCTTCTCATAGATGGAACCCATGTATTAGTAATATCAGATATCATATCACTTACCTAATAAATTTGGATTCCATTCCAACTTTATATTAATTTTATCATAAAGTTGGATTTCACTCCAAATTTTTATTATTTTAAGCATAAAATTGGATTAGATTCCTAAAGTTTTACTTTAAATTTAAACATACAGCACTTCAATTAATGTTTATCTATGAACTACATACCAATAATTGAACTCTTTACACATAATACGCTACAATAATAAAAACAAAATACGGATAGCCAAATGCCAATTTATATTCCTTATACACCCATTTAGGAGGTCTTATGGCGAATACAGAGACAACAATCAACGCTGTTATACATCCAAAATACAATGACACACCTATAGACATAGAGAAAACAATTAAAGCCTTGGAACGCAATAATTTTGTAGTCCATTATTTCGAAACTGGTACTGAAGCTATTTCCTATTTAAAAGATCGTATTCAAAACAAACATGTAGCCATCGGGGACTCTCGCACGTTACTAAAACTCAATGCTTATGAAGCCCTATCCGAAGTCAACAAAGATGTAACGGATATCCAACGTCCCCTTCCTGGTGAAAGCTTCCGCGACACCGCATTGCGCACCATGGGACGTGATGTATTCCTTACCTCAGTCAATGCTCTTGCTCAAACGGGGGAAATGGTCAATATTGATGGTACGGGTAATCGTGTTGCCGCCTCACTCTTTGGCTCTCAAGAGGTGTTTTTTGTGCTAGGCATCAACAAAATCACGCCGGATTTAGCTTCCGCCATCTATCGTGCACGCAATGTGGCCGCTCCGCTCAACAGCAAAAAGAATAAAAAGAGCTCTCTCAATCCATGTGCTAGATTAGAAGAAAAATGCTATGACTGTGGTTCTCCAGATCGTATATGCAATGCATTAACGATTTACTATAAAAAGATGCGCAATATGCAAACCATGGAAGTCATCATCATTAATGAATCTTTAGGCTTCTAATGGTTTGCGGCCCATTCAAAAAATCTTGTATATTCATTTCTCCAAGTCCATACACGACTCTGTAAATTGTGGACCACCGAGGATCTACGGCACCACTTTCAAGGTCACTAATATAAGATTGGGCTAAACCAGATTTATCTGCCAATTGATATTGAGTCATTCCCAATTGTCTGCGCCAAAGTAAAATCAATACACCAAGCTTGTGAACTTCTTGTCGAACTTGTAGATCTTGACAACATACGATAGGATTCATGCCAACCTCTATCTACTTTCTCCCTCAACACATATTTATGCCTTTACTATAAATCTGGGCTCAATCATTTCCTAGTAGTGGTTGAAAAGCGATAACACAAAAGCCTTAACAAAAACTAATGTGTAAATCATTTTAATTAAGGCTTTTGTTCTATGCAGATTTCATTGCGTAGGATTTCATCATTTCGTGGAATTTTAGTATATATAAAAGTTATTATCATTAAAAATACAGATAGTAAATCAAAAATACAGGTATTATCTATATATTGCAATTCTTTTACAGTATTCATACATTATGCATACACTTGATTTATAAAATTACCTAGTTTTATTTATAATACAAGAAGACTATACGATATAAAGTAAATGCGATATATAGTAAATGCGATATATAGTAAATACGCAATATTGTTAAAATACATTTAGAAATAATAAGTCTATTAACAATACAAAAGGACTATACAGCTGAACTGTATAGTCCTTTCTATGTATTTATATAAAATTATTGATTTGCGCTTTCTTGTGCTTTTTTGATTTCCATGTATTTAACCATACCATCAACGGCTTTTTTAGCTTCACGCATAGCCAATACTACGGTAGCAGGTTTATGAACAACGTCACCACCTGCAAATACGCCTTCGCGACTAGTCATACCATATGGATCTTCAGATGTAATAATATAACCTTTTTCATCTACTTTTAAGTTATTACCTTCACCTACAAGACGAGCATTTGGTTTATGACCTGCGGCGATAATGATTTTATCAACAGGCATGACTTGGAAGTTACCAGTACCGTGGATACCTGCACCATCTTCATTAAGCGCCATCACTTCATATTTGAAGCCTTCAACCTTATCTGTACCTTCTACGCCTACTGGAGAAGCGAACCATTGGAATTGAACGCCTTCAGCACGGGCTTCTTCGTATTCAGACAACAAGGCTGGCATTTGTTCTTGGCTACGACGATATGCTACTGTTACCGCTTCGCAGCCTAAACGTACGCATGTACGAGCTGCATCCATCGCTACGTTACCACCGCCGATGATGATAACACGGTCACCTTTTTTAACAGGAATTTGATTTTCATCAAGTTCCCCATTTTCTACCAATTGTACATTCGTCAACAAGTACATTGCTTGGAATACACCAGGTACTTCATCGTTTTCCATGCGCACGTCTTGAGGAATATGCGTACCAGTACCGATGAAGATAGAATCATATCCTTCAGCAAAGAGATCGTCCAAAGTTTTATCTTGGCCGATAAATGTATTGCATACGAACTTAACGCCTAACCCTTCAAGGCGAGCGATTTCACGACGTACAACGGCTTTAGACAAGCGGAATTCCGGAATACCAAATAAGAGTACGCCCCCTGGTTCAGATTGACCTTCAAAGACAGTTACTTCATAACCGAGTTTAGCCACATCACCTGCTACGGACAAACCTGCAGGACCAGACCCTACTACCGCTACCTTACCAAGATCTTGTTTAATCTTCTTAGGTTTGCGAAGTTCATTGATACTTTCAAAGTCAGCAGCAAAGCGTTCTAATTTACCGATGTTAATAGGCGGTTTTTTCGCCTTATTCATAATACAGTTGCCTTCGCATTGATTTTCACGTGGACATACGCGACCGCAAATAGACGGTAAATTTGTTCGTTCCGCTAAGATATCATTAGCTTCACCAAAATTACCACGTGCGATAGCTTGGATGAAACGAGGTATTTCGTTTTCAATAGGACAACCCATACGGCATAAAGGTTTTGGACAATTTAGACAACGTTTCGCCTCCGCGAGCGCTTCCTCCATCGTATAATCCGCATCAAAATGTAGTGGTTTTAATTCGTTACTCATGGCACATGCCTCCTAACAAGGATCCAGTATACTATACTTACAGCGTTGCATGCACCTAAGCATTCCGATGAGCCCTCTCACATAGGGACGCCGCCACATGCTGCTAACATTTATCTTTTGTAACCATTCGATAGACGTGTGGTCACTGGTCAGACTCACACTATTCTATAGTATATTCTAAATTGTGAAAGTCCCAACAGTCAAGCAAATATAGCACCTTTTGTATACGAATATAGCCCCTATTCATGCAAGGATTGCATAGATTTTATACAAGTCCATTTACATATAATAGGATGCATGTATACTGATAATAGATACAGTAATAAGAATTAGAGATACACCTTACAGAATAGAAATATCTATTTCGTAATTGAATATATACATACATATAAGAATTAAAGATATAAAAGCCAAGGTATATCCTTATATGAGGTTTCTTATGAACACAGCAGAATTCACTAGCAAATACTATATAGACCGCCGCGGTTCTCATTCCCGAAAATGGGACGGTGAGCATTTAAAATTCAGTCGCACCGACCTATTACCATTATGGGTGGCAGATATGGACTTTATGCCACCTCAGTGCATCCAAAATGCCATCTGTAACTATGTGAAAGCCAATCCGTTAGGTTATACTATGACAAATCCAAATTATATAGAGGCCGTCATAAATTGGTACAAACGACGTCACAACTGCGGTATTGAACAGGACTGGCTCGCTAGCGCCCCCAATGTAATTACCGGTATTATGTGGTGTATTGGGGCTTTCACAAAACTAAACGACGCCATCGTAGTTCTAAGTCCTGTATACGGCGCCTTTGATACGAGCGCTAGCGATGCACAACGTCAAATCATCGCTGTTCCTATGATGCGTAACAAAGATAATCGCTACACCGTGGATTACGATGCATTTGAAAAGGCTATCACCGAGCATGATGTGAAGCTGTTCATTCACTGCAATCCGCATAATCCTATCGGACATGTATGGACTGAAGAGGAAATGGGCCAATTATTTGGCATCTGTAAGCGCCACCATGTGCTCATCATAAGCGACGAAATCCATCAAGACCTTATTACAGGCCCAACAGCCTTTACATCAGCCTTGACCGTAAAGAACGGAGCCTATACAGATAACATGATTGCCATGTCCTCCTTGTCCAAGTCATTCAATATGGCTAGCTTGCACCACGCAGAGGTTATCATTCCTAATGAAAAGCTACGAAGCCAATTCAACACCTATAAGGCTCATGTATACCATACAGACTCAGACGTTATTGCCGAAACTGCCATCACAGCAGCCTACACTCACCCAGAGGCCGAAGTATGGTTAACAGATGTACTGGCCGTCGTTCGTGAAAACTATGAATATCTGTGCCGAGAGCTTTGTACGGCATTACCAAAAATCCGCATCAGCCCTATGGATAGCACCTATTTAGCGTGGATTGATTTTGGTGCCTATATAAGGGCCGAAGATATGCACGACCTATTCGAAAACAAATGCCGCCTCGCACCTAGCTTTGGCGAATGGTTCGGAGGCGAGGACTACGCAACATTTGTACGTCTGAACTTAGCTACGAGCCTAGAAAACATAAAAACCGCTACCTACAGCATTATTAGAAATATTTAACATATCAGCTATATTAAGCATAGTAATTGTATACAATCATACTATTCCCTACACAAACTTAGTACATACAGCGATGTATGTGCGGTAAACTATAAGGCATAGAAAAAGGCTACTCTACCATCAAATCGTGTAGAGCAGCCTCTTTTCTATATATGTCTTACTTTTCTATATATGTCTCATATATGTTACCTATTCAGGTTACCACATATATAGGGTCTTATTTAGTTCTAGCGAAATGATCTTTTGCAAATTGCATGTCTTGTACGAGTTCCAATGTACCAATATAGTTATTGTTTTGGTCACGAACAGCCATGTAATTAACATAGAATGGACGGCCTTGTTTTTCAAGCCATACTGCTACATTATCACGATCACCTTTACGGAAGGAATCAATAACACCACGTACGATTGGTTCTACCTTTGGTGGATGGCAGGAATACACATCGCGACCAATAGCTGTCGTAGGGCGTTTGAAGACCTTTTCACCATCGTTGAAGTAACGGTTAATGTCTTCGTGATCAACGAAGGTTACTTCCATTGGCATTGTATTAAGCATGGCATTTAATTGATCCACAGTCAAGCTACCACCGATTAGAGCAATGGTATTATCATCGCCACTTGCTTTTGTTGTTTGTGTTGCTAATGCGGTTTCAGCCTCTGGCCAAGCAGTGCGTTTTACCCCAAAAATTTCTTCATACTGTGCTGTATCTTTGTAGATTTGGTACCACTCTTCAGTGCTGAAGTTTTCTGCACAGATTGGGAACAAAATATTTTGTTCTTTATAGATCATTTCTTGTGCACGTGTAAGAAGCTCATCAAAACGTCTATACCAATCATCTACACTTTGGCTAGACTTAGCTAAATCACCTAGTTGGTCCCGAATATCACCATCAACAGTCCACATAACCATAGATGGACCAGAAATATCATAGGCTACTTTCAAATGCGGATACAAAAGGTCACCCTTCTTAGCATAGTGAACAGATACTTGACGCACTGCATTTACATCATCAACGGTTGCCGTTTTATCTGCCACCTTAGGTCGAATGGATTCAATTAACGCATCAAGAGCCTTGTTTTCCTCTGTTAATTGATGGAGTGGATGTCCTACAGTTTCAATCAAGGATACCACACTTTTGCTCTTCTCTTGAGCCTCTAGCACAGCCTCAACCTTAGCATGTTCTGACTCCATTTGTTCATGAATGGTAGAACCGTGGAACAAGGCGGAGTGAAGGTCACATAATTGTTGCACCTCAGCTAACGGTGTACCTTCACGCATGAGACCTTGCTCAGCTTTCATAATTTCACTAGCCTCAACATGGGCGAATTGACTAGCAAAATCTTCACGAACGGCACCCAGGTCTTCGCCTGTGCCTAAACGTTTCAGGAATCCTTTAAGTTGCTCTACACGTTCGCTATCTTGAACAGCATCTTCAGCCTTAGCTTCGGAATTTTCTTCCGTGTTAGCTTTCGCTGTAGTAGATGCTGCTGCATTTGTTTCTACTGCGTCTGCTGCAACTGTACTAGAAGCTACCTTAGCAGATGCATCCGTAACATTAGACTTTGTAACCGCTGCAGTAGGTGCCACGCCAGGATGACCCGTAGATTCCGCATCATCACCCGATAGGTTTGGCATTTCACCTTCTAAGGTAAAACCAGCTTTCATAAAAGCACCCACGATATCAATCATGGATACACCTTTCATCTTAGCCCCTTTTGGGATAGTCATGATTTTGCCAACAGAATTCAACATCACCTTATTTGTGATTTCGCTGAATCCTAATTCCTTCATAATATCTGTTACTTCAGGATATTCTTTTACCAAATCATATACCGATTTGGATAAATCTAATTTCTTTTCCATTTTGTTCCCCTCGTGTCAAAATCTTTATAATATACTTACTGATATTAATGAGCCCCTATACGTAAAAATCTCGTATACAAGGCTATCTATTTACTGTAAAAGGTCTATATGTAATGACCTATGGTTCTATGATAAACGATATCGATTAGAAAATCTGTATCCGTGGCTATACTTTTGAAAGTTATTTATAAGATGAAATAACAGTAATAAAACACCGGATAATCGATCATGTAGACCAACTATCCGGTATTTACGTTACATTATATTATATTATTATGCCTGTTTCTGTTTCTGTTTCTGTTTCTGTTTCTGTTTCTGTTTCTGTTTCTGTTTCTGTTTCTAACAAGTGTACCACTTAATCATGATGTGGTTTCAATGCTTTTTCGTAATTTTCAGAAACTTTGTCCCAGTTAATAACGCGGAAGAATTCCTTGATATAGTCTGGGCGACGGTTTTGGTAGTGCAAGTAGTATGCATGTTCCCAAACGTCTAAACATAAAATTGCTTTTTTACCTTCCAATAAAGGATTATCTTGGTTTGCAGAGGATGTCACTTCTAACTTGCCATCTTTATTAACTACAAGCCAAGCCCAACCAGAGCCAAAGCGTGTGGCTGCCGCAGTAGAGAAGCTTTCAACAAACGCATCGTAGCCACCAAGTTCAGCGTCAATAGCCTCTTTCAAAGGACCTTGCAATTTAGAAGTATCTGGTTTTGTCATAATTTCCCAGAACATAGTGTGGTTCTTGTGACCACCACCATTATTGATAACTGCTTGACGGATATCTTCTGGCACATTAGCAATATCGCCGAGAATGCAGTCTACACAACCATACGCAAGATCCGGATATTTCGCGATGGCCGCGTTCAAATTATTAACATACGCTTGGTGATGCTTGTCATGATGCAATTTCATTGTTTCAGCGTCGATAACAGGCTCAAGATAATCATAAGCATACGGTAATGGTGCGAGTTCGAAAGGTTTCATAGTAGTCCTCCTTATAATTAGGGCATAGAACAATGCTAATTATTTCGTATCATCGTTCTTGTGAAAGCGATTCGATGCACCTGCATCGGTATTATAGAATCAATCTACTAGCATAGCATATATACTTCAAGAAGAGACGTATTATCCTAACTTCAACCAGAAGTTAAGATATATTTTTTAACCAATAAATTGATATGAATTATCATTCTTTATCTAATTGTACACATTATATAGAAAAACGTCAATATAAAACACTAACATAAAAAGGCCATGGGAGCTCCCACAGCCTTTCATTAGTTGATTGTTAAGTGACTTTTACTCAGCAATAACACATAGTTCTACATAAAAACATATACAGATATATACAAATTATTCGACAATGCACTG
This sequence comes from Veillonella sp. S13054-11, assembly GCF_002959795.1. Classification (NCBI taxonomy): domain Bacteria; kingdom Bacillati; phylum Bacillota; class Negativicutes; order Veillonellales; family Veillonellaceae; genus Veillonella; species Veillonella sp. S13054-11. Next base: position 208,563 of record NZ_PPCY01000008.1, read on the forward strand.
ACACATTTTCATAGTTGTTAATGCCGCTTGATGGGACTCCTCTGTTACGCCAGCACAACAGCTTGAATCGACGTGAATCGGAATCTCTGGCAAGCCTGCTTTCAGCATAATCGCATTGGACACAACACAAATATCTGTACATAATCCGATGAGCGTAATAGACTCAATAGGATTTACTTTATCCATGCCCTCTAGCCGTGTAAGCAACTCAAAGGAGGCAAAGTTTGGTTTATCTACAAAGGACACAGGACTCATAATTGATCGACCTTCTGCAGCCTCAATCAAGCCATCCACAATATGCCAGCCCTCGGTATTTTTAACGCAATGTGGCACTGGTAAAAGCTTTCCTTCTTGGTGTTCTAAGTAATCTCTATCATGCGTGTCACGCGTAAAAATAATAGGACCATCAAAGCTTTCAATTTTCTTACGCACATTATCTACGATTAACTGTGCTTGCAATGAACCAAGGGCACCATCTACAAAATCATTTTGCATATCGATTACTACTAGAACCTTTTGCATAGCTCCTCCTGTATATAGCTACAAAACAAAGTACTTATTTCCAATCAATATTATTTATACTCTTTATTATTTATACTCTTTATTATTTATACCATCAATAGTATCTAGCAACTCTATACATTGTTATCATGTTGTTGTGAAAGTGTCATCAAGTTATTGTGAAAGTGTTATCAATGAGTCATCGAAGCCCACCTCATACTTTATCGACAAGTAGATATATGACGGACTTCTATTCTTCTGCTATAGCATGTTGCACGCGATTTGGTTCATTATGTGCCAATTTTCCTGCCGCTGCTGCCGCTACAGCACCTACTAAATCATCGAGGAATGTATTACAGCGTCCCCCTTCTTCGCTATCTAGTTTTTTGATGATACCTGGCTTCACCTTGTCTAAATAGCCATAGTTTGTAAAGCCAATGGACCCATATAAATTAACGATGGAAAAGGCTAAAATTTCATCAATCCCATACAGGCTTTCATCATTAGCAACAATGCGTTGCAATGGCTGAGATAATTTATTCTGCTCCGTTAACTTATCAAGCTCTACACCCGTAATAATCGCATTATGCACCTCGCGTTTAGATAGTACAGAAGCCACACTTGTGCGACACTCTTCTAGTTTTAAATTCGGCATATACGGTTTTTGTACGTAAAAAACAAGCTCTGCAATGTCATCTAATGTGACACCACGCTCAGCGAGAAGATCATAAGTATATTTCTCTAAATCTTTCGTAGTTTCCATAAGCCCTCCTTTATCGTTTCTTAGAATTAGTATCAGGTAGCATGACAATACTAACGGGAATCGTTACAACAAGCGCTTCATCAGTATCAACATGTTTAGTATTCCAAGCCGCTTCTTTAGCAGCCTCCTCAAAGATAGGGTACGCTTCACGATCTAGTTTCCAATTATTAGGACCTGCTTCAACAGCTACAATATTACCCTTATCATCCGTCTTAATCTCTATAGGAACGATTAATGTTCCATCTGCACTCGTTTCAAAAGCCTCTGGTGGAATGATCACATTATAAGAAATCTGTTGTTGCAATTCATAATTACGCTTGTCCGCAGGCTTTATATCTGCAGCTATAGAACTAATAGGACTCATCGCAGACACTAATAAAGCCAACAATATAACACGGTTAAACATAGTTTCCTCTCATCTAAATACTCTCATACTATATGCATTATAAGTTGATTATACCACGAAAAAATCCCTACCGAATTTTTATCGGTAGGGATTTCTTAGATTAGATTTTCTTAACCATTTCAGATTTTAATGCCATCGCACCGAAGCCATCAATTTTACAATCGATATCGTGACCATCACTTGCATCGGTGATGAGGCGAATATTTTTTACACGCGTACCTTGTTTTAATACGCCAGCGCCTTTTACTTTGAGGTCTTTTACAACAACCACTGTATCGCCATCAGCGAGCTCATTGCCGTTAGCATCGCGAATGATACCCGCTTCAGCTGCAGCTTGCGCATCGGCCGCTGTCCATTCGTTGCCACACATAGGGCAGATAAACATATGACCGTCTTCGTATGTGTACTCGTCGCCACACTTAGGGCAGTTAGGTAAATTTGCCATTTAGATCTCCTTTGTTTATTACATAATGAAAGTATTATACCATACCTTGGAAACCGGGCTCTATATTAATATGATGACCATTGACTCCAGATTGACGATATACGCCAATCTCATTATAATGTAATAAAGAGATAGTCGACGAGTGGTTCCGTCAGGCTCATCCCAAAACATTATAAAGCATGCAAAAATGGCCTTTCGTTTTCAGCTACCAGTTGGTAACGAAGGGCTATTTGTCGTTATTACGACAAATCAGCACTATCAATGCTCCAAAGGAAATAACGACAGTTAAGATCCCGAGGACAATCATAATGACTTCATAAGCATTCATAGGCTTTCACCCCCTTCAAAGAAAAAGGGTGGCCCAACCTCGTTCGACTATCTTACGTTCATTATAAACCGAACTTATGTTCTATGCAATAAAAAATCTATTAATAAATATTAGTCTATTTATAACTAACAAAGGGAGACTCTTGATAGAGTCTCCCTTTTATTCGCTACCCTCGTAGTGTTAATTCTTAAGAAATAATCAATATATTGATTATAAAATAAGATAAACCTAACGTTTAAGACTAAGTACGGCAATACTTAGACACGTTAGGTTTATCAAATTCACAATTCTTTGATGAGCCTAACGCCTAGAACACGTTAATTGGCTCTTTTGTACTTATAGTATAGTCTGAATTCTAAAGACTGTCAATTTACTATCCAAGTCTTTTACGCAAGATCGCATAGAGTATCATGCTAATAATAACGCTCATAACAGCTTGAATAGTATTAGTTAAAATACTGGCAATGGCTACGCCTGGGTCGAATACAAAGTATTCGGCGATAAAGTAGCCGGCTACGATAACAATACCGCCTACGATAGTTGCTACCAAGGCAGAGGTAGTTGTCTTATTCTTATAGACAGTACCGACAAGATAGCCTTCAAGTCCTTTCACCACGAAGGTGATGGGTACAAAGACTACATAGCCGAGAAATAAATCAGCTAGCGCCGGGCCGATAGCACCAATATAGGCGCCATATTTTCGACCTAATAATAGAGCTGACGTCATAATAACGACATCTCCTACATTGAAATAGCCGCGAATGCCAGGTACTGGAATTTTCGTGTACATGGTAAACAATGTTGCGAGGGCAATCAATACGGCTGTGAGTACTAACGCGGACGTAGTACTGCGGGTTTGAACGTGTTGCATAGCGTCCTCCTTATAAAGAAAAATAGATATGCGATAAAATACACCACATATCTATACTATATACCTTTATAACAACACCCGCAAACAAAAGGAATTAACAATACACTCTTCCCAACATTTATCGTTATTTACGTTTAGAATAGGTGCTCTTCACTAGACTTTAACTTAATATAGATACCATTTTACTATACAGATTCTTTCAACCTGACGATGATTAACAAGAAAGGAACTAGCCATGAATATTTTAATCATTTACACCTATCCTAATCATCAAAGTTTTAATGACGCTATTCTGAAAGTAGTGCAACAGAATCTTTCAAAAGACCACAATGTGAACACCTTGGATTTATATGAGGAGCAGTTCGATCCCATATTGCGATTTGATGATACGCACAAACGTCGAGATTTAAGCACTGTGCCGGACATGGAAAAGTATCGCAACTTAATTACTTGGGCAGACCAAATCATCTTTATCTACCCAATTTGGTGGAGTGGTATGCCGGCAATGCTCAAAGGCTTTATTGATCGCGTATTTACAGCGGGCTTTGCCTATTCATATGGAAAAAGAGGGCTTATAGGTCATTTACAGGGAAAATCCGCCTGGATCATCACCACCCACAATACTCCCGCCTTTTTGACGCCGTTTATTCAGGACTATGGCAAGGTGTTAAAAAATCAAGTTCTGAAATCCTGTGGCATTAAACCGGTTACACATACCCAGTTGGCTGGCACAGAAAATAGCTCAGACGAAAAACGCCGGCGCTTCTTAGACAAAATCGCTAATATCGCCGGCAGTATTTAACATTTCTAGTATACTATGATTTTTTACCAAAGATTACTTGGTTACCAAAATCACAAATAAATTTACATTAGACTGCTTACAGTTTGCTCTAAGTCAAAAACAAGCTGTATACGAAAACCTTCCCAATTACATAGATATTACTCTTCAAATCTCTCTTCTACATTGTAGAGAACCTCGCAGTCACAACCGCCACCTTCGTTGACGATCCAGTCTAATACGATTTCTACATCTACCTTTTGTTTTTCCAAGAATTCCCTAGTGAAAGTCAAACTATGATCGCAACCGTCATTTTCCTCTAATTTCTCGTCTACATAATCAAAGAGATTCCAAAACAACTCTTCATCCATAGGTAAACTATCTTTAAACGATTGCTTTTGCTCGTCTGCATAAGCTTTCAGCAACTCTTTTTTACGTGCTTTATCCATGATAATAATTTCCTTTTATGAACTTAACAAATCGATACAAGCACATGTCTATTAGCTTCAAGCACTTGTTTATAAAAGCGTTTCATTTGCTCGAAATCATGAAGAAGTTCGTCTCTGATTTCTTCCTCTTCCTCATCGTAGTCCCAGATATTTGGATATAATTCTGCCTCTTTGCAGGCTTTCATATCAAAAGATTCCAGAGCATTTTCAATATCAAACTTCTCTAAGGCCACCACGATATTGGCTAAATGATTGTGTTCTGTATATGCTACATAGTCTGATACATCCTCCACAGCCGTTACGCCTAATACCGCTTGGCTAAGAGGGTTATTATCGTCCTTATGGTCAGTTCCTACTCCGGTAAGCACGAAATGGAGTACATCCCACATCTTGTCGATATCAAGCAATAACTCATCATTTTCTCCCCACTCTTCAACGCTATCAAGGATTCCCTCTTCTTCTGAGCCCATCGCCTTAAGTTCTTTTAAATTCGCATCGCTTAAACAGTTATAATTTGCAATTAATCCCATAGCCCATAACCTCCTAATCCTGTAATCTCAGTAGATATGTAATAATCTGCTATCCCTTTAGATATTTAGTACTCTATCTCTCATTTAGTACTCTATCTCTGTCAGTAAGTCTAGTAAATTAGCTTCTCCTTCATGAGATTTATCTAATAACGGAATAGCTAATAAAAGCACTTCCAGGGAGTAGTAATAGAAGCTAAAGAATAAATCATCAGGAAATACGTCTTCTTCCTCATATCTAAGAACATCTTCGTCTTCATCGTATTCTTCAGACCAAAGGTATTCTTCGTTAAGCATATCCACAAAATGAGGTAATGGATCTGCATGCTCTAGCACGAGACCATCTCGGATGCACTCAGCAATCACAGTAAATAGGTCTACCAATTGTTCTGCTAAATAATGAGCTACTTCATTCTGAGTTCTCTCTTCTAGGGCTTTCTTAAAAATACGAAGCAAGAAAATCATAGCAAATGGTGTAGCATGCCACAACGTCGATTGATGCTCAATATTCTGTGCTAGCTCTTCACCAGCCGCATCAACAGCATCAATACTTTTCATGCTCCACAACACATCAAGCTCTGTAGGAAAATCTGTGGCACGACCGTAAGTTGTGGTTAACCGATGCCACGGTATATCACTGACTTGTACAGTTTCTATATATATTTGAGTGGCTACATCCATCACATCTACTCCCTCTTATTGACACAGTAATTATTGATGAACAATGTCTTTCACCAATTCATACGTTTCTATAAGGCGAAGTCTACCTATTCTTGGCTCATCTGTAATCTCCTCATAGATATCCTCTAGCGTTCCCTCTGGTGCTAGTTTCCATAGTTTGCACGGATATAGTTCAACGGTCCCAATAATTTCCAAATTATTCAGTAACAAACCTAAATCCTTATGGTTAAACCAGCAATCTGTATCGATACCGAAATTTGTATTATCTTTCCGGCAGGCAATTTTGCTGTTTAGAAACTGTTCCATTGTAGGTTTTTCTTTTTGTAAAAGCCGCGTACAGGCTAAATGATATTCGATTTTCCGCGGTGATTGATCCACGTCAGATACAAAGACGGCACCATAGTCGTTTTCAAACTTAACAGCTAATACGTCGCCCACCTTAAAATGAGTTTCTCTCCTCGTTTTAGATTTACGAACCTTAATAGGCTTTGGATTTTCACTTTGTAGCTGTACTGCTAACTTATCTAATACCTTTTGGCGCTGTTTAAGTGCCTTACTATCAATGTCTAGCCAAAACTCATGAGGGCCCTGAGCGATTATGTCTAAGGTTTTCTCTTTGATATCCTCAGACAGATGCCCTATCTTCCATAAAGAATAGGCCACCGCAGTCCAATAAATTTCTGTGTAAAACTCATCAGTACAAAAATTTTGTTCCTCACCTAAGATTTCAGAAATTATAGTATCGACACTGATACCATCCTTGTACCGCTCAACAATAGCATTATAAATATCATGACCGTCATCGCTGTCTATGATCTTTACTCCATCAATTGCCATACGATTCTCCTATTACAACACAAAACCTCTTGAAACACTCTTTTATTGCTGATTATTTTCCCATTTTACATATTAAAAGAATAGACCTTCATAAGCCGTAATACTACCATCTTCTTCATGGTAAAAGCCTTGGTATACAGGTTCTCGATGTGCCGCATCGTAAAACTTTTGCAGTACAGCAGCCAAGTTTGCTTCAGAAGGCATGCCTAGCGCCTTAACAACTGTTTCCCATTCGTCCATTTCTGTATAAGATGTAATTTGAGCATATCGCTCCTTAGCATACGATTCAAGAATTCCTACATCCGTATATTGGCTAGAGTCACAATAGTCATGCCAGCAAATGCTATACACCAATAAACAAATTAAATCGTCTATACTTTCAGCTATGCGACCGCATTCACCTTCGCTACTCATATATCCAATTGATCCATCCTCTAGTTGATGATATTCACCGCCTGCACCATCACGAGCAAAGGCTACTCCATCCACGGAAAAGGTACATCGCCCCTCTACCTCATCACGTTTTGTAGGTTCATCAAGCAGAAAGAAATCAAATAGTGCATCAAAATCTGCTGCCAAGTTAGAATCTTCATGTAATATTTTTAAATAATCCATATTGTTACCTCTTATAGATTCGCCTATTCTCTCTATTTCATCTCTTATTTTCTCGTAATTCTAACAACGCAGAAACCTCGCTCATACTGAGATTAAACATATTGCTTTCTAAATCAATAGGTACAAAATAATAACAAACTATATCTGCACCAAACTCATCTTCTAGCTTTAGCCATTCTGTCCCTGAAAGCACAGTAAATCCGAGCGTATCATCGCCAAGGCTTTCAGCAAACCAGCGCACCTCATAATCAGGTTTAACGAAGTCGTTGAAATATTTGATAGTCACATCCCGGTCTTTCTCATCACCGTAGGGAATTAGCAATTTTTTATTGCCCTTTTGTAGTACAATATCGTCACCATACTGCTTTCCATTGCTAACGGTTTGAATGTCGATAGGCGCATCCATCATATCATTAAAATAACGCACCACATCTTCGTCATCCTCGCGCCAGTCAATCCAGATAATAGCCTCAGAATCAAATAAATCATCTAAATCCATATCATGACTAAAGAAATCTTTGACTAGATTATACATGTCTTCCATGGTCTCTCGCCGTTATAATATTATCCTGCAATATCTGCATCAACAGGGGTCCCATCCGCATCAATATGAGCTATGATACAGTGCCCCCAGAAGATATCGTCATCGTCATAATAGACCTCTATGGAGCCATCGTTACGAAACGCCAATTCGCCCATCGTAATACGCTTAGCAAATACGTCTGATGTAATCGGATCTTGATCGTCATTGTCGAGCCAGTAATTAGCGAGTTCTAACAAGGTCTCACTAATATATGTACTAATTCGTTGTTCAAATGCTTTGAAATTATCGATTGTATTGAAAGCAGCCAATGCTACGGTGCAGCTTTCATCAGAGCCCTCATCCACATCAAGAGTGAATGCATAATCACCAATTCTCGCTGTATAATATTGATACTCTCGATTTAAGAGGAAGTCGCCCCTATCGGTATGAAGGTATTTAGGAGTTTTCAAATAAGCTGACAACACCTCCAACTCGCTATGTTTAGCATGTTCCTCTAACACCTCAAGCACATAATAGCGATTATTCCAAGACGGGCGCATATAGCCCAAGTCCTCTAAGGGTTTCGCTTTCTTAACTAACAATTTATAGACCCCATGAGGCTCAAAAGAATACCCCCATCTATCGTCAAGACCCTCAATAATCCACGTCAAAATGCCTTCGCTACGGTCAAGCACGCCAGTTCGAGTATCTAAAATAGCATCGGTAGACACTAGTGGTCTATGGTACTTATCTAAATAAGGACTAGCCCCATTCGCATCACTGCGTGGCAATGCATAGATTTCAAATACTTCAGATTCAAACTCTGCTTCATATTCTGGTAGACGTACAATACTCATATGACTCTCTCCTACATTATAATCACGCTACTCATCATAATTTCTGTTATATCATGAGCGTTCAGCTACATCGATTCTATGTAATAATTCTTTCGCTAGTTCTTGGGCTGTTTTGAATTCCTCATTTGAAAGCACCATAAGTACAAAGCTATCGGTTCCGATGTCCATGCCTGCTAACGTATAGTTTTCCCATTTAGAATTAAGATCAGCACACCAGTCCATAATAACTTGATCTTCATCTAATGCTGATAGGTCAATAGTTAGATCTTCGCCGGTATCTAAAGACTTGTTACGTATTAATTTCTGTACATAATAAATAAAATCCTCTAATTCACATTTACAGCTTAGCTCTACAGCATATCCTTTAGCTACTAGTTTCTCATAGAAATTCCACCAACTATCTTCTAATTCTTCCATGGAGCGCAACTTAGCCTTGGTCATAAACGATTTAGCTTGTTTAGCATCGCCTAGCAACAACGTTGCTAACTCTGTAAATGTAGGTCGCATCTGATTGATATCTAGATACGCTGCTTCTACACACAAACTACAATCAGGTGCTCTGCGTTTTTTCACAAAGGCCCGCATCATCTTCACTGCATCAGGATAACTTACATCAGCCATACGATACGTCTTACCATCTATGTCTAAGAATATATCTACTGCATCTGGTGTTTTTCCTACACGCGCTTTCATCGCAGTGCAACCATCGATGGCATAAGGTGGATACAATTCTATATACATGAAAAATCCATCATGCATAGCCTTTAGGGTATTATCTATTCCTACTATATTAAAACCATTTCGATTATAATCAGGGCACCTCAAACGCCATTCTTCGTAATCATCAAATAGTTTTTCTTGAATCCAATTGTAAATACTCATATAGACTCTCCACTATACACTGTTGCTTCCATATAATGTTTAACTGAATATGTAACTAAATATGTAACTGAATATATATCTTAATTATATCATTATTAAGGAATACTTATCATAAAGCTTATGTTTAATTAGCATATGAATAATTTTTGATAAAAGCAGGTTTTCAAACCTATTCTGCTCTATAGAAACGGTGTTTTAAATTTCAAAACCTAAAAAGAGCCAAGAATTAAATCTTGGCTCCTAAAAAGGCATAATACTAAAAAACATATGCTCATTAATTATTTTTTTGGTGCGCCTAACCGGAATCGAACCAGTGACACGCAGTTTAGGAATTTTGACCCTATAAAACTCCACATAAAATATTTTTTCATTATACACTAAAAAACACTATATATACGTATTAATGGAACTATATTAATCTTCTATTTACGTCTTATAAGAATTCATTTCCTCAAAAAAATTTATCTAATCATAAAGAAATGGCTTACAAATTGGCTTAATACAACCAAATTTGATTTTTTATCTACCAGCCATAAAGCATAGATACTTCTAAATATTCCTCCTTGTATCTACTATTAGCTAACGCCTTTTTTAGCCCCGCCTCATTAATATTTAACTCACCAAAGCAATCTTTTTTTAGGAACTCTGCAAATTCCTTCTTCAAAAGACTAGCAACTGTTCTTGAAAAACCCCAGTTCTGTAATTCAATTATTATCGGATCTTTAGTTCCATACTCTAAATAGGCTTCCCAGTCAGGCACCTTTTTCTGATTTTTATAAGAATATAAATCCATATAGTTTGAAACATAATTTTTGATTTTGTATTTTATTTTATTTTCTATATCCTTAACAATATTATTAATCACCGTATTAATATGCAGCGGATTTTTTATATCAAAATCAACAATTTTTCTCTTTCCATCAAAATCAAGAAGTTCAATTTTCAATGGTCTACCATTATGCCAAAAATGATTCATACACGCTTGTAATATAACTTTTAATGGTTTTGTTGCAATCCACGCACTCATTAATACTGCATAATATTGTAATTGCTCTTTACTTTTAACTAATGCCGTTTTGCCTTTAGACTCGGTCTTATCCCAATTATATTTCTCATATAAAATATTTAGCAACCTTAAACAGCCTTCGTAATCTGTATTTTCAGGCATATAGTTACTATCATCCTTCAGAATCATATTCTGACTTTTTATATTAATATCAATATTTGACGCGACTATATCAGAAGGTACTATAATTTCTTTTTTTAATTTCCTTAAATGATGAACTCCATTATCTTCAGCATTAATATAATTGTATTTTAAAATAGATTCTCCCGAGATTAATTCATGATATACCAAAATATTACCATATAACTCAATAGTTTTTTCTTCATTTGCACTCATATTCTTACGAGTATATGAAAAATCTTGAAAATAATTACTTATATTCTTATACAAATTCTGATTAGATTTAGTCATAATTAATGGTGTAATAGGATCAATA